>DATKFS010000270.1:0-1801 GCA_035511275.1 Novosphingobium sp.
CGAAGCACCGATCTATGAGACTACAGGCCAAGCCGGGCTGACCTGCCTTTACCCGGCATCGCTCGCAAGGCAGGAAAACTCGCAGCCCACAGCATGGGCGCTCCTTGACGCCGACCCGATGTTACCTCGGTTCTCGCGCGAATTTCCCCGGCGTAAGGCCCGCACTCGCCAGCGGGCGCTTTCGTGTGTCCAAATTCCTCCCTGTTGCGCAGCAATGGGGAGGATCTAGCTGCCTTCCGCCAGTCGCAACCGGTAGCCGATGCCCAGTTCGTTGCTGATGATCTGCGGGCGCTGGGGATCGGTTTCGAGTTTCTGGCGCAGGCTGCGGACGAGGACGCGCAGGTATTCGACGTGGTGTTCGTGCTCGTGGGGCCAGACCTGCGCCATGATCTGGTTGTGGGTGATGACCCGCCCCGGGAACTTCGCGAGCTGCGCCAGAACCGCGTATTCCTTGGGCGTCAGGTGCACCTCGCGCCCTGCCTTGGTGATCGTGTGGGAGATGAGGTCGATGGTCACGTCGGCCACCGCCAGCGCCGCCGTCGCCCCGCCGCGCGTGGTGCGGTTGCGCAGGGCAACGCGCACGCGGGCGAGGAGTTCGTCGGTATCGAACGGCTTGGTCAGGTAGTCGTCCGCCCCGAGGTCGAGCGCGGCGACCTTCTCCTCGGTGGCGTCGCGCGCGGAGACGACGATCAGGGTGGTGTCCGCCTCGCGCTTCACCAGCGGCACCAGTTCCAGCCCGTCGCGGTCGGGCAGGCCGAGGTCGAGCAGGACCACGTCCGGCCGCTCCGCGCGCAGCCGTTCCAGCGCCTCGCGCCCGCTGGCGGCCTCGACCGCGGCATAGTCCGCGCGCTCCAGCGCGGCGAGGATGAGGCGGCGGATGTGCGGCTCGTCGTCCACCACCAGAACCTTGTGGCGCAGTTTCATGGAACTTCCCTGTCTTCGATGGCGGCGTCGACGATCGCGGCGAGGATCAGCGCCTGCGGAATGCGGATGGTGAAGCAGGCGCCCATTTTGCCATTGGGCGGGTCCTCGTTGTTCGCCGCCGAGACCGAGAGGCCCATGGCCTCGGCGAAGCCCTTGACGATGGCGAGGCCGAGCCCGGTTCCGTGGCGCGCGCGATCGGAGCCCTCCAGCCGGGTGAACGTCTCGAACACGCGCCGCTCCTGGCCGGGCGGGATACCGGGACCCTGGTCGATGATCGAGAGCAGCAGCGCGTCAGGCAGGCGGCGGCAGCGCACCACGATGGGGGTGCCGGGATCGCCGTAGCGCCCGGCATTGTCGAGCAGGTTGATGAGGCAGTGGTGCAGCAGCACCGGGTCGAGCCGGACGAGAGGCACGCCCGGCGCAATGTCGACCTCCACCTCGCGCCCCTGCAGCGAGGCGCGGGTATCGTGGACGGCGCTGGCGACGGCGTCGAACAGGTCGGTCGCCTCGGGCTTCATCGGCAGCGCGCCCGCCTCGACCCGCGCCATGTCGAGCAGGTTGGCGACGAAGCGGTTGAGCCGCCGCGCCTCGGTCTCGACCACTTCGGCGAGTTCCACGGAGGGCTGCTGCTTCATCTCCTGCGCCGCCGAGAGGATCGTGGTGAGCGGCGTGCGCAAGTCATGGCCGACCGAGGACAGCAGCGCGGACCGCAGGCGGTCTCGCTCGCCCACGGCCTGCGCGGCGAGGTTCTCCTCCTCCAGCGCCATGCGGTCGAAGGCGATCGAGGCCTGGTCGAGCAGGCTCATCAGCAGCGGCACCTGGTCCGAACGCACCGGATCGCCCGCATCCTCGCGCGCCAGCCCCAGCACGCCGAGCA
>DATKFS010000271.1:0-3269 GCA_035511275.1 Novosphingobium sp.
CCGAGGGCTGGCCGCCCGTCGTGAAGTCGATACGCACCTGCCGGGCGATGCCGCGCACGATCACGCGGTGGCCGTTCAGCCGCTTGCGGATCTGCGCCAGGTCGGTCGTCCCCGCGATCGCCTGCATGGCGCCGGGCGTGACGGCCACGGTCAGGCAGTTGCGGTCGCGGTAGTCCTTTTCCGAATTGAGGTAGAACATGCCGCCCTGCTGCCCGACCTCGACCACCGGCATGTCGAACATGCCCGCGACGCCCGCCTTTTCGCCGAGGTAGGAGGCATAGGTCACCGCCTCGATCGCCGAAAGGCAACCTTCCGCGCAGGAAGGGTCGGGGGCGGCGCGGCGTTGTGCCGGCGGGCGGGCGCTCATGGTCTCTGCGGGAGGATGCGCGGCGAGGGTGGCCGCGTCCACGATGGGCGGCTCTGCAGCACCGGGAGCGGCGGCCAGGATCGCTAGAACTGCCGGGATCATCGTCGCGCGCCTCCTCGAAATGCGATGCCGAAGCTATAGCAGCGAGAGTTGACCGTCCAGCGACGGCCGGCGGAACTGCGTGCAGTCCAGTTCGATGCGTGGGCCGTTCATCCCGAGCCGCGTGGCGGCGACCCGGAAGCGGCGGCGGAACAGGTCGGCCCATACGCCTTGCGGGCGCATCCGGGTGAAGAACTCCGGATCGTTGTCGCGCCCGCCGCGCATCGAGCGGATCGTTGCCATGACCTTGCCCGCGCGGTCGGGGAAGTGCGCCTCCAGCCACTCGCGGAACAGCGGCGCGACCTCGTGCGGCAGGCGCACGATGATCCACGTTGCCGAGAGCACGCCCCGCGCCGCCGCGTCCTCCAGGATCGCCTCGAGGAAATGGTCGGTGATGGCGGGGATCACCGGGGCGACCGAGACGTGCGCGGGCACGCCCGCCTGCGCCAGCCGCCCGAGCGCCGCCATGCGCTTGGCGGGCGAGGCGGCGCGCGGCTCCAGCTTCTGCGACAGCACGGGATCGAGGCTGGTGACGGAAATCCCGACATGCACGAGATTCCGTGCCGCCAGCGGCTCAAGCAGGTCGAGGTCGCGCAGGACGCGGTCGGACTTGGTGGTGATCGTCACCGGATGGCCCACTTCCAGGCACAGTTCGAGCACCGCGCGGGTGATGCGATAGCGACCTTCGATCGGCTGGTAGGGGTCGGTATTGGTGCCCATGGCGATCGGTGCGGGCCTGTAGCTCGGCTTGGCCAGCGTTTCGCGCAGGAGTTTGGCGGCGGTCGGCTTGGCGAACAGCCTGGTCTCGAAATCGAGGCCGGGCGAGAGGTCGTGGTAAGCGTGGCTCGGCCGCGCGAAGCAGTAGATGCAGCCGTGCTCGCAGCCGCGATAGGCATTGACCGAGCGATCGAACCCGATGTCGGGCGAGGTGTTGAACGAGAGGATCGAGCGCGGATGCTCCTCTGTAACGGTCGTCCGCGGATGCCGGCCCGGACCATCGACCACTTCGGCCTCGTCGAGCCAGTCTCCATCGGCCTCCCTTGCGGGCAGGTTGAAGCGCTTGCTTGCCGCGCCGGTGACCGCGCCTCTACCCTTGATCCTTTCCATGAGTCGCGTATGAACAAAAGGGGAACAAAGGTCAATCCGCCGTTCCCCGGTTGATCTTGCCGGCCAGCGCCCCTAGGCCGGTCGCAAAGGGGAATTACGATGGCAGGCGCAGCGCGCAGGGTCGGTGCCGAGACGTCCGCGACGCGGGCGCTCATCGTCGAGGCGACCAACCAGCTGATCCGGGACGAGGGCTATGCCGCCGTCAGCACCCGCCGCGTCGCCGCGCGGGCCGGGCTCAAGCCCTCGCTGGTCCACTACTACTTCCCGACCACCGACGACCTGTTCGTCGAAGTCTCGCGGCAGGGCGCGGCCGAAAGCGACCGGATGATCGAGGAGGCGCTGAACTCGGCGGACCCGATGCGCGCGCTCTGGCAGTTCTTCGCCGATACCAGCCGCACCGCGATGGCGTTGGAGTTCATGGCGCTCGCCAACCACCGCCCGGCCGTGCGCGAATACATGGCCGAGCACAGCGAGGCGATGCGCGCGCGCCAGGTCGAGATCTTCCGCCGCGTCCTGGGCGACCGCATCGAACGGCTGGAGGGTTTCGACGCGGCGGGCCTCAGCCTCGTGCTGGCCGGGATCGGGCGCGCGATCGTGATGGAGGAGGGGCTGGGCGTCAGCACCGGCCACGCCGAGGCCATGCGCATCGTCGAGACCTGGCTCGACCGCCTCGCGCCCGCGAAGGACTGACTTTCAAGACATACCGTGCGGGCGGTGACTTGCGCGGCTCTTGACCCTCCCATGGGTTCGGGAAATGTGGTAACGGCGTTCTCATATCCGATTGCCGACCCGATAATGGGAGAGTCCAGAATGTCTGTCGAAACCACGGCCAAGCTCAAGGTCGAACACGTCAAGCCGAAGATCGGCAGCCGTATCCTCAACACCAAGGAAGAGCTGCTTTCCGGTGAACTCGCGGCGCAACTGCGCGAGGAACTCGAAGCGCGCGGCATCCTGGTCTTCCCGCAGATCCACTTCGATGATGCCGAGCAGATCGCCTTCACCAAGACACTGGGCGAATATGCGCCCGAAGGTCCTGATGGCGGCCCGAGCAAGATCACGCTCGACGTGAAGGAAAACCCCAGCAGCGCCGAGTACCTCAAGGGCTCGCTCTACTGGCACATCGACGGCACCCGCAACGAAGTGCCGATCCTCGCCTCGCTGCTCTCGTGCAAGGTGCCGAGCCCCAAGGGCACCGGCAACACCGGCTTCTCGAACACTTACGCCGCCTACGAGGCGCTGTCGGACGAGGACAAGGCGAAGTACGACGACATGCGCGTGCTGCACGGTCCCTGGGCCTCGCTGTTCTACTACGAGCCGGAGCCGAGCCTCGCCAAGCTCAAGATCATGCAGAGCATCGGCGAAAAGGTGCTGCCGCTGGTGTGGAAGCACGCTTCGGGCCGCAAGTCGCTGGTGCTGGGTTGTACCTGCCACCACGTCATCGACGTCGACTATGCCGAGAGCGCGCGGATCATCCACGGCCTGCGCGAATGGGCGACCGGCGAGGAGTTCACCTACAGCCACGAGTGGGAAGTGGGCGACCTGGTGATCTGGGACAACACCGGCACCATGCACCGTGCCGAGGCCTACGATCCCACCTGCGGCCGCATGATGCACCGCACCAAGCTCGAGGGCGAAGAGCCCTGGGCGATCGACTGACGTGAACATCCTCCCTGTTGCGGAGCAATGGGGAGGGGGA
>DATKFS010000272.1:0-2013 GCA_035511275.1 Novosphingobium sp.
CCGGCGGCGTCGATGCCGAAGACGATGAACGGGTCGACCTGGCGCTGGACCTTGTGGTCGACGCGCTTGTTGGCGTCGAAGCCATATTCGTGGTCAGCGGGCTTCACCTCGGCGGCGATGCGGCACTTCTGGTCCGAGGCATCGAACTTCGTGATCGGCCCGGCGCCGGACTTGCCGGCAAGGATGTTGGCCCAGGTGGTCTCCACGTCGCCGCCAAGCGGGGTGACGAGGCCAAGACCGGTTACGACAACACGACGCATTATGTTCTCCGAAAATCCTTCGGCCCAAAAGGCAACAGGCCCGCCCCCTTAGAGGTCGAGCCTGTCGATTTCAATCCGGTGTTGCATTCCGGCCCCACCCCTCACGAGCGGGGGCTCGGACTGCAAGGCCGAGATCAGCCCTTGTTCTCTTCGATGTACTTGATGGCATCGGAGACGGTGCTGATCTTCTCGGCCGCGTCGTCAGGGATTTCGACGCCGAATTCTTCCTCGAAGTCCATGACCAGCTCGACGATGTCGAGCGAGTCAGCGCCCAGATCGTCGATGAAGCTGGCGTCTTCGGTAACCTTCTCGGCTTCCACGCCCAGATGCTCGACGACGATCTTCTTAACCCGATCGGCGGTATCGCTCATTTGTATAGACCCCTTCAAAATGTGCGGGTTTGAATTTCGTTAGTCGCCCTAAAGACTGCCGCGCGCGCTGGCAAGGGCCTTGGACTAGGCCCCGAAGGTGACGTGGCCCGCGTTATCCACGGTCCATGCGGGATTCCATGCGATTTCCCAAGCATTGCCATCGGGATCGGCGATGTAACCCCGGTATCCGCCATGCGGCGGGGCATCGGCGGGGCGAAGCAGCGTCGCCCCCGCCGCGACCAGCCGTTCGAGCGCGGCGTCCACCGCCGCGGCGCTTTCGAGGTTCGAGGCGAGCGCGAAGCTCCCCGGCGGCGCGGCGGGCCGCTGCATGTCGCCCTCGAGCTGCACCCGGTCCCAGATGCCGAACACGAGGCCGTTCATCTGGAAGAACGCGATCTCCTCGTTTTCGAACACCGGCTCCCAGCCGAAACCCTCGCGGTAGAAGGCCTTGGCGCGGGCGACATCGGCGACGCCGAGAGTGATGACGGAAATCTGCTGCTGCATAAGCTGGGGAACGCGGGGTGGCTCCCGGGGGTTCCTTGCGCGGGCGCCGGGACAGCATCCTTCTACAGGCTCAGGATGAGCGGATCGAGATAAATTGTCTCAGATCCGCTCGGGCTGAGCCTGTGGAAGCCCCATCTTCCGACCGATCAGCCCGCGTCAGGCGCTACCACCTTGCCGGCGGCAGGCGCGGTCGGCTTCACCGGCTCCACCACGCGCATGTGCAGTTCGCGCAGCTGCTTGTGCTCGGCCGGGCTCGGCGCGCCCATGAGCAGGTCCTCGGCGCGCTGGTTCATCGGGAACAGCGAGATTTCGCGCAGGTTCTGCGCACCGCACAGAAGCATGACGATGCGGTCCACGCCCGCCGCCATGCCACCGTGCGGCGGGGCGCCGTACTGGAAGGCGCGGTAGAGGCCACCGAAGCGCTCCTCCACGTCCGCCTTAGACAGGCCGACCATCTCGAAGGCCTTGACCATCAGTTCGGGCGACTGGTTACGGATCGAGCCCGAGGCGATCTCGAAGCCGTTGCAGACGAGGTCGTACTGGAACGCCTTGATCGTCAGCGGGTCCTGGCCCTCGAGCGCTTCCATGCCGCCCTGCGGCATCGAGAACGGGTTGTGCGCGAAATCGACCTTCTTGTTGTCCTCGTCCCATTCGAAGAACGGGAAGTCGACGATCCAGCACAGCTCGAAGCGGTCCTTGTCGATGAGGTCGAGCTGCTCGCCGACGCGGGTGCGGGCAAGCCCTGCGAGCTTGGCCGCCTGCTCTTCCTTGCCTGCCGCGAAGAACACGCCGTCGTTGGGACCGAGACCCAGCGCCTCGATCAGCGCGGCGGTCTTTTCCTCGCCGTGGTTCTTGGCGATGGGGCCACCGGGGACGCC
>DATKFS010000273.1:0-1552 GCA_035511275.1 Novosphingobium sp.
AGTCCGCGGTCCCGCGGCGAGGCTGCTGCCGGCGCAGACCGCAGCCTTTGGAACCACGAAGCCTGAGGAGGCAAACACCATGAGACGCAGAGACCTTCTGGGTGGCCTGGCCGGCATCGCCGCCATGGGCAGCCCCGCGTGGGCCCGAGACTATCCGAGCCGGCATGTCCGCTGGGTCGTCCCGTTCGCGGCCGGTGGCTTCAATGACGTCATTGCGCGCAAGCTGGCCGCATCGGCTGCGCCGCTCATGGGGCAGCCCATCGTCATCGACAACAAGCCCGGTGTGAGCGGGGCGCTCGGCACGCGCGAGCTCATCCGCGCGGCCCCCGACGGCTACAACTTCGCCATCGCCATTCCCGATTCGGTGATCGGCGTCACCGCGCTCGTCAAGTCGGCCGACTACGACGTGCGCAAGGACCTGACCCCGGTGGCGCAGATCGCAGAGGCCTTGGCCGTCGTCGTGGTGCAGCGCGAGCTCGGCGTCGACTCGATGGCGGAGCTGGTCCGGCTCGCGCGGGCGAAGCCGGGATCGATCGCCTATGGATCGGGTGGTCAGGGCTCGACACCCCATCTGGTGATGGGCAGCATCGAGCGGATCACCCGATCCCGATTCACGGCCGTTGCCTACCGGGGCCTCGCACCGGCGATGCAGGACTTCGTGGCCAAGCAGATCCAGTTGGTGGTCATCCCCGCCACCTGGATCGCGCAGTTCAACATCCAGAACAGCGCGACCGCCATCGCCATCGTGGGCAGCGAGCGCTCGGCTTTCCTGCCGACCGTCGCAACGCTCGCGGAACAAGGCTTGGCCGGTCCGATGCTGCAAGCTTCGCCGTGGATCGGCCTGGTCGGCCCCAAGGGCTTGCCGCGTGCCATCGTCGAACGCTGGGAGGCCGTGCTGGCACAGGTGATCCAGTCGCCCGACTTCGTCACATTCCTCGGGACGGTCGGGTTCACGTCCAGGCTCAAGCGATCCGAGCAATTCGCCGCCGACCTGGCGACCGAATACCTCGCCACGACGCAGCTGGTCCGCGACTTGGGCATCGTTCCCGAATGAGGCGCGCAGCGCCCCGGGCTCGGTAGGCACCCGCGCGCCTGCTGTCTTTGGCGCTCGAAGAGCGCCTGCCGGCGAGCGGCAAGCGCAGGAAGCTCGCCCTGGTCGCCTGCATGCGCAAGCTGCCGACGATGCCCAACGCCATCGCCCAACGTGGCCCGACCTGGGAGTCAGGCATGCACATCGCTTGGCGGGCAGGACGCTTGCTCAGACCTGCAAGCGGGAGCTTTCGCGGAACACGAGCTCGCAGGGAACGATGTGCGTGGCGGGCTGCACATCGCTCTGCTCGCCGGTCTTGAGTCCCAGGACCACCTGCGCGGCCTTCAGGCCGATCTGGTAGGGCTGCGGCCGCATGGTCGTCAACGCGGGGTGCACGCGCGCAGCGATCGGCGCGTCGCCGAAGCCCGCGATGGCGACATCCCGCGGAAAGCAGATGCCGCGTGCGGGCGCCTCCAGGATCGCGCCGACCGCCATGTTGTCGCTCGCGAAGATGACAGCCTG
>DATKFS010000274.1:0-32708 GCA_035511275.1 Novosphingobium sp.
GTTGGTCCCGAACTCGCGCGCGAAGAGCTGGTAGAGGAACGCCGCCTCGTTCGATGCGCGGCCCGAGCAGTAGAACTCCGCCTCGTCGGCGTGGTCCAGCGCCCGCAGCGCCGCGCCGGCGCGGGCGAAGGCCTCGTTCCACGGCACGGGGACGTAGTGGTCGGTCTCGGGATCGTAGCGCAGCGGCTCGGTCAGGCGGCCGGCATCCTCGAGCTGGTGGTCGCTCCAGCTCCAGAGTTCGGTGGCGGAATGGCGGGCGAAGAAGTCCGGATCGACCCGCTTGACGGTCGCTTCCCAGGTGACGGCCTTGGCGCCGTTCTCGCAGAATTCGAAGGAAGAAGTGTGCTTGGGGTCGGGCCATGCGCAGCCGGGGCAGTCGAACCCGTCGGGCTGGTTCATCTGCAGCAGGGCGCGGGTGTCGGTGCTCGTGTGCATCTGCCCGGCGATGGTGCGCGCCACGGCGCCGAGCGCGCCCCAGCCCCCCGCCGGGCCCTTGTAGTCGCTGATGCCTTCGGGGTCCGCTTCGGTGGCATGGCTGTCGTTCATTGCGGGGAACCTCGGGGTCGGTCTGGACGGGACCGTCTGCAGATGGCGGCTGCAACGCTGGATTTCCAGTACCTTGTGCCACCGTGGGTGCGCGCGTGTCGGTCAGCGCGCGCCCAGCAGTGCGAGCAGCGCGTCGATCTCGCCGCGCACCGCATCCTGCGCGGTGGCCGGGTCGGTTCCGGCGAAGCAGCGGATCTGCGAGGTGGTGAAGCTGGAGAACAGCGCCGCCTCCGTGGGCGTGACCTCGTGGCCCGGCCCCAGCAGCGCCTTCATCGTGCCCTGCGACGTGCGGCCCCTGAGGTAGCGCAACTGGAGTCCGAACTGGCTCAGCCCCGGATCGCGGGCCACCGCCACGAACAGCTCGTCGCTCCCGCGCGACCGGGCCCGCTGGATCATGTCGCCGATCGCGGTCAGCAGCCGCTCGCGGTCCGGCGCGGGCGGGGTGGCCGATCCGCCGTTCAGCCGCTGGAGGTTGGCGGCGTACAGCCCCTCGAACGCCGCTTCCACGAGCGCCGACTTGGTCCCGAACTTGTGCGAGACCGAGCCGAGCGTCATGCCCGCGCGGTCCGCCACGGCGCGGTGGGTGAGGCTGGCGACGCCGGTGTCGGCGATGAGGTCGGCGGCGGCCGCGACGATTCGTGTCGCCGCCTCGTCACGCGCGGGCAGGGCGGGCATGGCACGCAGCCCCTCGGCACGGGCGAAGTCGCGCCACGGCGTCGCGGGGACCGGCCCGCCCGAAAGCCACGCCGCCAGCACCCGCGCAGTCTCGTCCAGCGCGGCGCGATCGACCAGCCGCCGCCAGCGGATCATGTGCAGGAAGCTCTCGTTCTCGAACAGGCGATGCGCGATGCGCGTGCCCGCGCCGAGCGCGAATCGGGCGCCCGCTTCCTCCCAGAACTCGGACCAGAGCTGGTCCCACTGTGCCGAAAGCGGCCGGAACAGCCCGTTTCCTTCGCCAAGCAACTGGCACTCGCGCCATGCGAAGGCGAGGCGGCGCTGGCCGTTCGCCCACTGGTCCACGCTTTCGGCGAAGAAGGCGGCGAAGGCTTCGGGGTCGGCTGGCAAGCCGGAGCACTGCGCCAGCCAGTCGTCGCGCCACTGCCGGGCCTGCCCCAGCGATGCCTGCTGGGCCGCGACGAACAAGTGTTCCAGAGAGCCGAAATGATGGTAGATGGAGGAAACCGGCGCGCCCGCGGAGACGCTGATCCGGCGTGCCGACATCGCTGCCTCGCCATGCACCTCCCAGTGGTCCTGGACGGTGCGGATAAATCGATCGGATGACGCTTCCATGACGATTTCGACGGGTTCCATGCATTCGATTGCGAGTTGCTGTCTTTTCCGGCCTAGCAGAGCGGCGCGTCACAATCGAGCAATACCGTCGGTCGGAGGTCGGCGTGACAATCGCCGCGAAGTGTCACGCAAGCTACATACACTCGTTCTAGCAGCCCCCCATCCAAACAGGGGGAACCTTCACCGTGAAACTGCAGACTTCCACTTTCCTGCGCTCGACCGCCATTGTCGGCGCGCTGGCATTCGTGCTTTCGGGCGCCACCTCGCATGCGGCCGTCGCCGATGCCGATGAAGCCGCAACGGCCGAGGCCGCCGAAGCCGCCGACGCCAGCTACGATGCGGGCAACGACATCGTCGTCACCGGCTCGATCGTCTCCGCGCAGCAGGATTCGATCGCGGCCAAGCGCGCGCTCGACAACTTCGCCGACATCGCCGCCGCCGACGCGGTCGGCCGCTTCCCGGACCAGAACGCCGCCGCGGCGCTCTCGCGCCTGCCCGCCGTCGCCGTGCAGCGCGACCAGGGGCAGGAGCGCTACATCCAGGTGCGCGGCGCGCCCAACCGCTGGACCTCGGTGAGCATCGACGGCATCCCGATGGCGGGCGTCGACGAAGGCGGCGACACCCGCGCCTTCCGCTTCGATGCGATCCCCGCGGTGCTGCTCTCGCAGATGGTGGTCAACAAGTCGCTGACCTCGAACCTGCAGGCCGACGCGGTCGTCGCGACGATCGACCTGCGCACTTATTCGCCGATGGACCAGAAGGGCCTGCACGTCAGCGGCGACCTCGGCTACGGCTGGATGGACCTTGGCGGCGGCGAGCAGCGCCAGGGTTCGGCGCGTCTTTCGTGGTCGAACGATACGTTCGGCGTCGTGATCGGCGGCTCGCACTACCGCCGCAAGCAGCTCACCGACAACCGCGAGGTGGGCGCCTACGACGCCAATGGCCCGACCGAGTTCGACATCCGCCAGTACGAGCTGGAGCGCTGGAACAACGGCCTGTTCGCGGGCGTCGAATACCAGCCGGAAGAGGGCAAGCGCATCTACGCCAAGGGCATCTTCTCGGAATTCAACGACAACGAGCAGCGCAACCAGTACGAACTGCAGCTCAACGCCGCGTCGGTGCAGGGCACGCGCACGCTGGAATCGGGCGACCTGACCGGCGTGCCGATGCGCGGCAGCTTCAACTTCGGCGAGTACCGCAACCGCAATTACATCGGCACCATCGGCGGCGAATACGAGGGTGACGACGGCGTCACCGCCTCGTTCAAGCTGAACTACGCGCGCACCGAGAACACCAGCTACCTGCCGCTGGTGCAGTCTTCCACCGGCTCGGCCGACCGTCTCTCGTTCACCTACGACAACAGCGACCCGCGCTTCCCGGTCGTGACCATGGACAACGCCTTCAACCAGGCGAGCCTCTCGGTGCCCGGCACCTACATGATCACCGCGCGCCAGAAGACGATCTCGGACAGCTACACCGCCAAGCTCGACCTCGCCAAGGAGATGGGCGACCTGACGCTGTCGGCGGGCGGCCTCTATTCCGACCGCGACATCTCGGGCAACAACTTCTCCTACGCGAACGTGGTCTATCTCGGTGCGCTGAGCGCCGCGATCGGCAAGCCCTTCAACGTCAACAGCTACGTCACCGACAAGGCCTGGGACACCGGTTTCCCGCTCGGCTTCCAGCTCAACTACGTCGACAACGTCGCGATGCGCCGGGACGTGGACAGCCTGCTGGAATCGCTCCAGGCCGCCGGGCTCTACAACCCCGCCAACGACGTTCCGCAGAGCGACCTCTACTTCCAGCGCGAGAAGACGCTTGCCGGCTACGTCATGGCCCGCGTGGAAAGCGGCCCGCTGACTGCGGTCGGCGGCGTGCGAGTGGAAAACTACGTGCTCGACAACTCGGGCTCGGTGCTGGCGGGCGGCGTCTATACCCCGCTGAGCGATCACTCCAGCAAGACCGACTTCTTCCCCAGCCTCAACCTCAAGTACGCGGCGACCGACCATCTCGTGCTGCGCCTTTCCGGCCAGCGCGGCGTCTCGCGCCCGGCCTACGGCGCGATGCGCGTCGGCGCCTCGATCAACGACACCAGCAGCCCGGGCACGATCGGCGGCGGCAACCCCGCGCTGAAGCCCGAGTACACCTGGGGCGCGGACGCCAGCATCGAATACTACCTGCCCGGCAACGGCATGATCTCGGTCGCCGGCTTCTACCGCTCGGTGGACAACGTGCTCTACCAGGCGCAGAATCCGGTCGGCAGCGACTTCTACAACTTCGGCGGCGTGGACCGCTCGGGCTACCTGCTCTCGGGCACCTACAACGGCGACAAGGGCAAGCTCTACGGCGTGGAGTTCAACGTGCTCAAGCAGTTCGACTTCCTGCCGGGCGCGCTGGACGGCTTCGGCTTCCAGGGCAACCTGACCCTGCTGGACGGCGATTTCGACACGCCGACCGAGAAGAACATCGCCTTCCAGGGCATGTCCGACACGGTCGCCAACGCCTCGCTGTTCTACGAGAAGTACGGCATCTCGGCGCGCGTCAGCTACCAGTGGCGCTCCGACTGGCTCGACAGCCTCGGCGGTTTCGGCAGCGGCGAATACCGCAAGGGCTACGAGAACCTCGACGTCTCGCTGCGCTACGCGCTGACCGAGAACTTCACCCTGTTCGCCGATCTCTCGAACCTGACCGACGAAACCTACGTCGCCTACCAGGGCACCACCGCCACGCCGACGGAAGTCGAGCAGATCGGTGCGCGCTACCTGTTCGGCATCCGCTTCAACTACTGACCGGGAGGACCTGAAAAATGAAGAAGACGAACATGATAGCGCTTGCCGCCCTGACCGTGGCGCTCGCCGCCTCGCCCGCTTCGGCGCGCGAGCTGGCGACGCTGACCCGCATCGACGCGCAGACCGTCGAGCTGTCGCGCGAGGATACCGCGCCGGTCGCGGTGTGGATCAGCGCCGACACCGTGCTCGACAAGGGCGACCAGCGCTTCGCCGCGTCGAGCAAGGACGCCAAGCTCACGCTGGCGATCCCGGCGAGCGAGCGCCGCTACGTCATCCTCGCGGGGAAGGGCGGCAAGCACATCGTCGTCGCCGAGCGCGTGGTGGCGGTCCAGCAGGGCAGCAACTTCCGCGACGTCGGCGGCTACGTCACCAAGAGCGGCAAGACGGTGAAGTGGGACAAGGCGTTCCGCTCGGGCGCGATGCCGCTGCTGACCGATGCGGACTATGCGCTGCTCGGCCAGCTCGGCATCGGCAACGTCGTCGACCTGCGCAGCCTCGAGGAGCGCGAGGTGGCGCCCGACCAGCTCGACGACCGCACCGGCGCGCTGTTCCTCGCCAACGACTATTCGATGAAGCCCCTGCTCGCCAACTTCGGCAAGGGCAACGGCGAGAACACCTACCAGGGCATGGAGAAGATGCTCGCGCCGCAGTACCGCGCGATGTTCAAGCGCCTCATCGCCGACGAGGGCGCGGTGCTCTACCACTGCTCCGCCGGGCAGGACCGCACCGGCATCGCCACCGCGCTCCTCTACGACGTGCTGGGCGTGGACCGCGAGACGATCGTCAAGGACTACCACCTCTCGACTTCGCTGCGCCGCCCCGAATACGAGATGCCCAAGGTGGACCCGAAGGACTATCCGGACAACTTCATCGTCCAGTACTATTTCCAGCGCAGCGAGGAACAGCGCAAGCAGCCCGAACCGCTCTTCACCAAGAGCGGCGCGTCGCACATCGTGCAGTTCTTCACCTACATCGACAGCGAGTACGGCGGCTCGGAAGGCTACCTGAAGAAGCAACTGGGCTTGACCGACGCGGACATCGCGAAGCTGCGCGCCAACATGCTGGAGGGCTGAGCATGGCCGGGGGCCCGGTGCCGGGCTCCCGGACCCGTCCCGTTGCCGTCCCCGCGCAGGTCGCGGTCCGCTTCCTTGATGGTTGCGACCCGGCGGTATCCGCGGCCGCGCGGGGACGACGTCCGACCCGGCCCGGAGAGGGGCAGGGTCAGAACCGCAGGCTGATCCATCCGGCAAGGAAATCGGAACTGCGATAGCCCGCCCTGGTCAGCGACGGGCCGGCGTCGAGATGCTCGTAGCGCCCCGTGAAGGAGACGCGCGGGGTGAGGTTCCACACCAGTTGCAGGCGGGTGAGGTCGGCGATCTTGCGGTCGCGCACGTTTTGCGTACCCGCAAAAGGCTGGCCGTTGGCGCGGTAGACCGCGTCGGTGGCACTGTCGCGCCAGGCCATCTCGTACTCCGCCGTGATCCGCGCGTTCCTGAACGGCGTGAAGCTGACGTTGGGGGTCACCGCCACGAGGTTCGAGGGGGTGAGATAGAGCTGGTAGCTGAAGTAGATGTTGTTGCCGAAGGGCGAGTAGGCGTTGCGCAGCTTGCCGTCGCCATATCCGCCGCCGCCGCTCGCGTAGTCGAAATGGACGCCGATGCGCGGGGCGGTCTTGCCCTGGCCGAGGCGGTAGGTCTGGGCGATGAAGGCCTGCCAGGCGTCGATGTCCTGATCGATGTAATAGCCCCACTGGTGGTTGACCGACCAGTCGATGTTCACCCGGCCGACGTCGCCCTTGAGCTGCGCGCCGATGTACTTGCGCGTCGCCGGGCCGATGCGGCCGCCCCAGGCGCCGACGTCGTTGTGCCGCCGCCACAGGAAGGTATCGAGCACGAGGCTGGAATTGCCGAGGAAGGTTTTGGGCAGCACGAAGCCGAGGTTCACGCCCGAGAAGCGGCGCGCCGGGTCGTTGACGTCGTCGTCGGTGCCGAGGTCGCCATAGGCGGTAGGGCGCAGGTCGAAGGCGCCGACGCGGACTTTGGACCCGCGCGCCCAGGCCCGCCAGCCGTTGAGGGTGTAGCGGATGGTGTTGTTGTCGCGCTGCGAGGTCATCAGGTTCGGTCCGTCGGTGAACTCCTGCCTGCCGTAGCGCAGGCCGACGTCGATCCCGGAAATCTCGGCGCTCGCCTCGACGAAGGACTGCTGGACGACGAGGTCGTTGCGCAAGGTCGCGGCAGGAACGCCGAGGTTGCGGCCGCCGATGCCGCCGTGCGCCAGTTCGCCGTAGGCGCGCAGGTGAGGGCCGATGTGGAGATCGGCGCCCGCCACCACGCGGGTGATGTCCTGGCGCTGCGCGTCGGCTTCGCGCAGGTTCGGGTTGGTCGTCTCGTTCACCCGCAGGCGCAGTTCGCCCGAAAGGGTGAGGTAGACGTCGCCGTCGTCGTCGAGCGGCAGGAACTTCAGCCGGTCGAGCGGATCGTCGCGCTTTTCGGGATCGGCCTTCGAGGTCCAGTCCTCCGCCCAGCGCGAGAGGGCGTAGCCGTCCTTCACCGCCGCGTCGCCGTTGGAGGCGAGGGGATAGGGGGGCTTCGCCTCTTCGGCGTGGGCGAAGGCTGGGGCAAGGGAGGATGCCGTCGTCAGGGCGAGCGACAGGGTGGCGGCGCGAAGCCGCGAACGGGTCGGGGTCATGGAAAATCCTCTCGGCGGCGCGCGTTGAACTCGCGCGCCCGTCGTTGGTCTTGTGGGCTTACTCGGCCGGGACGGCGAGCGCGGGGGCAGGCGCGGCCTCGCCGTTGAGGGCGGCGTTCAGCGCCGCGCGGTCGAGGCGGCCTTCCCAGCGCGAGACCACCACGGTCGCCACCGCGTTGCCGACGAAGTTGGTCAGGCTGCGGCACTCGGACATGAAGCGGTCCACGCCCAAAATCAGCGCCATGCCCGCCACCGGCACCGAGGGCACGATCGAGAGCGTCGCTGCCAGCGTGATGAAGCCCGCGCCGGTCACGCCCGCCGCGCCCTTGGACGAGAGCATGGCGACGCCGAGAAGCAGCAACTGCTGGCCCAGCGTCAGGTCGACGTTGCAGGCCTGCGCGATGAACAGCGCGGCGAGCGTCATGTAGATGTTGGTGCCGTCGAGGTTGAAGCTGTAGCCGGTGGGGACGACGAGGCCGACCACGGCCTTGGGGCAGCCGGCGCGCTCCATCTTCTCGATCAGCGCGGGCAGCGCGCTTTCCGAGGACGAGGTGCCGAGCACCAGCAGCAACTCGCCCTTGAGGTAGGCGATCAGCTTGAAGATCGAGAAGCCGCACAACCGGGCGACCGCGCCGAGCACCACCACCACGAACAGGATCGAGGTCGCGTAGAACGTCGCCACCAGCTGGATCAGGTTGGCGAGGCTGCCGACGCCGTACTTGCCGATGGTGAAGGCCATCGCGCCGAAGGCACCGATGGGCGCCAGCTTCATGACGATCGACACCAGCTTGAAGATGACGACCGAGACGTCTTCGAGGATCGAGAGCACCGGCGCGCCGCGATCGCCGATCGAGGCGAGCGAGATGCCGAACAGGATCGCCACCACCAGCACCTGCAGGATGTTGTCCTGCGCGAGCGAGGAGACCAGCGTGTCGGGGATCATGCCGTTGAGGAAGCCGAGCAGCGTCGTCTCGTGCGCCTTCTCGGAATACTGGACGACCTTGCTGGCATCGAGCGTGGCGGGGTCGATGTTGAAGCCGTCGCCCGGGCGCACGACGTTGGCGACGATCAGGCCGACGATCAGCGCGAGCGTCGAGAAGAACAGGAAGTAGGCGAAGGCCTTCGCCGCCACGCGCCCGACCGAGCCGAGGTCGCGCATCCCGGCGATGCCGGTCACGATGGTCAGGAAGATGACCGGGGCGATCACCATCTTCACCAGCTTGATGAACATGTCGCCGATCGGCTTCAGCCCCTCGCCCGTGGCCGGGTAGAAGTGCCCGAGCAGCACGCCGGCGGTGATCGCGACGAGGACCTGCACGTAGAGGTGGCTGTACCAGCGACCGGGACGGACATGGGGCTGAATGTCGGAAGAAGCGTAATTCATGGGGGCGACCTGTCATCCTCTGGGCTGGCAGCACCTTGGGCACTGCTCATGCCCCCTTACTCTGGCCCCGCGTGCGCTGCGCGCAAAGGGAATTGAGAAAATCGACGTATCGTTATATTTCAATGCGTTGATCGCGAATGACGCCTGCGGATGTCCAGCTTCCTGCACCTCGTGATGACGCAAAGTGCAGGAAGTTGCACATCCCTCGCCGCTGGAGTATCGGATTCGCGTGAGCCGATCGAGAACCCTTCTCTGGTTTGCGGCCGGGCTGGCCTGCGCGATCCTCGTCGCCTTCGTGGTGGGGCTGGCGGTGCGGGGCACGGTGACGGCGCGCTTCGCCGAGCAGGCCGCCGCCGACGCGCGGCTGCGGCAGGCGCTGCTCGCCAGCGAGGTCGCGCGCTTCCGCCTGCTGCCGCTGGCGCTGGGCGACGACCGCGACCTCGTGGCGCTGCTGTCCGGCCGGCCGGGCGCGCAGGCGGCGATGAACGCCAAGCTGGAGCGTCTCTCCGGCGATTTCGGCTCGCCGATCATCTACGTCATCCGCAGCGACGGGCTGACGCTGGCGGCGAGCAACTGGCGCGATCCGCGCAGCTTCCTCGGCAAGGACTACAGCTTCCGCCCCTACTTCCGCGCCGCCATGCGCACCGGCACCGGGGAGCAGTTCGCGCTGGGCACCGTGAGCCACCGGCCCGGCCTGTTCTTCGCCCGCCGCGCCGCCGGGGGCAGCGTGGTGGTCATGAAGATGGAGTTCGACCGCGTCGAGGAGCAGTGGCGCGAAGGCGGCGGCGAGACCTTCGTGACCGACCGCGAGGGCGTGATCCTCGTCACCAGCCGGCGCGACTGGCGCTATGCCGCCACCCGGCCGCTGCCGCCCGCGCGCAGCCGCGCCGAGCGCGCGATGATCGGCGTGGGCGACCTGCGCCCGGCGCCCTTCACGCCGCGCGGGGACGGGCGGGTGCGGATTGCCGGGCTTCCCGGCGACTACCTGCTCGCCACCACCGCGCCCGATGCCTCGGGCTGGCGGGTCAACCTGGCGCTGCCGATGGGCGGGGTGAACGCCACCGTGCGCGCGGCGGAGGTGGGAGCGGCGCTGGCGACGCTGGCGTTCTTCGCGCTCGCCCTGTTCCTGCGCGAGCGGGGCCGCCGCCGCGCCGCGCGCACCGCGCAACTGGAGGCCGCCGTCGCCGGGCGCACCGCCGAACTGCGCCGCGAGATCGAGGAACGCGCCGCCGCCGAGGAGCACGCCGCGCAACTGCGCGAGGGTCTGCGGCAGGCGAACCGGCTGGCGACGCTCGGCCAGGTCACCGCGAGCGTCGCGCACGAGACCGCGCAGCCCGTCGCCGCGATCCGCAACTACGCCGCCACTTCGCGCCAGCTGCTCGACATGGGGGCAAGCGACGACGTGCGCGCCAACCTCGCCGCGATCGACCGGCTGGCCGAGCGGATCGGCACCGTCACCGCCGAACTGCGCGGCTTCGCGCGCAAGGGCAGCCGCGCGGGCGGGCCGATCGCGCTGGAGGAAGTGGTGGACGGCGCCTGCCTGCTGCTGAAGGAGCGGCTGTCCCACGTCGCCTTCGCGCGGCCCGCGATCGCCCCCGGGCTCATGGTCTTCGGCGGCCGGGTGCGGCTGGAACAGGTGCTGGTCAACCTGCTGCAGAACGCGATCGAGGCGCTGGATGGACGGCCGTCCCCGCGCCTGTGGCTGACGCTGGAGGAGCGGGGCGACGTGGTGCAGCTGCTGGTGGCGGACAATGGCCCCGGCATCGCGCCGGAACTGGCCGACCGCCTGTTCACCCCCTTCGCCACCAGCCGCGCCGCCGGGCTCGGCCTGGGGCTGGTGATCGCCAAGGACATCGCCGAGGACTTCGGCGGCACCCTGCGCCTGCTGCCCTCGGCGGAAGGGGCCTGCTTCGAGATCACCTTGCGGAGGGCGGCGTGAGCGGCGACGCGCGCCGGGTGGCGCTGGTCGAGGACGACGACGACCTGCGCGTCTCCACCGCGCAGGTGCTGACGCTCGCGGGGTTCTCGGTCGAGGCGTTCGCCGCCGCGCCGCCCGCGCTCGCGGCGATCGACGCCGACTGGCCGGGCCTCGTCGTCACCGACGTCCGGATGCCGCACATGTCCGGGATCGAGCTGTTCCGCGCCCTCCACGAACGCGATGCCGACCTGCCCGTCATCCTGGTGACCGGCCACGGCGACGTCACCATGGCGGTGGACGCGCTGAAGGCCGGGGCCTGGGACTTCCTCACCAAGCCGTTCGACCCGGCGGCGCTGGTGGCCGCCGCCGACCGCGCCGCCACCGCGCGCGCGCTGGTGCTCGACAACCGGCGGCTGCGGGCGCAGGCGCAGGGCAGCGAGCCGTCCGGGCTGGTCGGCCAGTCGCCCGCGATCCGGCGGCTGCGCGAGATGATCCCGACGCTCGCCGATGCCGACATCGACCTGTTCATCGAAGGCGAGACCGGCACCGGCAAGGAACTGCTGGCGCGGCTGATCCACCGCGCCGGCAAGCGTTCGCGCCAGCGCTTCCTCGCCGTCGCCTGTGCGGCGCTGCCCGATGCGCTGGAGGACGCGCTGTTCGCGCCCGGCGGCGAGGCGAGCATCGCTGCGGCCAATCGCGGGACCCTGTTCCTCGACGACATCGACCAGGCCTCGCGCCAGTTGCAGGCGCGGCTGGTGCCGCTGGTGGAGGAACGGACCCTGCGCAGCCCCTCGGCGCGCGAGCCGCTGCCGCTCGACCTCCGGGTGATCGCCACCGGCGGCGCGGACGCGGAAGGGGACCTTGCCGACCGGATCGCGCCGGGCCTGTTCTACCGGCTCGCCGCGCTGCGCCTGCGGATGCCTCCGCTGCGCGAGCGGCGCGAGGACATTCCGGCGCTCTTCGCGCACCTTGCCGGGGCCGCGGCGGCCCGGCTGCGCCGTCCGCTGCCCGACATGCCCGGCGCGGTGCGCGATCATCTCGCCCGGCACGACTGGCCGGGCAACGTGCGCGAGCTAGCCCACTATGCCGAGCGTTTCGTGCTGGGGCTGGTCGATGCGGGGCCCGCGCCCCGTGGCGAGGACGCCGAGGCGGGGCCGGGCGAAACCCTGCCGCAGCGCCTCGATGCGTTCGAGCGCGAGACGATCGTCGCCGCCGTGGTGGCCGCGGGCGGCGAGATCGGCGCGGCGATCGCCCGGCTCGGCATCCCGCGCAAGACCTTCTACTACAAGGTCCACAAGCACGGCATCGACCTGACCGCGCTGCGCAAGGGCGCGCGCTGAGGCGGGTTCAGTCGCGGGTCAGCGCCGCCTTCAGGGCGCGGCGCCAGCCTTCCAGCAGCCCGGCGCGGGTGGCCTCGTCCATCGCCGGCAGGTAGCGCCGGTTGCTCGAGCGGGTCGCCGCCACCGCGTCGAGGTCGGGCCAGATGCCGACCGCCAGCCCCGCGAGGAACGCCGCGCCCAGCGCCGTCGTCTCGAGGTGTTCGGGCCGCTCGACCGGAAGCTGCAGGATGTCGGCGAGGAACTGGCAGAGCCATTCGTTCGCCGCCATGCCGCCGTCGATGCAGACCGCCTGCGGGGTGCTGCCGCCATCGGCCACCATCGCCTCGATCAGGTCGAGCGTCTGGTAGGCCACCGCCTCCAGCGCCGCGCGGGCGAGGTGGGCGGGCTCGGTGTCGAACGTCAGGCCGGTGATCGTCCCGCGCGCCTCGGGGTCCCAGTGCGGCGCGCCGAGGCCGACGAAGGCGGGGACCATGTAGACGCCGTGGTTGCCGTCGATCCGGGTCGCCATGTCGTTGGTCTGGCTGGCGTGGGTGATGATGCCGATGCCGTCGCGCAGCCACTTGATCGCGGCGCCGGCGGCGAAGATCGAGCCTTCGAGCGCGTAGGTCATGCGCCCGCCGATGCGGTAGGCGGGCGTCGTCAGCAGGCCGTGGTCGGAGGCGACCGCCTCCTCGCCGGTGTTGAGCAGGATGAAGCAGCCGGTGCCGTAGGTGGACTTGACCGTGCCCGGCGCGAAGCAGGCCTGGCCGAACAGCGCGGCTTGCTGGTCGCCCGCGATGCCCGCCACGGTGACGGGCGCGCCGAACAGCTCCGCCTCGGTCTCGCCGAAGACGTGGCTGCTGTCGTGGACCTGCGGCAGCATCGCCATGGGCACGCGCAGGAGGTCGCACAGTTCCTCGTCCCACTGCTGGGCGTGGATGTCGTAGAGCAGGGTGCGGCCCGCGTTGGTGACGTCGGTGGCGTGGACCCGCCCGCCGGTGAGGCGCCAGAGCAGAAAGCTGTCGATCGTACCGAACGCCAGCTCGCCCCGCTCGGCCCGCGCACGGGCGCCGTCCACCTCGTCGAGGATCCAGGCGAGCTTGGTGCCGGAGAAGTAGGGGTCGAGCAGCAGGCCGGTGCGCGCCCGCACCAGCGCCTCGTGCCCGGCTTCGCGCAGGGCCGCGCAAGTGCGGGCGGTGCGGCGGTCCTGCCAGACGATCGCGCGGTGGACCGGCTCGCCACTGGCCTTGTCCCAGACCACCACCGTCTCGCGCTGGTTGGTGATGCCGATCGCCGCGAGGTCCGACGCAGTGAGCCCGGCCTCTGCGATCGCATCCTTCACCGTCGCGACGACATCGCGCCAGATGTCCTCGGGATCGTGTTCCACCCATCCGTCGCGCGGATAGTGCTGCGTGAACTCGCGCTGGGCCGTGGCGACGGGCCGCCCCTGCGCATCGAAGACGATGCTGCGGGTGGAGGTCGTGCCCTGGTCGATTGCGAGGACATGCGAAGCTGCTGGCACTCTCGTCTCTCCCGTCCGTTCGACCGCGGTATCGGCCGATGGCGTTGGTGGTCAGTTGACTCGAACATCAAGATTGATGCTGGTAAGGCCAATCTAGTACTCATATAGAGCGGGAGGTCAATCAGTGGCCGACCGCCAAACGCAGCAAAAGGATGATCGATGTCCGATCCCGCAACCCTCGCCCCTTCCGATCCCGCGGACGCGACCGTCTACGACCTGCTCGTCGTCGGCGGCGGGATCAACGGCGCGGGCATCGCGCGCGACGCGGCGGGCCGGGGTCTTTCGGTCCTCATGGTGGAGAAGGAGGACCTCGCCTCGCACACCTCGTCCGCCAGCACCAAGCTGATCCACGGCGGCCTGCGCTATCTCGAATACGGCGAGTTCCGGCTGGTGCGCGAGGCGCTGATCGAGCGTGAGCGGCTGCTGGCGATGGCGCCGCACATCATCTGGCCGCTGTCCTTCGTTCTGCCGCAGTCGGGCGGCCCGCGTCCCGCGTGGCTCGTGCGGCTCGGCCTGTTCCTCTACGACCACCTCGGCGGCCGCAAGATCCTGCCCGCCACCCGCACCATCGCGCGGCTGGACCGCGATCCCAAGGGCAACGGCCTCAAGTCCGGCGCGATGAAGGCCTTCGTCTATTCGGACTGCTGGGTGGAGGACAGCCGACTCGTCGCGCTGAACGCCATGGACGCCGCCGCGCGCGGGGCTGAGGTCCGCACCCGCACCAGCCTGGTATCGGCCCGGCGGGCGGGCGGCGAATGGACCGCCACGATCACCGATGATCTCGGTGCGCGCGAGGTCCGGGCGCGGATTCTCGTCAATGCGGCGGGGCCGTGGGTGGCGGACGTGATCGGCCGCGTGCCCGATGCGCGCAGCGATCGCGGCGTCCGGCTCATCAAGGGCAGCCACATCGTGCTGCCGCGCCTCTATGAAGGCGACCACGCCTTCCTGCTCCAGAACCCCGACAAGCGCGTGGTCTTCGCGATCCCCTACCAGGGCGAGTACACGCTGGTCGGCACCACCGACGAGACCTGGAACGAGGCGCCCGGCGCCGCCAGCATCTCGCCCGACGAAACGCACTACCTGCTCGAGACGGTGCGCCGCTACTTCACCAGGCCCGTCGCCGAAGCCGACCTCGTGTGGAGCTACGCCGGCATCCGCCCGCTCTACGACGACCGCGCCAGCAGCGCGTCGGCTGTGACGCGCGACTATGTGCTCGACCTCGATGCCGAGGACGGCGCCGCGCCGATGCTCAATATCTTCGGCGGCAAGATCACCACCTACCGCAAGCTCGCCGAGCACGCGCTGGAGAAGCTGGCGCCGTTCCTGCCCTCCGCCACCGGGGCCTGGACTTCGGGCGCGACTCTGCCCGGCGGCGACATCGCGGGCGGCGATTTCGACCGCTTCGTCGATTCGCTCGCGGCGACCTACCCCGCGATGCCCGTGACCCTGCTGCGCCGCCTTGCCCGCGCCTACGGCACGCGCGCCTCGGCGATCCTCGACGGGGCGACGGGGCCGGAGAACCTCGGGCGGCACTTCGGCGGCGACCTCTACCAGGCCGAAGTCGACTATCTCGCGCAGAACGAATGGGCGCGGACCGGGCGCGACGTGCTGTTCCGGCGCTCCAAGCTGGGCCTCCACCTCGGCGCCGGGGTGGAGCGCGAGATCGACGCCTATCTCGCCGCGCGGACGTCCGACAGGTGAACTGTCCAATGTGGTCAGTCCATTCTGGACAACCCGCCCAAGGGTGACTAACGAGATGGCGAGTTTGGGAGACAAGAGCATGACGGCAACCCGCGCGCATGACGGCGATTCGCGATCCGCGGCGGGGTTCCCCGCGTGAGGGCCGTGCGCAACCTGCGCTGGTGGATCGTCGCGCTGATCTGCCTCGGCACGATCCTCAACTACCTCGCCCGCAATTCGCTGGGCGCGCTGGCGCCCGAGCTGACCAAAGTCCTCGACATCTCGACGCAGGAATACAGCTACATCGTCGGCGCCTTCCAGCTCGCCTACACGGTGATGCAGCCGGTCTGCGGCTGGATCGTCGACCGGCTGGGCCTGCAGATCGGCTTCGCGCTGTTCGCCGTCGCCTGGTCGCTCGCCAACATGGCCCATGCCTTCGCGGGCGGCTGGATGGGGCTCGCCTTCTTCCGCGGCCTGCTGGGCATGAGCGAGGCCGCCGCGATCCCCTCGGGCATGAAGGCCATCGCCGAGTGGTTTCCCGCCAAGGAACGCTCGGTGGCGACCGGCTGGTTCAACGCCGGAACCTCGCTCGGCGCGCTGATCGCGCCGCCGCTGGTGATCGCCGTCTCGCTCGCCGCGGACTGGCGCGCCGCCTTCCTCGTCACCGGCGGCGTCGGCCTGTTCTGGGCCTATGGCTGGTACAGGCTCTACCGCTCGCCCGCGAAGCATCCGTCGATCTCGCCCGAGGAGCTGGCCTATATCCAGCACGACCGCCCGGTCGCCCCGGCGCGCCGCGCCTCCGCGCGCGAGATCGTCTCCAGCCCGCGCTTCTGGTCGATCGCGATCCCGCGCTTCCTGGCCGAGCCTGCTTGGCAGACCTTCAGTTTCTGGATCCCGCTCTACCTCGCCAACGAGCGCGGCATGGACATCAAGCAGATCGCCATGTTCGCCTGGCTGCCGTTCCTCGCGGCGGACCTTGGCGGCGTGCTCGGCGGCTATCTCTCGCCGTTCTTCATGAACCGCTTCGGCATGAGGCTGATCTCCTCGCGCGTGCTGGCGATCAGCCTCGCCGCCGTGCTGATGATCGCGCCGGGCTGCATCGGCCTCGCCGGTGATCCCTACGTCGCCATCGCCCTGTTCTGCGTGGGCGGCTTCGCGCACCAGATCATCTCGGTGCTCATCAACACGCTCAGCGCCGACGTGTTCTCGCCCGAGGAGGTCGGCACCGCCAACGGCTTCGTCGGGCAGGCGGGGTGGCTGGGCGGCCTGCTGTTCTCGCTGCTGATCGGGCAGCTCGCCGACACCGTCGGCTATGCGCCGCTGTTCGCCTGCCTTTCCGTTTTCGACCTCATTGGCGCGGCAGTGCTGATCGCGATGATCGGCCGCCTGCGCCCCGCAGTCCCGGAGTAATTCCCATGCGTCAAGCAAGCCTGTCCCGCCCGCCGCTGTTCCACGTCGCCGAGCGCGGGGATGGCCGGATCACGCTCGCCAGCGATACGGCGGCCGTGGCCCACGTCTTCGTGCTGGAGCAGGACGTCGTGCGCCTGCTGCTGCTCCCCGAAGGCACGGTGAAAGGCCCGCCGAGCTGGTCGATCGCGCCCGGCGCCGAGGACGTCGCCGAACCGGGCCGCGACCGGATGAGCGTCGAAGGCTTTGCCTGCCCCGATTTCGCGCTGGTCGAGGGGAATGGTCAGGTCACTATCGAGACCACCGCGATCCGCCTGACCATCGGCCTCGACGGTTTCCACTGCCGCTGGGAACAGCGGGACGGTGAGGGCTGGCGTCCGATGATGGTCGACCGCCCGACCCAGAGCTACGATTTCGGCTGGTGGGACGGCCGCGTCCACCACCACGTCGCCCGTCCGGCGGGGGAACGCTACTACGGCCTCGGCGAAAAGTCGGGTCCGATGGACCGCGCCGGCCGGCGCTTCCGGTTCACCAATCTCGATCCGATGGGCTACGATGCCGAGAGTTCGGACCCGCTCTACAAGACCATCCCCTACCTGCTCGTCGCGGATGCCGACAATGTCTGCCATGGTGCGTTCTACGACATCCTAGGTGACGTCACGGTCGACCTCGGGCAGGAGCTGGACAACTACCACGGGCACTACCGCTCGCTGGTGGCGGAGAGCGGCGACCTCGACCTCTACATGATCGCCGGGCCGGACGCGCTGGCCGTAACCCGCAGATTTACGTGGCTTACGGGCCGTCCCGCGCTGATGCCGCGCTGGTCGCTGGGCTATTCCGGCTCGACCATGACTTATACCGACGCTCCCGACGCCCAGGCCCGGATGCAGGACTTCGTCGAGAAGCTGGAGGAGCACGACATCGGCTGCACCTCGTTCCACCTCTCGTCCGGCTATACCTCGATCGGCCCCAAGCGCTACGTATTCAACTGGAATCGCGAGAAATTTCCCGATCCGACGGCCTTCGTGGACAGCTACCGCGCGGCGGGAATCGAACTCGTCCCGAATATCAAGCCCGCCTTCCTGCGCGACCACCCGCGCTTCGCCGAACTCGCCGAAGCCGGCCTTCTGGTCAGCGACGAGGACGGCACTCCGATCGAAGTGCAGTTCTGGGACGAACTTGGCGCCTTCATCGACTTCACCAAGCCCGAGGGCGCCGCCTGGTGGCGCGACCAGGTGAAGTCCGCGCTGCTCGACTACGGCATCCGCTCGACCTGGAACGACAACAACGAATACGGCGTCTGGGACCGCCGCGCCCGCTTCGATTTCTTCGGAAATCCGCGCCCCGCAGCCGATGCGCGGCCGCTCCAGTCGCTGCTGATGATGCGCGCCTCGCGCCGCGCACAGGTGGAGAACGAGCCCGGCCGGCGGCCCTACGTCGTCACCCGCTCGGGCATGGCGGGCCTCCATCGCTACGCCCAGACCTGGACCGGCGACAACCGGACGGACTGGAAGACGATCCGCTACAACGCCCGCATGGCGCTGGGCCTCGCGCTGTCGGGCGTGTCGAACAGCGGGCACGACGTCGGCGGCTTCGCAGGCCGCAAGCCCGAGCCCGAACTGTTCCTGCGCTGGGTGCAGGCGGGCGTGCTGATGCCGCGCTTCTCGATCCATAGCTGGAACGACGACGCCAGCGTCAACGAGCCCTGGATGTACCCCGAGCAACTGCCCGCGATGCGGCGCCTGATGGCGCTGCGGCAGGCGCTGGTGCCCTGTCTCGCGGACCTGCTGTGGCGTTACCACCACGACTACGAGCCCGTGGAACGCCCGCTGTGGCTGGAGTTCCCGCAGGATCCGCAGGCATGGGAGGAGAGCGACGCCTACCTGCTCGGCCGCGACCTGATGGTCCTGCTGGCCTGCGATCCCGGTGTGGAAAGCGTCACCGCGCACCTGCCTGTCGGCGCGGACTGGATCGATCCCTGGACCGGGGCGCGACATGCGGGGGGCCGGGACGTGACCCTGGCGGCACCGCTCGAAGGCTTGCCGCCGCTGCTGGCCCGCGTCGGCAGCGCGATCCCCGTCGACCTTGCGCGCGGTGGCGCCCGCCCCGCGCCGTTCGAGCGGGGCCTGTGGCTGTTCCCGGCGGCCGAGGAAGGCGCCTTCGACTGGTCGTTCCACGAAGACGACGGCGAGACGAACGGCCCCGCGAGCCGGTGGAGCGGCAGTTGTCGTTCCGATTCGGGCGCGGTCGAGGTCACGGTGGACTGCGATGCCCCCGGAACGTTCGGCGACGCCGCGATCACGATCGTGCTGCCTCACGGTGAGACCCGGAGCCTGACGATAGCTGGTCGGACCTTCGAGTCGCTCGAAATCGACAGACGGATCGCCGCCCGCGTTCAGGTGGCCTGACCAAGTATCATTTATCAGAGCAGCGGGCGCGTCGTTCCATAGTGGATGGCGTGCCCGTTTTTGCAACGAACCCCCGGCTTTCCGGCTGAAAATCAGAATTTCACCATTGGGCAAACATTCTGTTGCTATTGGTAAGGTCAGTTGTTATCCGCTGGCCACTGGCTGAGAAAGCCTCCGTTGGGATTACCTTCGCAAACAGAAGGGGAGGGCACTTACGATGAAACTTTGGCATTACCTTTGCGCCACCACTATCATCGCAGGCACGGCGGGCTTCGCGCTGCCGGCGCTGGCTCAGGACACGACCGAGCCGGAAGCGCTGTCGCAGCCGGGCGAGGTTGCCGGCGATATCGGCGGCGACATCATCGTGACCGCCAACAAGCGTTCGCAGAGCGTACAGGACGTGCCGCTCGCCGTCTCGGTCGTCGCCCCGGCGCAGCTCGCCGCCTCGGGCGTCAACGAGTTCCAGGACATCTACAAGGTCGCGCCCTCGCTGCGCATCAGCCCCGCGCAGCAGCCGCAGAACGCGAACATCGCGATGCGCGGCGTCGGCACGCTGGCCTTCAGCATCGGCGTGGAACCCAGCGTCGCCGTCCTGATCGACGAAGTGCCGCTGGCGTTCCAGGCACGCGCCTTCACCGAACTGCCCGACATCGAGCGGCTGGAGGTCCTGCGCGGCCCGCAGAGCACGCTCTACGGCAAGTCGGCCTCGGCGGGCCTCATCAACCTCATCACGCGCGGCCCCAGCGACACCTTCGAAGCGAAGGTCAACGGCAAGGTCACCACCGATCAGGAATACAACGGCAGCTTCAGCGTCTCCGGCCCGATCTCGGACACGCTGGGCTATATCCTCTCGGGCAGCTACTCGAGCTGGGACGGCAACGTCCGCAATGTCACGCTGAACAAGGACGTCGCCAGCCGCGAGGCGGTCACCGTGCGCGGCAAGCTGCGCTGGGAGCCCACCACCGACATCGCGATCACGCTGGCGGGCAACTACAACGACGGCTCGACCCATTCGGGCCTGCCGTTCGTGCGGATGGACCCGACCTCGCTGCTGCTCAATACGCCCGGCCTGACCAATGACGTCACCTTCCCCGGCGTCGACCTGGGTCCCGACAACCAGAAGGTCGTCGACAACACCAATTCCAGCACCAAGTACCACGGCGGCGGCGGCTACCTGCGCGGCGAGTTCGGTCTTGGCGACATGAACCTCGTGTCGATCACCTCCTACGACCGTTTCAAGCTCAACGACCTGGCCGACCAGGACCACACGGCGGCGCCCTCGCCGCTCGGCAGCAACGTCGAGCGCGGCACCTTCAATTCGGAAATGATCACGCAGGAAATCCGCCTGCAGAGCCCCGCCGAAAAGCCGTTCAGCTACACGGTCGGCCTCTACTACGCCGACACCAAGTTCAACCGTCCGTTCCAGCGCGGCCCGGCCTTCTCGCTGGCGCACTGGTACGCGACCGCCGAATCGCGTCAGATTGCCGCCTTCGCGCAGGCCGACTGGAAGATCCTGCCCCAGCTGATCCTCACCGGCGGCGCCCGCCTGCAGAACGAGAAGGTCTCCTACACCTTCCTCGATATCCAGAACGGCAACGCCTACTTCAGCGGCCACGCGTCCGATACGGCCGACACCTACAAGGCAAGCCTGCGCTACGAGTTCACGCCCGACATCAGCGTGTTCGGCACGTTCGCAACCGGCTACAAGGGCCAGACCTACGACCTTTCGACCGGCTTCAACGCGGCGCGCGCCGCTGCCGGTCCGGTCAAGCCGGAAACCTCGACCGACTGGGAAATCGGCCTGCGCAGCCAGTTCCTCGACCGGGCGCTGACCGTCAACGTCACGCTGTTCGACACCAAGTACAAGAACCTGCAGGCGCAGTCGATCGAGACCGTGGGCGAGACCCAGTTCTTCCGCCTCACCAACGTCGGCGGCCTGCATACCCGCGGTGTCGAGGTCGACCTCATGGCGCGGCCGATCGACGACCTGAACCTCGGCGCCTCGGCGGCCTATCTCAATGCGAAGTACACCTCGTTCCCGAACGCGCAGTGCTACATCGGCCAGACGGCGGCGCAGGGCTGCGTCGGCACTCCGGCGCGTCAGGACCTCACGGGCTCCAGCCTGCCCGCGCCCGACTGGAACGTGCAGGGCAACGCCGACTACTCGCCCTCGCTCACCGATGACCTGCGCGGCATCCTGCAGGCCAGCTTCCAGTACCAGAGCGCCAGCCAGGAAGCCGATCCCCGCATCCGCCAGTCGGGCTTCACGGTCGTGAACCTCGGCGTCGGCGTCCGCTCCGAGGACCGGAGCTGGGAAGTCGTCGCCTTCGTCAACAACCTCTTCGACGAGCAGTACTACGCCTCGCTCACCAACCGAGGAAACCTCTTTGGAAACAAGGTCGCGATCGAAGCGATCCTCCCGCGTGACTTCCGCCGCTACGGCGGGGTACGGTTCGGCCTGAATTTCTGAGGAGGGATCGGGAGTGCGCGCTCCCGATCGTAACCGGGGCGCGGGTGTCCTCCCGCCCGCGCCCCATCCCATTCCCTGCAGGGGAGTTGTTCCGATGCGCCTGATGGTTCCGCTCCCGCTCCTGCTTGCCGCCACGGCGCCGCTGCTTCTCGCAAGCGGCCCGCTGGAGAACCCACCCGCCGTCCCCGCGCCGGACGGGCCGCAACTCGCCGCCCTCGGGTCGCATCCGATCGGCGTGACCACCGTCGAACTCGTGCAGCCGCGCCAGCTCGACCCGCTGCAGGGCACCGACCGCCCCGCCGTGGCGGACCGCCACCTGACCCTGAAAGTCTGGTATCCCGCCGAGGCCAGGGGGTCCGGAACAACCTACAACACCGCACTCCCCGGCGAGGACGGCAGCGACGTGCCCTTCACCGTGCCCGGCCTCGCCACGCCCGGCGGCAAGGCGGCGAAGGGGCGCTACCCGCTCGTCATCCTCGCCCACGGCTACAGCAACACGCCCGAGGTGCTCTCGTGGCTGGGCGAGAACCTGGCGAGCAAGGGCTACCTCGTCGCCGCGCCCGCATTCCGCGATCCGCCGATCAGTATCCGCACCGCCGCCGCAAGAGCTGCGCCGCTGGCACGCCGCCCGCTCGACATCGCCTTCGTCGCTGCCGAGGCTGCCCGGCTGGCCAAACGCGGCGAGGGCGTGTTCGCCTCGGCCGACGTCAGCCGCACCGTGCTCGTCGGCTACTCCATGGGCGGCTACGGCGTGCTCACCGCTGCGGGCGCGCCGCTCGATCCGGCGATGGCCGGGGCGACGCGCGACATCCTCAAGCCCTACGTCAGTGGCGGAGCGAAGGCGGGCGAGCTCAAGGTGCCGAACCTCAAGGCCGTGGTCGCCATCGCGCCCGCGGGCGGTGCGCCGAACCTGAAGCCGTGGACGGCCGCCGGGGTCTCGCCCATCACCGCGCCCACGCTCTACATCGTCGGCAGCCAGGACAAGGCGGTCGGCTACGACCCCGGCGTGCGCTCGCTGTTCGAGCGGCAGGTCCACGCCCCGCGCTACCTGCTGACCTTCCGCGAGGCGGGCCACAGCATCGCCCTCGTCGGCGCCCCGCCCGAGGCCCGCGCGAAGTTCTGGGACTTCGAGTGGTTCGAGGACGCGGTCTGGCGAAAGGACCGGCTGATGGCGGTGCAGGCCCATTTCATCACCGCGTTCCTCGACCGCTACGTCAAGGGCGACGCCGCGAAGGCGGCCTACATCGACGGCCTCGTCGTCAACTCGGACGAGGGCAAGTGGCCCGACGCGCCGGGCGGCCGCCACGCGGGCTACAGCCCCGGCGCCCCCGCCGCGAGCCTGTGGAAGGGCTTCCAGCCCAACAAGGCGGCGGGCATGTCGCTGGAATTCAAGCCGGCGTCCTGAGCGCGCCGAACCCATCGGGAGTTTGAAATGCACAAGTCGATGATAACGCTCGGCCTCGCGCTCGGCTGGGCTTCGGGCGCGATGGCGCAGGACGCGGTTCCCCGTCCGCAAGTCACCGTCGAGCAGGGCACGGTGTCCGGCATCGACGCCGACGGCGTGACCGCGTTCAAGGGCATTCCCTTCGCCGCGCCGCCGGTCGGCGACCTGCGCTGGCGCGCGCCGCAGCCCGCCGGGAAGTGGAGCGGGGTGCGCGACGGGGCGGCCTATGGCCACGACTGCATGCAGAACTACAACGCGGTGCCGCTGCCGCCGGGCTCCGCGCCGGCAGAGGATTGCCTCTACCTCAACGTCTGGCGCCCGTCAGGCGAGGCGAAGAAGCTGCCGGTGCTGGTGTGGATCTACGGCGGCGGCTTCGTCAACGGCTCGGCCTCGCGGCTGATCTACACCGGCTCGCGGATGGCGCAGCAGGGCGTGATGGTGGTGAGCTTCAACTACCGCCTCGGCCGCTTCGGCACTTTCGCCCACCCGGCGCTGACCAAGGCCAGGGAGGACGGCACTCGTCTGGCCAATTACGGTTACATGGACCAGATCGCCGCGATGGAATGGATCAAGCGCAACGTCGCGGCCTTCGGCGGCGATCCCGAGCAGATCACCATCATGGGCGAGAGCGCGGGTGGCATGTCCGTACACAACCTGATGACCTCGCCGCTGACGCAGGGCAAGGGCCTGTTCCAGCGCGCCGTCGTCATGTCCGGCGGCAGCGGTTCGGCGATCAGGCCCACGACCCTCAAGGACGCCGAGGCGATCGGCGCGGCCTTCGCCAGGGCGCAGGGCGTTGCCGCCAACGATCCGCAGGTGCTGGCCAGGCTGCGGGCGATCCCGGCGAAGGAGGTCACCGGCGACATCAAGCTCGGCACCGTCCTCGTCGGTGGGCCGCGTACCTTCAGCAGCCCGTTCCCGCAGGGCGAGGTCAGCGTCGATGTCGGCGCCGCCTACCGCGCGGGCCGGTTCGCCCGGGTCCCCGTGATGATCGGCGCCACCAGCGGCGACATGGGCGGGCGCGAGGGCATGATGGTCAAGGGCGCACGCGACCTTGCCGGAGCGATCGCGGCGGCGGGCGTGCCGACATGGTACTACCGCTTCTCCTACGTCTCCGACGCCGCCGTCACTCCCAAGAGCGACGGCGCCATCCATGCCGACGACCTGCCCTATTTCCTCGACACCGTGGACATCAAGTACGGCGCCGCCACCCGTCCCGCCGACCAGGCGATGGGCCGCACCATCGCCACTTACGTCGCCAATTTCGTCAAGACCGCCGATCCCGACGGGAAGACCGTGCCGCAATGGCCCCGGTACTCCGGCGCCGGTGGCCAGATGATGGACTTCGCGGTGGACGGCGCCACGAAACTCGGCCCCGACCCCTGGGCGACGGCGCCCTGAGCAATCCACCTGCTGACGGCAGGAACCTGGCCGGGCGGTGGCGACACCGCCCGGCTTTTTCACGAGCGGCGCGGACACACGAAAACGCCCGCTGGCGAGTGCGGGCCTGACGCCGGGGAAATTCGCGCGAGAACCGAGGTAACATCGGGTCGGCGTCGTGGAGCGCCCATGCTGTGGGCTGCGAGTTTTCCTGCCTTGCGAGCGGCGCCGGGTAAAGGCAGGTCAGCCCGGCTTGGCCTTTAGTCTCATAGATCGGTGCTTCGCTGCGATGGGGCACGCGTCGAGCGCAGGCGAGGGGACTTCCGGGGAACCATTCGGGTGAGAAGCGAATGGCGGGCCAGAGCCACGATGACCGATCCGTTTCGGACGCATGGACTGCGCTGGTAGCGACTTGAGGCTCGCAACCCGTTGCCCACGACACCGACCCGATACACCGTTTCGCCTCAGCTACAGGCTAGCGGATGTCGGAGCATATAACCCAAATGGTTCGTATTGTCAAGCTGCCAACATCCGTCATCCCAGCGAAAGCCGGGACCGCTGCGTACCCTTGAGGCGAAACCCCTCCGACAGCCCCCGTCACCAAGCGCCCAGCCTCACCCAAGGCAGGGCCTGCCAACGGTCCCCGGTCAAGCCGAGGGCGACGGTTTGCCTTGGTTCACCAGCGCCGCCAGTTCCTCGATCTCCGCAGCCTCCGGCTTCCACGGTGAGGCGACCACGCCGCCCTCTCCCAATATCGCGGTGATCGCCGCAGGGGCATCGGCACCCCGCCACGCGTCGGCAAGCGCCACGGCCTTGGGATCGTCCACGGGCCCCCACACCGCCGCGTTGTCGCCGCGCACGTGTCGCAGCCACGCGGCCAGCGCGTCGAGGATGGCGGGGCAGCGACGGTCGGCGGCACGGTTCTCGGCAAGCGTCTCCAGCCAGCGCTGCGGCACTTTCTGGCTGCCGTCCATGGCGATCTGGATCAGCCGGTGGTTGAGCGCCGGGTTGGCGAACCGCTCCAGCAGCGCGTCGGCATAGGCGCCGAGGTCGTGCCCCGGCGCGGCGGGGATCGTGGGCAGCGCCTCGACGCGCATCAGTCGCTCGATCAGCGGCCGGATCGCCGGGTCGGCCACCGCCTCGTGGACGAAAGTATGCCCGTGCTCCAGCCCGAGATAGGCCAGCGCCGAGTGCGCGCCGTTGAGCATCCGCAGCTTCGCCGTCTCGTAGGGCGAAACGTCCGCCACCAGCTCCGCGCCCACCGTTTCCCACGCCGGGCGGGGGCCGGCGAAGCGGTCCTCGATCACCCACTGGCTGAAGGGCTCGGTCATCACCGCGCCGTCATCCTCCAGCCCGGTCGCGGCGGCGACGGACTTGCGGTCGGCGGCGGTGGTGGCGGGCACGATGCGGTCGACCATCGAGCAGGGGAAGGTGCACTCGGCCGCCACCCACTGCGCCAGCCCGGCGTCGGCCTGCGCCAGATAGGCGCCCATGAGGCGCCCCAGCTGCCGTCCGTTATGGGCGAGATTGTCGCAGGAAAGCAGGGTCAGGCCCGGCAGCCCGGCGTCGCGGCGGCGGCGCAGGCCGGCTTCGAGGAATGGGTAGATGCTGCCTGCGTGGGCGAGGAACGGATCGAGCGAGCCGTCGGCGGCGCGGCAGTAGCCCTTTTCGGTGACGGTGAAAGTCACGATCCGCGTTTCCGGGGCGGCGATGGCGGCGATCACCGCTTCGCCGTCCTCGCTGGCGACGAGGACGCGCTGCACCGCGCCGACGACCCGCGTCGCATTCCCGGCGGCCGAGCATTCGGTGACGGTGTAGAGCCCGTCCTGCGGGTTCATCTGCCGCGCGACGCTCGCCGAGCGCAGCGACACGCCGACGATGCCCCAGTCGACGTCGCCCGCCGCCATGGCGAGGTCGGTGTACCAGGCCTGGTGCGCGCGGTGGAACGCGCCGATGCCGAAGTGGACGATCCCGGCGGCCTGCGCGGCGCGGTCGTAGCCCGGCAGCACGATGGCTTCGGGCAGGGCGACGAGGGTGGCGGCGGAAAGGCGCGGGCTCACAGCTTGTACGCCTTGCGCACCAGGCCGACGGTCAGGTCCTGCGCCAGTTCGGCAGCCTCCCAGTCCGCGATCCGGTGCTCGGTGACGAGCTGCGCGAGGAAACCGCAGTCGATGCGCCGGGCGACATCGTGGCGCGCGGGGATGGAGAGGAACGCGCGGGTATCGTCGTTGAAGCCGACGGTATTGTAGAACCCGGCGGTTTCCGTCGTCATCAGGCGGAAACGGCGCATCCCTTCGGGGCTGTCGTGGAACCACCACGCCGGGCCGAGCTTGAGGCACGGGTAGTGGCCCGCCAGCGGCGCCAGTTCGCGCGCATAGGTGCTTTCGTCCAGGGTGAAGAGGATGATCGAGAGGTCGGGCTCGTTGCCGAAGCGGTCGAGCAGGGGCTTGAGGTTGGCGACGAACTCCGCGCGGAAGGGGATGTCGGCGCCCTTGTCGCGGCCGAAGCGCTCGAACAGCCGGGCGTTGTGGTTGCGGAACGACCCGGGGTGGATCTGCATGACCAGCCCGTCCTCCACGCTCATCGCCGCCATTTCAGTGAGCATCTGGGCGCGGAACAGCTCGGCCTCGGCGGGGGTGAAGCGGCCGGCGGAGACTTTCGCGAACAGCGCCTCGGCCTCGGCGCGGGGCAGGTCGGCGGTGCGCGGGGTGGGGTGGCCGTGGTCGGTCGAGGTCGCGCCCATCGCGGCGAAGAAGGCGCGGCGCTGGCGATGCGCGGCAAGGTAGCCGCTCCAGGTGAGGCAGTCCTCGCCCGTGATGTCGGACAGTCTGGCGAGGTTCTCGCGGAAGCCCTCGAACTCGGGATCGACGACGGGATCGGGGCGGTAGGCGGTGATGACGCGGCCCTGCCAGCCCCCGGCGCGCGCGTTCTCGGCGCGGATGGCGGCGTGGTGCTCCAGCGTGTCGAGCGGGCTTTCGGTGGTGGCGAGCAGCTCGATCCCGTAGCGGTCGAACAGCGCGCGCGGGCGGAAGGCGTCGGTGGCGAGCATCTCGGTGATGGTGTCGAAGTAGAGGTCGCTGGTCTCCGCTTCCAGCTGCACGCCCATGCCGAACGCCTCGGCGAAGACCCAGTCCAGCCACATGCGCGAGGGGGTGCCGCGGAACAGGTGGTAGTTCGCGGCGAGGACGCGCCATGCCTCGCGCGGGTCGGCGTCGGGGTTGCGGATGCCGAGCGTTTCCAGTGCTATCCCTTGCGAATAGAGCATCCGGAAGACGTAGTGGTCCGGCGCCAGCAGCAGGTCGGCGGCATTGCCGAAGCTTTCGTTGCGGGCGAACCACGAAGGGTCGGTATGGCCATGGGGGCTGACGATCGGCAGCGCTGCCACACTCTCGTAAAGCGCGCGGGCGACCTTTCGCGTTTCGGGATCGGCGGGCAGCAGCCGGTCGGGGTGAAGATCGAGAGGGCGTGCCATGTCTGAGTGCTCCGATACCGCGAGCGGGGCGGCCCCCGCGCTGTCGAACGCGTTCTTACCCGGAATCGTGAAGCCTTCAAGTCATCTGATGTATTGCATCAATGAGGTAAGGCCAATAAGAGGGGTGAGCAAGGCGAGTCAGAGCGGGCAGGGGTCCGCCGGGCGCTCAATGGAGATCACACGGTGAAGATCACTTCGGCCAAGGTCATCGTGACCTGCCCCGGTCGCAATTTCGTGACCCTCAAGATCATGACGGATCAGGGCGTCTACGGCATCGGCGACGCGACCATGAACGGGCGCGAGAAGGCGGTCGTCTCCTATCTGGAGGATCACGTCGTGCCGTGCCTGATCGGCATGGACCCGCGCCGGATTGAGGATATCTGGCAGTATCTCTACAAGGGTGCCTACTGGCGCCGCGGCCCCGTGACGATGCGCGCGATCGCCGCCGTCGACGTGGCGCTGTGGGACATCAAGGCCAAGATGGCGAACATGCCGCTCTACCAGCTGCTGGGCGGCCGCAGCCGCGACGGCGTGATGGTCTACGGCCACGCCAACGGCAGCGACATCGCCGAGACGGTGGACGCGGTCGGCCAGTACATCGACCTCGGCTACAAGGCGATCCGCGCGCAGACCGGCGTGCCGGGCATCAAGGACGCCTACGGTGTCGGGCGCGGCAAGCTCTATTATGAGCCCGCCGACGCGGCGCTGCCCTCGGTCACCGGGTGGGACACGCGCAAGGCGCTGAACTACGTCCCCAGGATGTTCGAGAAGCTGCGCGAGACCTACGGCTTCGACCACCACCTGCTGCACGACGGCCACCACCGCTACACCCCGCAGGAAGCCGCGAACCTTGGCAAGATGCTGGAGCCCTACCAGCTGTTCTGGCTGGAGGACTGCACCCCGGCCGAGAACCAGGAGGCGTTCAAGCTGGTCCGCCAGCACACCGTCACCCCGCTGGCCGTGGGCGAGATCTTCAACACGATCTGGGACGCCAAGGACCTGATCCAGAACCAGCTGATCGACTACATCCGCTGCACCATCGTCAGCGCCGGCGGCGTCACCCACTTGCGCCGCATCGCCGACTTCGCCGCGCTCTACCAGATCCGCACCGGCAGCCACGGCGCCACGGACCTCTCTCCCGTGACCATGGGCACGGCGCTGCACTTCGATACCTGGGTTCCCAACTTCGGCATCCAGGAATACATGCGCCACACCGAGGAGACCGACGCCGTCTTCCCGCACGACTACCACTTCGAGAAGGGCGAGCTGTTCTGCGGCGAAACCCCGGGCCACGGCGTCGACATCGACGAGGACCTCGCCGCGAAGTATCCCTACAAGCCCGCCTACCTGCCGGTCGCCCGGCTCGAGGACGGGACGATGTGGAGTTGGTGAACGGACTGCGGGCTGCCTGACATGGCACGGATCGTATGCCTGGGCGAAGCGATGGTGGAGCTTTCCGCCAACGCTTCGGGCGCGGAAGGAAGCTGGAGCGTGGGGTTCGGCGGTGATACGCTGAACACCGCGATCCATCTCGCCCGCGCCGGGCACGAGGTGTCCTACATGACAGCGCTCGGCACCGATGCGTTCAGTGCCCGGCTGCGCGCCGCGTGGGAAGCGGAAGGCATCGACACCGGCCTCGTGCTCACCCATCCGACGCGGCAGGCCGGGCTCTACGCGATCACCACCGACGATGCGGGCGAGCGCAGCTTCACCTACTGGCGCGATGCCAGCGCGGCGCGCGCGATGTTCGAGATCGGCGCGGTGGACGATGCCATGGCGCGGGCCGAAGGAGCGGACCTGCTGTGCTTCTCGCTCATCTCGCTCGCGATCCTGCCGCCGCAGGGCCGGCAGGACCTGCTGCGGCTGGCCGGGCGGGTGCGCGACTCGGGCGGGCTGGTGGCCTTCGACGGCAATTATCGCCCGCGCCTCTGGGAATCGCGCGAGGCGGCGCTGCAGATGCGCGACCGGGCGATCGCTTTCGCCGACATTGGCCTTCCCACCTTCGAGGACGAGGCGCTGCTCGGCGGCGCGGCGTCGCCCGCGGAAGTCGCAACGCACTGGCAGCGGCTCGGATGCGGTGAGGTCATCGTCAAGATGGGCGCGCAGGGGTGCCTGCTGCCCGAAGGAGACGACTGCCCGGTGCCGCAGGCGCTCGTGCCGGTCGATACCAGCGGCGCGGGTGACGCGTTCAACGGTGGCTACCTCGCCGCCCGGCTGCGCGGGGCCTCGGCACGCGACGCGGCCCGCGCAGGCCATGCGCTGGCGGGCTGGAACGTCATGCGGCGGGGCGCGATCCCGGCGCGCGATGCGGCTGCTCCCTACGCGGGATGACGTATTAATCGGCGCGGCAAAGTGGTAAGATGTCTTGCGGTCGGGCGCCGCCTGTGACATTCATGCGGCATGGCGGAACGCTTGAAGCTTTACCAGCGCGTGGCGCACGATATCGAGCAGGGCATCAGGAACGGGCAATATGCCGTGGGCAGCCGCCTGCCCGCAGAACGTGACCTTGCCGAGCAGTTCAAGGTCAGCAGGCCCACCATCCGCGAGGCGATGATAGCGCTCGAAATCCGCGCCCTCGTCGAAGTGCGGCACGGCTCGGGCGTCTACGTGGCGGAAAACCTTCCGGTCGATCGCCTGCCCGCCGAACTCAACGTCGGCGCGTTCGAGCTGATCGAGGCGCGCCTGATGTTCGAGGGAGAAGCCGCCGCGCTCGCCGCCACGGTCATGACGGAGGAGGAAGTGGCCCATGTCGGCGCCATCCTCGAACGCATGGAAGGGCTCGACCCGGCCTCGGCGGAGGAACTGGCGCTCGACCGGCAGTTCCACCTCGCCATCGCCGAGGGAACGCAAAGCTCGCTGGTCGCGCAGGCGATCGAGCACTTGTGGGACTTGCGCGAACAGTCGCCGCTGTGCCGCCACATGTTCGAGCAGGCGCGGCGCGTCGGCATCAACCCGCGCCCGGACGAGCATCGCCAGATCTACGACGCGCTCAAGGCCCGCGACGGCGAGCAGGCGCGCAGCGCGATGCGCGCGCACCTCATGCGCGTCTCGGAAGACCTGCTGGCGGTGACCGAGCTGGAACTGATCGAGAAGGCCAAGCGCGAGATCGGCGAGAAGCGCCGCCGCATCGTCGGCTCGCCGGTGGGCGCCAAGCTGTCCGCCTGACCGGCGGCGGGTGCGGGCATCGCCCGCGGAGTGTCGGAAAGCCTTGATCTCGGCTTGATTCCACCGCAAGCGGTGGTTCCCCCGATCTCCATCCCGGCAGACAGATGCAAGTCAACACCAGTCGCGTTGCTCCCACCTCCAAGCGGGGCTTCGATCCCCGCTCCGCGTTCGGCCTCGTGGTCGCGGTCCTGTTCTTCATCGCCAGCGGCACCGTCGCCTACCTGAACGTGCGGACGCTGCGCGACGATTCGCAGAAGATCGCGCATTCGCACGAGGTGATCGTGGCGATGAACGACCTGATGACCGCCGTGCAGGATGCGGAGACCGGGCAGCGCGGCTACCTGCTGACAGGCAAGGACAAGTACCTCGAACCCTATACCGCGGCGCTCGCGGCGGTGGACGCCCGGTTCGATGCCATCGGCACCCTGACGCGCGACAACCCTGACCAGCAGAGCCGCCTGGCCCCGCTGCGCCACCACATCGACGCCAAGCTGGCCGAACTGCGCGAGACGATCGACACCCGCCGCACCGCCGGCAGTGCCGCGGCGCTCGCGCTCGTCGACACCGATCGCGGCAAGATCGAGATGGACGAGGTGCGCACCCAGCTTTCCTCGATGCGCCAGGAAGAAGCGCGCCTGCGGGCGATGCGGATCGAGGAGATGGCCGCCGCCTACCAGTCGGCATGGGTCAGCGGCGTGCTCTCGTGCTTCCTTGGCATCGTGCTGACGCTGGTGATCGGCCTGCTGATCCGCCGCGCCACGCTCGCCACCGAGCAGCGGCAGTGGCTGCAGGCCGGGCAGGTCGAACTGGGCGCCGCGATGCTGGGCGACCTCAACACCGACCAGCTTGGCGAGAGCGCGCTGGCCTTCCTCGTGCGCTTCACCGGCGCGCAGGCAGGCGCGATGTTCGCGGCGGAGGGCGGCCACTACCGCCGCGTCGCCTCCTACGGCATTCCCGCCGATGCGCAGATCGTCGAGCGGTTCTCGCTGCGGCAGGGCCTGCTCGGCCAGGTCGCGGCGGACGGGGAACCGGTGCTGCTCGCCGACATTCCCGACGGCTATCTCACCATCGGCTCGACCTTCGGCAGCGACAAGCCGCGTCACCTGCTCATCGCCCCCGCCTTCGCGGACCAGAACGTGCAGGGCGTGATCGAGCTGGGCTTCCTGCAGCCGGTGGACGCGCAGATCCTCTCCTTCCTCGCGGAAGTGTCGGCGTCGCTCGGCGTCGCGCTGCGCTCGGCCCGCTACCGCGCGCAGCTGCAGCACCACGCCGAGGAACTGCAGGTCCAGAGCGAGGAACTGCGCGTTTCCAACGAGGAGCTGGAGGAGCAGGGCCGCGCGCTCAAGGAATCGCAGGCCAACCTCGAACAGCAGCAGGTCGAGCTGGAGCAGACCAACTCGCAGCTCGAGGAACAGGCACAGCTGCTGGAGAACCAGCGCGACGACCTGGCCCGCTCGAATTCGGCCGTGGAGCTGAAGGCGCGCGAACTGGAGCAGGCCAGCCGTTACAAGTCCGACTTCCTCGCCAACATGAGCCACGAGCTGCGCACCCCGCTGAACTCGTTGCTGATCCTCTCCAAGCTGCTGGGCGACAATCGGGGCGAGAACCTGACCGGCGAGCAGATCCAGTACGCGCGGACCATCGAGTCCGCCGGCAACGACCTGCTGGCGCTCATCAACGACATCCTCGACTTGTCCAAGATCGAGGCGGGGCACCTTCAGGTCCGGCCCGAGGCGTTCCTGGTCGAGCGGCTGGCAGGCGACCTGCGGCAGGTGTTCCAGCCGGTCGCGGCGACGCGCGGACTGGAATTCGCGATCGCGATCGAC
>DATKFS010000275.1:0-4284 GCA_035511275.1 Novosphingobium sp.
TGTTCCCACGGTGCTGGAACACGACGGTCGCCGCAATGACCGCAAGGACGAGCGCCGCATCGCGTTCCCCCAGCGCCAGCGCCACCAGCGGCGCGACGACGGCAGCGGTCATCCCCGCGACCGAGGATATCCGCACCGTCGCCAGCAGGCCGATCCACGTCAGCGCGTAGGCAAGGCCGACCGGCCAGGCCAGCCCGAAGGCGATACCGGCGGTGGTCGCCACGCCCTTCCCGCCCTTGAACCCAAGCCAGACCGGGAAGCAGTGACCGACGAAGGCTCCGAGGCCCGCCACGGCGGCCCACTCCGGCCAGAACCGGGCGGCGATCAGCACGGCGGCCAGCCCCTTCGCAAGATCGAGCAGCAGCGTTGCTGCAGCCAGCCCCTTGCGGCCGGTGCGCAGCACGTTGGTGGCCCCGATGTTGCCCGAGCCGATCGAGCGCAGGTCTCCCGCGCCGAAAAGTCGGGTGATGATGAGGCCGAACGGTATCGAACCGAGGGCATAGCCGGTCGCAAGCGCGAAAATCCACTCCATGGATCGTGCCTTAGCGCCCTATCGCGCCAAGCAGAAGACAGGTTGCAGCATTGGACGTTGCCCTGTCCACGCCGGGGCGGTTAACAGGTGGCAAGGTCCAGGGACAAACGATGGCTTCCGATACGACGAGCGCGCCCAAGGGTGCCACCTTGAATGCCGCCGATATCGACCCATCGGCGCCGATCCTGCTGTTCGACTCGGGCGTGGGCGGGCTAACCGTGCTGGAGGAGGTGCGCAAGGCGCTGCCCGATGCGCCGGTCATCTATGCGGCCGACACCGCCGGCCTGCCTTATGGCTCCAAAACCGAGGCACAGATCGCCGCCCGCGTCGCCGGGCTGCTTGGCCGCATGACCGAACGCTTCCGCCCCCGCCTCGTCTGCATCGCGTGCAACACCGCCTCGACGATCGCGCTGGGCATGGTGCGCGAGGTGCTGGAAGTGCCGATCGTGGGCACCGTGCCCGCGATCAAGCCGGCGGCGGCGATGACACGCAGCGGCGTGATCGGCCTGCTCGGCACCGAGGCGACCGTGCGGCAGGTCTACGTGGACCGGCTCGAGCAGCAATTCGCCGCCGACAAGCTGCTTCTGCGCCACGGCGCGCCCGGGCTGGTGGAGGCGGCGGAAGCCAAGTTGCGCGGCGAGCCGGTCGATCCCGCCGCGATCCGCCACGCGGCGGATGCGCTGCGCGGCCAACCCGGCGGCGAGCGGATGGACACCGTCGTGCTGGCCTGCACGCACTTCCCGCTGGTCGAGGCGGAACTCGCGCAGGCACTGGGCCCCACGGTGCGTTTCGTTCACGGTGCACAGGGCATCGCGCGGCAGGTGGCGCGTCTCACGGCGGGACAGGAATATGCTCGCCAAGTGCCTGACCGGGCGCTATTTACCGGGACGGGAGACATGCCCGATGCGTACCGCGCGAAGCTGGCGCAATACGGGCTGCTTGAGGTCGGAAGGTTTTGACGCGACGCCTGAATATCTGGTTGTTGTCGGTACTGCTCATCATCGGAATTCCCTACTACTGGTACCTGGTCGATTCCGGCGTCGGCCCACGTACCGGCGAGGCGAACGCCGAATCCGCAGCGATGCCGTTGACGATGGCCCAGCTCCGCGCCCTGGCGGCGGTGAGCGATGGCCCGCGCCCGGTCGCGCTGCGGGTGGAGACGGTGGGACATCGCCTCATCTCGCGCAACATGCTGGTCGCCGGCGAGGGCCTGCGTCCGTCGCCCACGGCGGTGCGCGCCTACGAAGTCGTGATGTCGAGCGGCGGGCCGGTGGTGATCGACGCGGGCGCCTCCGCGCAGGCCGCGTCGGAGCATGACTTCGACCACTTCGACAGGCAGGCGCAGGCGCGTGTCGACCGCGCGCGCGCGCGGGCGGCCGAGGCGATCCTGCTCGCCGACAGGCCGGTGCACAACGGCGGCCATCCATCGGGAGCCCGACGGACGGGGAGAGCACTTCCTCCTCCCGGCAAGGCGCCTTACGCAGCGGCGCCCGGCGTGGTCGTGATCCCCGCGACCGGCCTCTCGACGGGTTCGGCGATGGTGTACCTGCGGCTCGCCAATTCCCGCGAGTATCTCTTCACCGGCGATGTCGCCAAACTCGACGCCAACTGGCGCCAGATGCGGCTTCCCGCCAGATTCGCGACCCGCGGCGAGCCCGACGCCTATCGCCGCGAAAACCGCGCGTGGTTGACGACGATCAATGCACTCCACCACGCCGCGCCGCAGATGATCGTGGTCAGCGGGCACGAGCCTGGAAAAGTTCCGTTTTCCGCAGGCACGTTTTCCGATTAGACCCAAGGTACAAGCGACTGGCAATGGATGACACGATAAGGTATTGGCCGCCGGAAAAGCTGTTCGCACCACAGAAGCGGCACGCAGGACAGGCAACGCAGGACACAGTCTCAACCGTGAACTACGAGCATATTTTCGACCAGGCGATCGAGCGGCTCCATTCGGAGGGCCGCTACCGCGTCTTCATCGACATCCTGCGCAACAAGGGCGCCTACCCGAACGCACGCTGCTTCGCGGGCCACAACGGCCCGAAGCCGATCACGGTCTGGTGCTCGAACGACTATCTCGCCATGGGCCAGCATCCCAAGGTGATCGAGGCCATGGAAGAGGCGCTGCACGACGTCGGCGCCGGCTCGGGCGGCACCCGCAACATCGGCGGCAACACCCACTACCACATCGAGCTTGAGCATGAGCTGGCCGACCTGCACGGCAAGCAGGGCGCGCTGCTGTTCACCTCGGGCTACGTCTCGAACGACGCCACGCTCTCGACGCTGGCAAAGCTGCTGCCGGGCTGCGTGATCTTCTCGGACGAGCTGAACCACGCCAGCATGATCGCCGGCATCCGCAACTCGGGCTGCGAGAAGAAGGTCTGGCGCCACAACGACCTCGAGCACCTCGAGGAACTGCTGGCCGAAACCGATCCCAACCTGCCCAAGCTGATCGCCTTCGAATCGGTCTATTCGATGGACGGCGACGTCGCCCCGATCCACGCGATCTGCGACCTTGCGGACAAGTACAACGCCCTCACCTACATCGACGAAGTCCACGCGGTCGGCATGTACGGCCCGCGCGGCGGCGGCATCACCGACCGTGACGAGGCCGCCCACCGCATCGACATCATCGAGGGGACGCTGGGCAAGGCCTTCGGCGTGATGGGCGGCTACATCGCCACCAACACCAAGATCATCGACTGCATCCGCTCCTACGCGCCGGGCTTCATCTTCACGACCTCGCTGTCGCCGGTGCTGGTCGCAGGCGTGCTGGCCTCGGTCAAGCATCTCAAGAGCTCGAGCGAGGAACGCGAGGGGCAGCAGCGCTCGGCCGCGATGATGAAGCAGATGTTCCGCGACGCGGGGCTTCCGGTCATGGATTCGACGACGCACATCGTGCCGCTGATGGTGGGCGATCCGGTGCGCGCCAAGCAGATCAGTGACATCCTGCTGGCCGAATACGGCGCCTACGTGCAGCCGATCAATTTCCCGACCGTGCCGCGCGGCACCGAACGGCTGCGCTTCACGCCCGGCCCGGCCCACACCGAGGCGATGATGCGCGAGCTGACCGAAGCGCTTTCCGAAATCTGGGAACGGCTGGAGATGCGCGAAGCCGCCTGACCAGGGAAAGGTCGACGGCTCGAGGACGAATCATGCGTGGGTCAGGACTATGGTTATTCCTGTATCCGCATAGGATTTGAGCCAGGATGAATTGAGCGCGTCGAAGTTCGCGAAGTTCTGCCCGTCGCCCGGATCCATGTAGCTGCCGTCCGGCCGCTCCAGCACGTAGTGCAGGCCCAGCACCTTCATCACCGCCACCACGCGAAGTGCCCGCTGCGTCTGTTGCAGCGGCGGCATGGGTCCCTCGACTACGGTGATGCCGAGCGCCTGCGCGTTCTCCAGCGCTTTCGCGTAGAATGTCGTCAACAGCGTGCCGTAGAACCCCGGTGAGACATAGATCGTCGGCTTGGGCAGGCCGAACGTCGTCGCCATCATCGCCAGTTGCGCGGGCATCGAATAGCCACGATCTGCGAGCAACTGGTTCACGCCCGTTCCGACCTGGCCGTAGACCCGCATCTCCGCCTGGACATTGGGCTGGAACGCCCCGCCCGCCGGCCCTGTGCCGCCACCCCATTCGACGCCGTCCGGGTATTGGGTGACGTCGAGTTCGGCGAGCGCACATATCAGCGCGACCGCTCCGCACGAATTAGGAAAACTCTGCTTGAAATTCGCCATGATCGCCCCTCTCC
>DATKFS010000276.1:0-10407 GCA_035511275.1 Novosphingobium sp.
GCCGCCTGCCCTCGCGGGGGGGAGGGCGCCGGAAATCCCCGAAAAGTGGGCGGCCCGTCACGAGGTCGGGCCGCCCGAAGTTGGGGAGAAGCGGTTCGCACCGGGGGGCCGCCAGGCGGCGGAGAGTGGTGCGGGACCGGCAGGACGGTCTTCGCACTTGCGGCAGGATGCGACATTGATCGCGGTCAAAACGCCGATTTTCCTCGCGTCCGCCCTGAAATTCGGGCCGCCGCCGCCGTTCTCGTCGCGATGGACGAGCCCCGCTTCCGCCCCACCCCGCGCCTGCGCGAACGCCGGCGCCGCCGCTGCATGCGCTTCGCGCTCACCGATTCGCACGGCGTCGAGATCGCGGTGATCGTGCGCGACATCTCCCCGCGCGGCCTCAGTGCGGCGGCGATGGGCAAGGCCCCCGCCCTCAACGAAGTGGTGCGCGCGCGGCTGGAGGACGGCCGCGAACTCTGGGGCCTCGTGCGCTGGCGCGAGGACAACCTGTTCGGCGTGGAGTTCGATACGGGGCGCTGAGCGCGATTTTCCTACATCGCCGGCCCGCGCTATGGTCGCGCAGGTTCCTTCACATCGTCGATCCCGCCGCCCAGAAGCACACGCCGCCCGCATGTACTTCATCAACAAGCGGCCCCTTTCCTACACCGCCGCACTGAACCGCCGCAGCGAATCCCGGCGGTACGGATCGAAGCGCGCCGCGATCGAGCGGGCGTAGGGCAGGCCGCCCGGCAGGATCACCAGGTCGTCGCCGTCCGCCTCGCACAGCCCCGCCTCGAAGTAGGGCTGGAGCAGCGGCCAGGCCTCGCGGTGCAGGTCGGGCGCGATCGTCGCGCGGCCCCGGCACAGCAGCCCCTCGATCACCGCGCCCCGGCGGCGGTCGTCCGGGCTGCGGACGATGCCGCGCCCGGCGGTGAGCCGCTCCTGCGACAGCATCATGCGGTAGCGCCCGGTGTTCTTCTCGTTCTGCACCAGCAGGTCCGGGAAGCCGCTGATCGCCGAGGCGCCGAGGCCCAGCAGCACCGGCGCCTGGTCTTCGGTGAAGCCCTGGAAGTTGCGCTTCAGGTGCCCGGTCAGCGTCGCCTGCGCCAGCGGATCGCCGGGCCGGGCGAAGTGGTCGAAGCCGACCGCCACATAGCCCGCGTCCGTCAGGAACGCATGTCCGAACGCGGCCATGGCGAAGCGCGCCGCGGCATCGGGCAGGCCGCTCGCATCGATCCTGCGCTGGCGGGGGATCAGGTGCGGCACGTGGGCATAGCCGAACAGCGCGATCCGGTCCGCCCCCAGCGCGACGGTGCGTTCGAGCGAATCGCGAAGGTCCGCCAGGGTCTGCCCGGGCAGGCCGTACATGAGGTCGAAGTTGAGCGAGCGCACCCCGGCCTGGCGCAGCATGGCGGTAGCCTCGGCGATCATCCGCTCGGGCTGGATGCGGCCGATCGCCGCCTGCAGCGCCGGGGCGAAGGTCTGCACGCCAAGGCTCGCCCGCTCGATCCCGACCGTGGCGATGACGCCGGCCCACTCCGGCCCCAGCGTGCGCGGGTCGAGTTCGATCGAGGTCACGGGGCGCGAGGTGTCGAACTGCAGCGTCAGCGCGTCAACCAGCCGCACGAAATCGACCGGCGAGATGCCGTTCGGGCTCCCGCCTCCGAAGGCGATCCGGGACACCTGCGCCGCCGCCGGCAGCCGGTCCGCCACCAGCACGATCTCGCGGTGGAGCGCGTCGAGGTAGCTGGCGACGCGGCCCGCGCTGATCGCGGTGCGGTTGGAGGCGCTGGTGTTGCAACCGCAGTACCAGCAGATCTTCTCGCAGAACGGGATATGGACGTAGAGCGAGACGTCGCCGGTCTGCGCGGCGAGGGCATCCTCGAAATGCGCGGCGCCCACCTCGTCGCCGAACTCCGCCGCCGTGGGGAAGCTGGTGTAGCGCGGGACGGGAATCGCGAGGAGGTCGGGGTGATAGGTCCACATGCGGGCTGGATGGACCAACCCGCGCGCGGCTTCATTGCGTTCGATCAAGCCGCTTGCGCTTGCTGTCCGAATGGCAGCCCTTGGCGCAGCACGGCCCCTGCGGCGGCCCGGGCGGCGCGTCGCGGACGGGGATCGGCACCATCATCGTGCCGGCATCGCCGCAGAGCGGCGCGGCCAGCGTGCGCGCTTCGGCCTCCAGCGGCCCGACCATCGCGGGCAGCAGCGCCAGCGCGCCGAACAGGGCGAGCGAGGGGTTCACTGCGGACCGTCCTCGTCGAGGAGAATGCGGTTGGCGGCGCCGTCGAGATCCTCGAACTGCCCGGTGCGCATGGCCCAGAAGAAGAAGAACAGCCCGGAAAGGCCGCAGACCAGCGCCAGCGGAATCAGGAAACCCAGGATCGTCATGCCGCTTCCTCCTTCCCGGCCGCGCGCGCCAGCCGCAGCGAATTGCCGACAACCAGCAGCGAACTGCCCGACATCGCTATAGCAGCCACCAGCGGCGTCACGAAGCCCATGATCGCCAGCGGCACGGCAGCGAGGTTGTAGAGCACCGCGAGCGCGAAATTCTCGCGCACCACGCGCATCGTCGCGCGGGCGACTTTCACGGCGAGGGCGATCGGCATCATCCGCTCGCCAACGAAGACGGCGTCGGCGGCCTGCTGCGAGACGTCGCTGGCCCCGCCCGGCGCGATCGAGACGTGGGCTCCGGCAAGCGCGGGGCCATCGTTGAGCCCGTCGCCCACCATCAGCACGCGGTGCCCCGCCGCCGCCCTGCGCTCCAGCAGCGCGAGCTTGTCGGCCGGGCGCATCGCGGCCATGCCGAAGAGGCCGAGTTCGCGCGAGACCGCAGCGACGGCCTCGAACCGGTCGCCCGAGGCGATAGCGACGGGCAGGCCCTGCGCCTCCAGCGCGGCAAGCGTCGGCTTGACGTCCGGCCGCAGCGGATCGGCGAAGGCGAGCCGGGTGCGGAAGCCGCCGATCAGGAGGTCCGCCGCAAGGCCCCCGGTTTCCAGCTCTGGCCGCAGCAACGCGACCTCGACGCCGTCCAAGGTCCCGCGCATTCCGGTGCCCGCGGTTTCGCAGACGCCTTCGATCGCGGCAGGCTCCACGCCCGATTCGCGCAGCGCGCGGGCCAGGCCACGGCTGAGCGGATGGCGGCTCGACTGCGCAAGGCCCAGTGCGATGGCGCGGCCCTGCGGGGTCAGCACCTGCAGGTTGGTCGGGCGCGGTTCGCCGAGCGTCAGGGTGCCGGTCTTGTCGAGCAGTACCTGGTCCGCCTCGGCCAGCCGTTCGAGGGCGGAGCCGTCCTTGATGAGCAGCCCGCGCCGCATCAGCGCGCCCGCCGCCACGACCTGCGCGGCCGGCACCGCGAGGCCGAGCGCGCAGGGGCAGGTGATGATGAGCACGGCGGTCGCGATCGTCAGCGCCTTGTAGACCCCGGCGCCCGCGACCATCCAGCCGCAGAAGCTGAGGAAGGCGAGCGTGTGGACGGCAGGCGCATAGAGCCGCGCGGCGCGGTCGGCCACGCGCACGTAGCGGGAGCGGGATTGCCCCGCCTCGTCCATCAACCGCGCGATGTCGGCGATGGCGGTGTCCTGCGCGGCGGCGGTGACGGTGACGCGCACCGGATCGCCGAGGTTTATCATGCCGGCGTGGACGAGGTCGCCGGGGCCGGCGGGGCGCGGGTCGCTCTCGCCGGTCAGCATCGAGGCGTCGATGGTGGTACGACCATCGACCACGGTGCCGTCGGCGGCCAGCGCCTCGCCCGCCGCGACCAGCATGAGCATCCCGGGCGCCAACCGCTCGGCCTCGACGTAGCGGGCGGCGCCGGTCTCGTCGATCACCTGCGCGCCCCGCCCCATGCGGCCGAGCAGCGCGGCGATGCCCGAGCGCGCCCGCCCGCGCATCATCGCATCGAGCGCACGACCCGCGAGGAGGAAGAACAGCAGCATCACCGCGCCGTCGAAGTAGGCGTGGGCGCCGCCGGTGACCGTCTCGTAGAGGCTCATCGCCGTCGCCAGGATCACGCCGATCGAGATCGGCACGTCCATGTTGGTGCGCCGGTAGCGCAGCGCCATCAGCGCCGATGTGAAGAACGGGCGGCCCGAGTAGGCGACCACGGGCACCGCGATCAGGGCGCTGATCCAGTGGAACATCTCGCGCGTGACGACGTCGGCGCCCGACCAGATCGAGACGGAGAACAGCATGATGTTCATCATCCCGAACCCCGCAACCGCCAGCGCGCGCATCAGGCGTTTCGTCTCGGCATCGTCGCGGGCGAGCGGATTGTCGGCCGCGCGCTCGACCTCGAAGCCGAGTTTTCGAATCTCCTCCATGATCGCCTCGGCATCGAGCGCGGGGTCGTGGCTGACGGCGACGCGGCGGGCGGAGAAGTTGACGCGCGCGGAGGCGACGCCCGGCACCTCGGCCAGCCCGCGCTCGATCTTGCCGATGCAACCCGCACAGCGCATCCCGGGCACGGTGAAGCGGCTGTCGGCGAGCGGCGCGGCGGCCTCGCTGCGGGGCTCGGTGGGGGTGATCGCGTTCATGGCTGCGTTCCTGCGCTGATCGGTTCCTCGGCGCGCCAGGTCCTGCCTTGCGCGGTCATTTCGAAGCGGAGCGTCCAGCGGCCGGGCGGGAGCGGCTCGGTGCTGAGCCATTCGCCGCGGGACTGCTCGCGGAAGGTGAGCGGCACGTCGGCGAGGCGGCCGAGGGGGTGGCGGGCGATGGCGGTCAGGGCGGCGGGGGCTTCGACAGGCTCAGCCTGAGCGGGATCTGGACGAGGGCGTTCGCCGGAGGCCGTTTCCGCCCCGGCCTTCCCACGCCCGCTCCGCTCATCCCGAGCTTGTCGAAGGACGGGGCCGCCCAAGCCGACTTGCGCCACCACTCGCCCGTCCGTCCGCTGGCGCGCATCCACGCTCCAGCCGAGCGCCTTTTCCTTGTCCGCCTCGTCCAGCCAGCGGTTGAAGTGCTGGCTGGCGACGTAGGAATTCTCGACCACGACGCCGCCGAAGGTCGAGCTGGCGAGCCCGGCCATGGTGAAGTTGACCGCGATGACGACGCCGAAGCCGGCGACGAGGATGGCGGCCATGTGGCGGCCGTTGAACGGTTTGCGGGGGGCATGGGTGGTCATCGTCTCATCCCTCGGGAGTGTCGAAAGTGGCCTCGGACGTCGCCGCCTCGCCGGGTTCGCCCACGGCCTGCACGGTGAAGGCGAAGTCGCGGTCGGTGGCGCCGGCGGGGGCGACGACGTAGACGCGCAAGGGCTGCGTCGCGTCGGCGGCGATCAGGCGCGTCAGCCTGGGAGCGGCCGCCTCGCGCGCGGTGTCGCCGGTCCACATGACCGCTCCGGGAAGGCCCTCGAGCGCGATTTCCATGTGGCGCGGGCGGCCCTGCATGTTGCGCAGGCGCAGCGTGTAGGCGTTGCGGACCGAGCCGTCGCTCATCAGGATGAAGGGCGGGTTGCGGTCCTTGGCGACGGTCAGCCCGGTGTGGACGCGGGTGCCGAGCAGGAACAGCAGCGCGAGGCCGATGCCCGACCACACGGCAAGGTAGGCGAGCGTGCGCGGCCGCCAGATGAGCTTGAGGTGGCGCGTGGGGGGGCGGCCGGCCTTCTCGGCCTCCGCGTCCTCCAGCGTCGCATAGTCGATCAGCCCGCGCGGACGGCCGATGTCGGCCATGACCCGGTCGCATGCGTCGATGCACAGCGCGCAGGTGATGCAGCCGACCTGCGCGCCTTCGCGGATGTCGATGCCGGTTGGGCAGACGGCGACGCACTGGTTGCAGTCGATGCAGTCGCCGAAGAGGTCCGGGGCCTTGAGCGATTTCTTGAGGCTGGCGCGCGGTTCGCCCCGCCAGTCCTTGTAGGTGACGATGAGCGACTTCTCGTCGAGCATCGCGGTCTGGATCCGCGGCCAGGGGCACATGTAGATGCACACCTGCTCGCGCATGAAGCCGCCGAGGACGAAAGTGGTGGCGGTGAGCACGGCGACGGTGCCGTAGGCGACCGGGTCCGCCGCGCCGCTCCAGAACGCCCGCTGCAGCGTGGGCGCGTCGGCGAAGTAGAAGATCCATGCGCCGCCGGTGGCGAAGCTGATCGCGATGTAGATCGTCCACTTCAGCAGCCGCCGGGCGACCTTGGAGGCGGTCCACGGCGCATTGTGGAGGCGGCGGCGGGCGTTGCGGTCGCCGTCGATCAGGCGGTCTACGTGCTGGAACAGGTCGGTCCAGACGGTCTGCGGGCAGGCGTAGCCGCACCACGCCCGGCCTACCGCGCTGGTGACGAGGAACAGGCCGATCCCCGCCATGATGAGCAGGCCGGCGACGAAGTAAAACTCGTGCGGCCAGATCTCGATGCCGAACATGTAGAAGCGGCGGTGGGCAAGGTCGATCAGGACGGCCTGGTCGGGCGCATAGGGACCGCGATCCCACCGCAGCCACGGAGTGATCCAGTAGACCGCGAGGCAGAAGGCCATGACGGCCCATTTGATGCGGCGGAACTTGCCGTCGATGCGGCGATTGAAGACCGGCTCGTGGCGGGCATAGAGCGAGGGGGCGGGGTCTGGCGGCTTGAGTTTGACGGGCTTGGTCATGGGTTATGTCCGTATGGGGGGCTGTTTTTCCTCGTCATCCCCGCGAAGGCGGGAACCCATCTCCGGTGCTTTCCTGTTGCCCTGTTGTCAGATGGGTCCCCGGCTTCGCGGGGATGACGAAGTTAAGGGAATCGCGGGCGGTCAGCGTGCCTCCGTCGGCTGCGGCGACGGCTGGCCCTGGGGGGCCGCGCGGGCGCCGGCTTCGGCGGGCTCGGCAGTGGCGTCGGGCACCGCCGCGAACTTCTCGCCGCCGCCGAGCGAGTGGACGTAGGCGGCGAGCATCTTGATCGTCACCGGATCGAGCCGCTGCCCCCACGCGGGCATCACGCCCATGTGCGGACGGTGGATCTGCGCGGTGACATCCTCGCGGCTCGACCCGTCGAGCCAGATCGCGTCGGTGAGGTCGGGCGCGCCGAACTGGCGGCTGCCCTTGCCGCCGGGGCCGTGGCAGACGGCGCAGTTGTCGGCGAAAAGCCGGGCGCCCGCCGCATTGGGCCGCGCCTTGCCCGAGAGCGAGAGGACGTGGCTCGCCACATCGTCGATCTGCTCGGGCGTGAGCAGGCCGTCGGCGCCGAAGTTGGGCATGATCGAGACGCGCGTCTCGTCGTCGCCCGGCTGGCGGATGCCGTGGATGAGGGTCTGCTCGATCGTCACGAGATCGCCGCCCCAGAGCCAGTCGTCGTCGTTGAGGTTGGGGAAGCCCTTGGACCCCGCCGCGCCGGCGCCGTGGCACTGGACGCAGTTGACCTTGAAGGCGGCCGCGCCGCCCGCCACCGCCGCGCGCATCAGCTCGGGCTTTCCGGGCAGCGACTGGATCGGCGTGATCGCGAGTTCGGCGACCAGCTTCGAACGCTCCGACGCCTGCGCCTTGAGGTCCTTGTCCAGCTCGGCCCGGCTCGACCAGCCGAGCATCCCCTCGGTCGCCTGCGAAAGCATCGGCCAGGCGGGATAGGCGACCGAATAGCCCAGCGCGAAGACGATGCAGGCGTAGAAGGTCCATAGCCACCAGCGCGGCAGCGGCGTGTTCAGCTCCTCGATCCCGTCCCACTCGTGGCCGACGGTTTCGGTCTGGGTGGCTTCGTCGAGACGGCCCTTCGGGTGCTTGTCAGCCATCGTTCTCGTCCTTGAAGATCATGTGCGCGGCGGTGTCGTTCTTCGCCCGGTGGCCGGGCCGGAAGGGCCAGGCGACCAGCACGAGGAACACCACCAGCATCGCCAGCAGGCCCCAGCTGTCGGCAAGGTGCCGCAGCGCGTCGTAGGTGGAGTGCGTGCTCATCGGCCCTTCTCCGAGGCCAGTTCCTCCTGCGCGGCGGCGCTGTTGACGTCGACCATGGTGCCCAGCACCTGCAGGTATGCGACGAGCGCATCCATCTCGGTCAGGCGCTTGGGATCGCCGTCGAAGTCGCGGATCTGCGCCTTGGGATAGCGCGCGGCGAGGTCGCCGGGGTCGGCCTCGGGATCGGCTTGCGCGTTGAGGTCGGCGAGCGCGCTTTCCACGTCGCGGTCGGTATAGGGCACGCCGACCCGGCGCAGCGCGACGAGGCTGGCGGCGGGATCGGGCACCTTGAGGTCATGCTCGGCGAGGAAGCCGTATTGCGGCATCACCGATTCCGGAACCACGCTCTGCGGGTTCTTCAGGTGCTGGACGTGCCAGCTGTCCGAATAGCGCCCACCCACGCGCGCGAGGTCCGGCCCGGTGCGCTTGGAGCCCCACTGGAAGGGATGGTCGTACATCGATTCGGCGGCAAGGCTGTAGTGGCCGTAGCGCTCGACCTCGTCGCGGAAGGGGCGGATCATCTGGCTGTGGCAGGTGTAGCACCCCTCGCGCACGTAGATGTCGCGGCCCGCCTGTTCGAGCGGGGTGTAGGGGCGCACGCCCTTCACCTTCTCGATCGTGTTGTCGATCCAGAACAGCGGCGCGATCTCGACGATGCCGCCGATGGCGACGGTGACGAGCGCGAAGAGCCCCAGCAGCGTGACGTTCTTTTCAAGCGTCTTGTGGCGTTCGACGATGGTGGTCATGGTTTGTGTCCTTTCGTCGCTCAGGCGGCCGGGGCCGGGAGGGGACGGTCGCGCTCCGCGTCGTAGGCGGCGTCGCGCAAGGGTGCCTCGCGGCGCAGCTTGCCCAGGATCGTCGCCCAGACGTTGACCGTCATGATGACCGCGCCGGCGAGGTAGAGCACGCCGCCGAAGGCGCGCATCACGAACATCGGGTGGATGGCGGCGACGCTGTCGGCGAACGAGTTCACCAGGTATCCGTCGGCCCCGTATTCGCGCCACATCAGGCCCTGGGTGATGCCCGACACCCACATGGCGGCGGCGTAGAAGACGATTCCCAGCGTCGCGAGCCAGAAGTGCCAGTTCACCATCCGCAGGCTATAGAGCCGCTCACGCCCCCACAGGCGCGGCACGAGGTAGTAGAGCGCGCCGAAGGTGATCATCCCGTTCCAGCCCAGCGCGCCGGAGTGGACGTGGCCGATGGTCCAGTCGGTGTAGTGCGAGAGCGAGTTCACGCTCTTGATCGACATCATCGGCCCCTCGAAGGTGCTCATGCCGTAGAAGGCGAGCGCCATGACCATCATGCGGATGATCGGGTCGGTGCGGACCTTGTCCCAGGCGCCGTTGAGCGTCATCAGCCCGTTGATCATGCCGCCCCAGCTCGGCATCCACAGCATGATCGAGAACACCATGCCCAGCGTCTGCGCCCAGTCGGGCAGCGCGGTGTAGTGCAGGTGGTGCGGACCCGCCCAGATGTAGAGGAAGATCAGCGACCAGAAGTGGATGATCGAGAGGCGGTAGGAATAGATCGGCCGCTCGGCCTGCTTGGGCACGAAGTAGTACATCATCGCCAGGAACCCGGCGGTGAGGAAGAAGCCGACGGCGTTGTGGCCGTACCACCACTGCACCAGCGCGCCCTGCACGCCGCCGAACAGCGGGTAGCTCTTGGCGCCGAGCAGGCTGACCGGCATGTCGAGGTTGTTGACCACGTGCAGCATCGCCACCGTGACGATGAAGGCGAGGTAGAACCAGTTGGCGACGTAGATGTGCGGCTCGCTGCGCTTCACCACGGTGCCGACGAAGACCGCGAGATAGGCGACCCAGACGATCGTCAGCCACCAGTCGACGTACCATTCGGGCTCGGCGTATTCCTTGCCCTCGCTGATGCCGAGCAGGTAGCCGGTCGCGGCGAGCACGATGAACAGCTGGTAGCCCCAGAACACGAAGCGCGCGAGGCCGGGGAAGGCGAGCCGCGCGCGGCATGTGCGCTGAACGACGTAGTAGCTCGTCGCGATCAGGGCATTGCCCCCGAACGCGAAGATCACCGCCGAGGTGTGCAGCGGACGCACGCGCCCGAAGTTGAGATAGGGCTCGAGGTTGAGCCATGGCCACGCGAGTTGCGCAGCGATGAACAGCCCGGCGGCGAAGCCCGCCATGCCCCAGAACACCGTGGCGATGACGCCCCAGCGGATCGGATCGTCGTCGTAGCGCCCCGGGTCGGGCATCTTGAGGAGCCCGCGCGCGATGGCGTCGTAGTCGGCGCCGCGCACGGTGAACCACACGGCGACGAACGCGGCGAGCGCGACGATCCCCATGTGGACCGCGAAACCCTGATCCGCCGCCAATGCGGACGCCATGACGGCCAGGAAGAGCACGACAAGCCAGACGCCTGCCCGCGCGAGGACCGAAACCATAAGCCTTCTCTTTTCGAGGGCTTCGCGGTGCTGCTCGGAGAAGCGGTCAATGCGGCCGGCGAGCGCGTCGTCTCGAAGCTGCGCACGCCCGAGGGCTATACGCTGACCGCCATGACCAGCCTCGAAACCGTCCGCCGGGTTCTGAGCGGCGAGGT
>DATKFS010000277.1:0-2656 GCA_035511275.1 Novosphingobium sp.
AGATAAGGCGCGCCTGCGCCAGTTCGATCGGCGTCACCAGCGCCGCGTCGAGCGCGGGCGGATCCTCGTCCGGCAGGCGCAGCACGTAGGCGCCCGAGCCCACCTTCACCTCGACGATGCCCATGACCTCCATCGCCAGCAGCGCCTCGCGCACGATCGGGCGGCTCACTCCCATCTGCACCGCCAGCTCGCGCTCGGCGGGCATCCGGCTGCCCACCGGATGGCGTCCTTCGCGCACCTCGTCCATCAGTTGCGCCGCGACCCTGCGATAGAGCCTCGGCGCATGCGAATCGTGCTGCCCTGCGGCCTCGGCCGCCCCCTGTTCCCGGTTCAACGCCACTCTCCCTGCGGTCTGACCGATTTATGATCTTATGTGGCGCACATACTATCACCGCCGCGCTATCCTGCGCAAGAGCATGGCCAGATTGGTCAAACCGCATCGCCCCTGCGGGCCCGTTGCGCAGGTGTTTCCTCAACTTGCGCTACCCGGACCGCAGCAGCTGCACCCCCCAGTCCCGCTCGAACAGGTACAAAAGCAACCGCGCCGCCTCCCCCCGCGGCCCGGAAAGCCCGCCGTCCCGCTCGATCAACAGCCGCGCATCGTCGTGGGCGAGCGGCAGGAACTTGGTGATCTGCTCGAGGCTGGCGATCCGGAACGGCGTGTCCCCCGACTGCCGCGTGCCCAGAAGCTCGCCGCCGCCCCGCAGCTGCAGGTCCTCCTCCGCCAGCCGGAAGCCGTCCTGCGTCTCCCGCATCAGCGCCAACCGCTGCCGCGCCGTCTCGGAAAGCTGACCTCCGCGCAGCAACAGGCAGGTCGATTTCTCCGCCCCGCGCCCCACTCGCCCGCGCAGCTGATGGAGCTGCGCAAGACCGAAACGCTCCGCCTGCTCGATCACCATCAAAGTGGCATTGGGTACGTCGACACCCACCTCGATGACCGTGGTCGCCACCAGCAGGCTCGCCTCGCCGCGGGCAAAGCGCTCCATCGCCGCGTCCTTGACCTCGGGACGGAGCTGGCCATGCACCAGCGCCACGGTATCCCCGAACCGCTCCTTGAGCGCACCATAGCGCGCCTCGGCCGCCGCAAGGTCGTCAGTCTCGCTCTCGTTGACCATCGGACACACCCAGTAGGCCTGCTGGCCCGTCGCGATATGCCGGGCGAGCGCACCGGCCACGTCGTCCATCCGCTCCACCGCCACGACGCGCGTGTCGATCGCCTGGCGACCCGGCGGGAGCTCGTCGAGCTTGGAGACTTCCATCTCGCCGTACTGCGCCAGGGTCAGCGTGCGCGGGATCGGCGTCGCGGTCATCGCCAGGGTGTGCGGGACACGCCGCCCCTTGCGCGTCAGCATGAGCCGCTGGCCGACGCCAAAACGGTGCTGCTCGTCGATCACGACCAGGGCGAGATTGCGATAGGCGACGGCGTCCTGGAAGATCGCGTGGGTGCCCACGACGATCTGGATCGAGCCGTCGATGAGGCCCATCAGGATCGCCTCGCGCGCCTTCCCCTTGTCGCGCCCGGTGAGCAGCGCGATCTCGACGCCGGTGCCCTGCAGCATCCGCGAAAGCGTCTCGTAGTGCTGCCGCGCGAGGATCTCGGTCGGCGCCAGCAAGGCCGCCTGCGCTCCCGCCTCTACCGCGATCAGCATCGAGGACAACGCCACCACCGTCTTGCCCGAACCGACATCGCCCTGAAGCAGACGGAGCATCGGCGAAGGTTGCGCAAGATCGCCCTCGATCTCGCCAATGGAGCGCACCTGCGCCCCGGTCAGCGCGAAAGGCAGCTTCAGCTTCGCCCGCAGGCGACCATCTCCCGCCAGCGGAGTGCCGCGCTGCGAGCGGTTGCTTTCGCGCACGAGCATCAGCGCGAGAGCATTGGCGAAGAGCTCGTCATAGGCCAGGCGGTCGCGCGCCAACTGGTGAACGCCGCGATGCGCCTCTCCCATCGCTTCGCGCCACGACGGCCAGCCCATCTTGCCGAGAAGTCCAGGCTCGATCCATTCCGGCAGTTCCGGCAAGCTTTTCAGCGCCTGCCCGATGAGCGAAGCAACCCTGCCCTGCGTCAGTCCCTCGGACAAGGGATAGACCGCCTCGCACAACTGTCCGAGCGGTGCGGCGCCGTTCTCAGAGACATGCTCGGGATGGACGATCTGGAGCATCTGGCCGTACTGGTCGATCCTCCCGGCCACCCAGCGCAGTTCGCCCACCGGCAACTGCTTCTTCGCGGAATAGGACGCGCGCCCGAAATAGGTGAGCGTACAGACGTTGCCTGCCGCATCGTCCGCCAGCACTCGGAAGGGCCCGCGGCCGCTGGGCGAGCGGTGTTCGCGCGGGGTCAGCGCGACGATCACGTTCTCCCCCACGCTCGCTTCGTCGAGATTGGCGATGGCGCGGCGCTCCACGAACCGGTCGGGCAGGTGATAGGCCAGGTCGCGGATGCGCGTCAGCCCCAGCTTTTCCAGCGGCTTGCGCAGCTTGGGACCGACGCCATCGAGCGCCTCGACTTCGACGAAAAGGGAATTGAGCGCTTCGGGCCGCATATGCGCAGCCTCTTAGCGCGGGTCTGCACCGTTTCGCCAGAGCGGGTGGAACTTTGCCTGTCATGAGCCCGTTGGCTTGCCGTCAATAACACAAGGAGAAGCCCATGCTCTTGCCG
>DATKFS010000278.1:0-9284 GCA_035511275.1 Novosphingobium sp.
GACCCCGGGCGGCGCCTTGAGGCTGATCGGCTGCGTATAAATGCCGAGGTGGCTGCGCGCCGGGATCGGCTTGCCCTCGAAAGTCATCACCGGATCGGCGATCGGCGGCGCAAAGCCGGGGGCGGCGGGGGTGAAGAGGACGTCGGCCAGTTCGAACTGGCGGCGCAGGCGGGCCTGGACCCAGCTGCGGAAGCGCTGGGCCGCGAGGTAGTCGTCGCTCGGCAGCAGCAGCCCGGCGAGCAGGCGCTCGCGCACCGGCGGCTCGAACTGCATCGGATCCGCCTCCAGCGCGGGACGGTGCAGGCTTGCCCCCTCGGCCGCGATGATGACCGAGGCCGCGGCGCGGGCGATCTCGGAGTGCGGCAGCTCGAAGCCGACGCGGCCGACGCGCGCCCAGAAGGCATCGAGCGGACCGCGCATCTCTTCGGAGATGTTGTCGTCGAACCAGCTCATCAGGCGGCCGAACGCGATTTCGCCCCGTAGCGCATCCGAGCGTTCGGGCGCGCCTTCGCGCAGGATCGTGCGCACCAGCGCGAGGTCGTCGAGGTCGCGGCCGAGCGCGCCGACCACGTCGAGGCTCTCCACGAAGGGGTAGACGCCCTCGCGCGGGAGGTCGCCGTAAGTGGGCTTGAGGCCGATGACGCCGCACAGCCCGGCGGGCACCCGCAGCGATCCGTTGGTGTCGAAAGCGAGGCTGATGGGCACCGTGCCGGTCGCCACCGCCACCGCCGATCCCCCCGCCGCGCCGCCCGCCAGGCGCTCCGGATCATGCGGATTGCGGGTGGTGCCGTAGTAGGCGTTCATGGTGACGAACCCGTAGCCGAGTTCGTCCATGTTCTGCGTGCCGACGAGCACCGCGCCCGCCGCCTCCAGCAGCGCGATTGCCCTGGCGTCGCGGCTGGCAAAGGCGGCATGGCTGCGCGTGCGCGAGCCGGCCGTGGTGATTTCCCCGGCGACGTCGAACAGGTCGGCGACGCCGAACGGGACGCCCGCCAGTGGCCCGGGATCGAGCCCGGCCTCCACCAGCTTGTCCACCGAAGCGGCGCGCAGCAGCGCGCGCTTGTGCAGGAGGCGAGTAAAGCCGCTGCGCTCGGACCCCAGAGCCTCGGCGTGGCCGAGGGCGCTGCGGCACAGCTCGACGGCGGTGGTCGCGCCGCTGCGGACCTGCGCGGCCATGGCAATTGCCGTGAAGGCGGCGGTCATGCTCAGGCCTCGAACCGCATCGCGCTCGCGCTGCGCGGGTCGAGCGCGAAGGCGCGGAGCGTGGCGACGTGGTCCTGCAGGACGATCAGGTTGGCAAGGACGCCGGACGTGCATTCGTCGGGCGCGGTAAGTCCGGCCTCGGCCATGCGCGTGCGCACGCTGTCCCGCGTGGGACGGACCGCCTTCCCGCTTGCCCCGTCTGCCTGCGTCACCGCCATCTCCTCTCGCCCGCCGAACAACAGCGGCCACCCTTACAACCTTGCCCACGGGCGGCAAGGGCTTCGAGGGGAGACCTCGTCGTCGCGGACTTGATCCGGAACGGCCGGCGGTGGCGGTCAGCCGAAGCGGAAGCCGGAGATGTCGGCCATCATGACGTTGTCGCCGAAGACCTTGGTCCCGGGCGAATCCCCGCCCGCACCCGCCGCCACCATGAGCGGCAGCAGATGCTCCTCGCGCGGGTGGGAGAGCCGACCGGCAGGTGCCTCGGCCCAGTGCGTGAGGTTGGCGTCGCGCTCCGCGGGGGCCGCCTCGACCGCGCCGGTGAGCCACTGGTCGAACACCGCCGAGGGGCGCGTGGCCGACGGCGTGCGGAAGGCGCGCATGTTGTGGTAGCTCATGCCCGAGCCGACGATGAGGATGCCCTCCTCGCGCAGCGGCGCCAGGGCGCGGCCGGCGGCGAGGTGCTCGGCCGGATCGAGGTCCGCCTTGAGCGAGAGCGGGACGACCGGGATGGTCGCGTCCGGATCGATCAGCAGGAAGGGCACGAAGACGCCATGATCGAACCCGCGCGAAGGATCGGTGCGGGCAGGCAGGCCCGCCTCGGTCAACAGCGAGACGATGCGCTCCGCCAATTGCGGGGCGCCCGGCGCCGGGTACTGCAGCTGATACGTGTGCGGCGGGAAACCGTAGTAGTCGTAAATCATCCCGGGCTCGTCGGCAGTGGAGGCGGTGAAGGCCGACTCCTCCCAGTGGCCGGAGACGACGACGATGCCCTTCGGCTTTTCCGGCAAGGTGGAAACGAGCGCGCGGAGCCAGGCCTCGGTCTTGTCCCAGGTATCGGCCGGGCCGCCCATCGCCGACCAGTCCATGAAGAAGCAGGGCCCGCCGCCGTGGGGGATGAAGAAGGTGGGCATCTGGGTTCCCGAAGCCGCCATCCCGGCAGTTTGTGCATTCATCGCAGCGATTCGTCCCTTGTTGAATTCCCGGTCGAGCGCCCTTCGCGGCTCCTGCTGGGAGGCGCTGCGGGCTTCTGCATCAAGTTCGGATTGCCGATGCCCGCACGCAAGGGCGCATACTTGATGACGCGCGAAGTAAATGTTGCAGCGCGGCGATAATTGCTTGGGATCGGAGCCGGGCGGGCATTTACTCCGGGAATAACGGATCTGGAGACCCGCAATGCCAACCGCTTCCCGGGATCGCGCCGCAACCCATCTCGCCATCGCCGCGACCGGCGGCAATCTCGTCTGCTCGACGGCCGCCATCAGCGCCACCTTCGGCACCTTCCTGGTGCCGATCACGCAGGACCTGCAATGGTCTCGCGCGGCGGTGTCGGGCGTGCTCGGCCTCATCGCGATCCTCGCCGCGCTGAGCTATCCGCTGATCGGGCGGACGATGGACCGGGTCGGCGCGCGGCCCCTGATCCTGACCGGCAACGTCGCGCTCGGCCTGCTCATCATGAGCCTGTCACAGACGACCGGGAACATCTGGCTGTTCTACGCCCAGTTCGGCGCGATCGGGCTCGCCGGGGCAACCTGCGCCTCGCCGATGATTGCCAAGATCGTGTCCAACTGGTTCGACCGGCGGCGCGGCCTCATGCTCGGCGTCACCGCCGGGGTAGGCAACGGCGTGGGCGCCACCGTCATGCCGATCGTGGCGGGCGTCCTGCTTCCCCTGATCGGGTGGCGCGCGACCTACGGCGCGATCGGCGCGATCGTCATCCTCGTCGGCTTCCCGCTGATGTGGCTGTGGCTGCACGATACGCCCGCCCGCGTGCCGCGCTCCGCCGCCCGGGCAGAACCGGCTCCGGTGATGGAAGGCATGACCCTGCGCGAAGCGGCCTCGACCCGCCACTTCTGGGTCCTGCTGATCGCGGTGGCGAGCGGCGGCGGCGGGATGACCGCCGTGTTCACCCACGTCGTCCCGATGATGACCGACCGCGGCTTCGGCCTTGGCGAGGCGACCGTGACGATCGCGACCTTCGCGCTGGTCACCGCCGCGTGGCAGGTGGTCACCGGCGGCCTGCTCGACCGCTTCCGCACGCCCCTGCTGGTGGTGCCGATGTACGGCGCGGCGATGGCGGGGCTCGGCCTGCTGCAGTTCGGCCAGGGCAGCATCGCGATGAGTGCGGCGGGCGTCCTGCTGGGCATCGGCATGGGCGCGGAATACGGGGCGCTGTCCTACTTCTGCTCGCGCTACTTCGGGCTGAAGCACTTCGGGTCGATCAACTCGGTGCTCTACGCCGCCGTGATCCTGGCGCAGGGGCTCACGCCGGCGGCGATGGACCTCAGCTACGGCGCCACGGGCTCCTACGACCAGGCCTCCATGGCGATCATCGCGGTGCTGGGGGTGGGGATGGCCCTGCTGTTCCTCCTGCCGGGCATCGGCGCCGACGGACGTGTCCGCGCGGGGCGCCCGGCGGTGAGCGAGCCAGCTGGCGAGATGGCGCTGGCGGCGGGGTAACTCCCCTGCGGTCAGGGCATCTCGGCGGCGGCGCGCACCCGGTCGATGGACGAGAGGCTTTCCGCCGTCCAGCGGTCGAACGCCTCCAGCATCACCGGGAGGGCTTCCACATAGTCCCCCGGCCGCTCGGACAGGGCGACGTAGCCCCGCTGCGCCGCGCCGGTGAGGACGTTCTTGACGTGCGTGCGCGACATCGCGCCCTGCTGCGCCGCGCGAGAGTAAAAGCCCGGCGAGGTGCGCTTGCCACCATTGCCGTGGACGGACTGCATCAGGATCATCAGTACGCGCAGCCCGATCGACTCCTGGACGAAGTAGTCCATCGGCGGATTGGCGCTCATGATCTCGTTGGCGATGGCGAGCGTCTTCAGCCCGGCGATGCGGAATGCGCGCTGGTAGTCACGCCGGTGGTCGATCGCGGGGCGGTAGTCCACGCCGGGCCGCAGGATCGTCAGCGGCGCATGGAACACGCCGATCCACTCGCTGTCGGCGGCGATCGCGCGGGGCGTCGCGCGCAGCAGGCGGACGCGGCCGTCATGCGGGGCGGGAACGCTTTCCAGCAGGCCGTCGCGGCGCAGGTTGGCGATGAGGTCGGACAGGCGGCGGCCGGGCGTTATGCCCATCTTCGGCAGGACTTCGTTGACGAGTTCCATGGAAACACCGCCGCTCGCGTCCTTCGGGTCGCGCATCGCATCGAGCGAGACGATCAGCATGAATGTCACGCCGCGCTTGTACTCGATGAGATTGCGCAGCCGCCAGTCGCCGAGATAGAGCCCGGCGACACCGTCGATCAGAGCCGCCCTGGCATTTTCAAAGTGAGGATGTTCGCGCACCGCCGCGACGGAGATATGCTCCTCATCCGGATGGCCGGTTCTCCAGTCCTGATACATCTGCCCCGCGTAGTCCCATAGAATTCGACCCCGCCGCACCTTTGGATCGCGACGCACGCCAAATGAGACAACTCTTTCTTGCGAGATTGTGTCTGGAGAGATTCGGCCCGCGCTCATCGCCGTTCGGCGTCAGCATTTTCCCTGATTAACCATTACTCTTGGACGACCGCAATGAAATTCGTCCGTATCCGGCCCAAAAGGCCGCGATGAAAAATGGCTCAGCAGCCGTATGGCTACTGAGCCAAGGAAAAGGCGGATGAACATCCGACCTTCGGGTCGCCCCGGTCGCTTACGCCGTTGCGAGAGCTTCGCAACGAAACAATCTCGTTACATTTCCGTAAGGTGCAATGCCCAAGGGAGCGTTCACCATAGAAAAAGAGCCCGGCCCACGCGGGACCGGGCTCCAGTGTGCCCCCGTCAGGAGGGTGTCCGTTTACTCGGGGTCGATCCTGGATGGGTCGATGACCGTGCCCTTTGAGGGGAATATCCGCCGCTCGATGCGCGCATGGACGCCCAGCGTGCCGTCAACGACCTGGGTGACGCCGAAGTCGGCCGCCACGCTCATCAGCGAATAGGCGTCGTTCTTGCTGAGGCCCTGCTTCTCGTGGAGCAGGTGGAGCATGTCCATCGAGCAGTTCTTCATCGCCTGGTCGAGGTCCTCGCCGAAGCCGTGGACGATCCAGTTCTCGGGCGTCTCCAGCAGCGGCGAGGGGAAGTCGAAGTCCTTGCGCAGGATGATCTGGAACAGGCAGTCCAGTGAGGCCTCGATCGCGGTGCCCGAAATCTCGCCGTCGCCCTGGCTGACGTGCGGGTCGCCGATCGAGAACAGGCCGCCCTTGACCTGGCACTTGTAGAACATCGTCGAGCCCGCACCGATGCGCCAGTTGTCGATGTTGCCGCCGTGGAGCCCCGGCGGGATCGTCGAGACCGGCTCGTTGACGGCGGGCGCCACGCCAGCGGTGCCGAGGTGCGGACGCGCGGGAATGGTGATGCCCGGCAGCGCGGGCTGGCGGTCGCACACGGGGCAGTTGGTGATCGTGCCGGGGACGAGGTAATCGCCCTTGAAATCGTAGGCATAGAGCGCGTGGGCGGTGTTGGCGACCGGGTCCAACTCGTAGATCGTCACCCGCTCCTGCTTGCCGAACTCCTCGTAGAGATGGCCCCAGTTCGCGGCGAGGTTCGAGCCGTAGTTGTTGCGCGGGACCATCTGCAGGTAGCGCACCTCGATCATGTCGCCCGGCTCAGCGCCCTCGATGTAGATCGGGCCGGTCATGATGTGAACGCCTGGCGCGCGGCTGGCGGGGTCGACCTCGCGGAAGATGCGCTCGACGCCTTCGTCGAACATCAGGTCGGGCGCGTCGCCCGCATGGTGGGTGATCGCCTCGGCATGGACGAGGTCGCCGCTCTTGATCGTCAGGGCCGGTTTGATGTCGGGCGAGAAGTAGCCCCATTGGATGGTCTCCGGCGTGGCCTTGAGATGCCAGATCGCCGAAGGCCGCACTTGCGCCTTTGGCGAACCGAGAGTGGTGACCGAAGCCATGCATTGCCCCTTTGCTGTGTCAGGATCGAGGCCTTCACCTTCATCCCGGCCCGCGAAAGGGTCTTGGCCGTCAGCGCACTGGAACTTGGCGGGAGCCTCGGCTGGACGCCGCCGTCAACAAACCGGACGCTCGCCGCCAAGAGCAGCGCGGCCGATTCGCGCAGAGCTTGGGCACACGGAACAATGAGGAACCGCGATGCCCAATACGCTCATCTTCGTCGACCTGCCGGCGGACGACCCCGCCGCCGCCGGACGCTTCTACGCCGAAGTCTTCGGCTGGCGCGACGATCACAAGCCCGAGGGCGTCTATCACCGCATGGTCCCGGGCGGCATGTTCCCCAACCCCGACGGCACCGACAGCCAGATCGGCAACCTCCACGTCGGCATCTTCGATCCGGCGAACGCGCGCCCCCACCCCGATGCCGAGGGCGTCGAACCGCGAGCAATCTCGACCGAAGGTCGCAAGCCGCGCATCTGGGTGCTGATCAGCGACGACGACACCCCCGAGCGCATCCTCGCCGCCGCCGAGGAGCGAGGCGCCACGGTACTGTGGCGCAACCACTTCTGGAGCACCTTCAACGGGCTCAACCACTGCTTCCGCGATCCCTGGGGCAACGAGATCCTGCTTTGGGGCAAGGCCGGCGATCCGCCGAAGATCCCGGACGACTACACCCGCGAGTAAGATTTCTCGCATCCGCGATATTGCCTTCGCGGTTGCGGCATGCAGTGATGTGCAAAGGCCGCAGCTGCGAAGCCCAAGATAAAGAGACTCAGGATGGTCACCATGTCGCCGACGATGTCCGAAGACTTCATCGAATCCCTCTCCGCATCGGCGGTCGATCTGCCCGACGCGGTGACGCTGCCGCCCGCGTGCTATACCTCCAAGGACTTCTACGAGTTCGAGAAGGAAGCGCTCTACTACGCCGAGTGGCAGTGCGTCGGGCGCGAGGACTGGATTCCGAAGCCGGGCGACTACTTCACCACGCGCACGATCAACGAGCCGATCATCGTCTCGCGCACGCTGGAGGGACAGGTCCGCGCGATGTCGGCGGTGTGCCAGCACCGCGCGATGCTGGTGGCCGAGGGCAGCGGCTCGGCTCGCGGGTTCCTGTGTCCCTATCACCACTGGAGCTACTCGCTCGACGGCACTCTCGTCGCGGCCCCGGCGATGAACAAGACCTGCAATTTCGACCGCAAGGCCAACAGCCTGCCGCGCTTCGCGGTGGAGATCTGGAACGGCTTCATCTTCATCAACTTCGACGAGAACGCCGCCCCCCTAGCCCCTCGCCTGACCGGCATAGCGGACGCGATCGCGGGCTACGACCTTGCCACAGCGGAAGGCCCCAAGCCCGAGGAGGGCGCGAAGCTGCCGTGGAACTGGAAGGTGATGTTCGAGAACAACAACGACGGCTACCACGCCAGCCGTCTCCACGCCGGGCCGCTGCATGACTTCGTGCCGTCGGGCAAGGCGGAGTTCCCGCATTCCGAGCCCGAGGACGCAGGTTTCCTGCGCTTCAACGGCACGCTCCACCCCGACGCCAGCTTCAACGCCACCCAGCGCGCGGTGCTGCCGATCTTCCCCGGCCTCTCCGACGAAGCGCGCCACCGGATGACCTTCGCGAACGTGCCGCCCTCGCTCAGCCTCATCATGATGAGCGACATGGTGATCTACCTCATCCTGCGGCCGGACGGCCCGGAATCGCTGGAGATGGACACCGGCCTGCTGTTCGCGCCCGGCGCGATGAAGGACCCGACTTTCGACCACAAGCTCGACATGAACATGCGCGCCACCGCGCACATCATCGCGCAGGACTTCCACGTCGACGAACTGGTGCAGGAAGGGCTGCGCTCGCGCTTCGCGCCGCGCGGTCGCTATTCATGGCAGGAGGGTGCGCAGGGCCAGTTCAACAAGTGGCTGGTCCATCGCTACCGCAATGCACACAAGCGTCTGGCGGGCACCTCGACGATCGACTAGGCTCCCCTCCACAGGGTTACACAACAAGGATAATACCGGCATGACCGGCGTGCGATTGACGACCAACGCCTATCCGCACGACCAGCGACTCGAGGCCTGGCGTTTTGCGCTGCAGCGCGTCAGCCTCGAGCTGGAGTCCGACAACGAGGACATCTACGGAGACCTGGTCAGCTTCACCAGCGGCCAGAAGATCCAGTTCATCCGCTGCACCGGCACCGCGCAGGTCCTGAACCTCGACTTCCGGCAGGAGGCGCGCTGCTTCTGGCTCGTGCTCCTGCTGGAAGGCCGGCTCATCGCGACGAGCACCGGGGCGTCGGGCGACGAGAGCGTGATCGAGATCGGCGAGGGCGACATGGTCTACGGCGGCGGCGACACGCGCTGCCGGATCGCCATGGCGGGCGACTTCCGCCTGCTGCTGGTCAAGGTTCCCCACTCGCTCCCCGCGCTGAAGTCGCGCTCGCAGCTGCCGACCGAAATCAGCGACCTCATCGCCGACACGGCGGTGGGCCGCATGATGTCGAGCCTGCTGCGCACCGTCGCCGACACCATCCTCGACATCTCGGACGACCAGATCCGCCCGGTCGAACTGGCCCTGCCCGAGATGATCGCGGCCACCCTGCTCGACCGCGCGCCCGCCAAGGCGCTGGGCGGTGCTGCGGGCGGGCGCGCGGCGATCCTCGAACGGGTGTTCCAGTCGATCGAGATGCGATTGTCAGACCCCAACCTCAACACCCACCAGATCGCCAGCGAGCACAACATCTCGCCGCGCTACCTCCAGAAGCTGTTCGAATCGCACGGCGAAAGCTTCGGCCACTACGTCAAGCTGCGCCGCCTCGAACGCTGCCGCCTCGACCTCGGCAGCCCGCTTCACGCGCAGCGTTCGATCTCGGAAATCCTGTTCCAGTGGGGCTTCAACGACAGCGCCTCTTTCTCCCGCGCCTTCCGCGAGCAGTACGGGATGAGCCCGCGCGAATACCGCAAATCGCCCGAAAGCGTCGGC
>DATKFS010000279.1:0-2530 GCA_035511275.1 Novosphingobium sp.
GTGCCGACGTAGAAGCCGCTGGCGTGGGAAACGGTGATGCCGCCCTGGATCGCAAAGTCGCCACCCGACTGCGAAACGCCGCGGAAACGATAGTCAGTCGTCACGGCTGCGCTGCCGGTGACGGTGATCTCGGACGGAGCCTCGGCGTCCTGCGCAAAGGCCGGAGCTGCGGAAAGCGCGGTTCCCGCAAGAAGTGTGGCGGCGATGGCGCCGCGGACGGACAAAAGCATGATTATTCCCTCACAATTATGTCTTGATGCCTCGTCCCACCTGCATCCGCCGCACCCGGCCTCGTCGCGGGCCCAGGTTGCAGCAGCACAATATTGCTGCACCGCACCCAGACCTCGCACAAGAAAAATTTCAATTCAGCAATATTAGGGAAATGAACTGTGGATTTTATGTCACTTTTCCTGCGCAGGAGTTGGTTGTCTTGTGTCCATCGACGCGCCCGCCTATGAGATGAGCGGTAGATGTTTTCGAAAATCCGCAATCTCCTGGGCCGCCGCGAAGCAGGGCGGGCCCCTTCGATCCCTTCAGGTCAGCGGGTTTACGCCGTGGGTGACATCCATGGCCGCGCCGACCTTTTCGAAAGGCTCATCCACACGATCGAACGGGACGATGCGGCGCGGGGGGCGGCGCATACCACCGTGGTCCTGCTCGGCGACCTGATCGACCGCGGCCACGACAGTGCCGCCGTGGTGGACCAGGCCAGGCAATGGGCGACCCGGCGCGAGGTCGAGTTCATCAAGGGCAACCACGAGGAAATGCTCCTCGTCAGCCGCACCGACGTCGAGGCCCTGCGCAGTTTCCTGCGGTTCGGCGGGCTGGAGACGATCCTGTCCTACGGCGTCGATGCCGAGACGGCGATGTCGGTGGAGATCGAGGATCTGCAGCGCCTGATGAACGAGGCGATCCCCCAGGAAGACTTCGACTTCCTCGACGGCTTCGACAAGATGCTCCGCATCGGCGACTACGTGTTCGTCCATGCCGGCGTCCGCCCCGACACGCCGCTGGAATTCCAGTCCGGCCGGGACTGCCGCTGGATCCGCGAGCCGTTCCTCAGCCATCGCGGCGACTTCGGCGGCTTCGTGATCCACGGGCACACCATCACGCCCGAGCCCGACATCTGCGCCAACCGCGTGGGTATCGACACCGGCGCATTCCTGCACGGCACGCTCACCGCGATCGGCCTGCAGGGCACGGAGCGCTGGTTCCTCCAGGCGCGCGACCCGGCCACGGCCAGCGAGGCCGCATAACCGCGCCCGCATCGACGTCATGTCGATGTCCCGTGTTTGCGCCGGGGAGCCTGTAAGCCGGGTTCTGTTCCTGGCGTGGTCTCCCAATCGAGGGACCTTACGCCGCGGTGGCAGCCATTCCTCTAGGCGACACATCGCTGTGCCGCTCAAGCGACCAACCCGGGCTGCCTGGGTCCGAAACGAACCCGCCGATCTCCTGCTTGCGCAGCGCCGGCGCGCAGCCCCTATTCGGTCTTGCTCCGGGTGGGGTTTGCCTTGCCGCTTGCCGTTACCGGTAGCGCGGTGCGCTCTTACCGCACCCTTTCACCCTTACCGCCGCCGATCCTTCGACAAGCTCAGGACGAGCGGTTTGGCGGTCTGCTCTCTGTGGCACTTTCCCTAAGCTTCGCGGGGCCTGGAAGCCCCCCTCGCCCGGCGGGCGTTACCCGCCACCCTTGTTTCGTGGAGCCCGGACTTTCCTCGCGACCCCGAAGGATCCCGCGGCTGCCCGGCTCCCCGGCGCAAGCGGGTCACCTAGCACGCCCGATGTCGCGCTCCAACAGCAGTTCCAACAGGATTCCCCCGATCTCGCCGTCGATCTCGCCATCGATGAGTTCGGGCCGCCAGCGGCGCTGGAACGCGCGCACGGCGGCGCGGCCGTCGGTGATGTCGTATCCGAAACGCTCCATCGCGAGGTAGAAGGCGCCGGGATTGTCGTAGAAGAGGTTCATCTTCGCGCGCGGGATTTCCAGCGCGAGGCCGAGTTCGCCAAGGCGCGGCCAGTCGAAGTATTCGCCCGGATCGTCCTTGCGGGCGGGCGCGATGTCGGAGTGCCCGACGACGTTGGCGCGCGGGATGTCGTGACGGTCCAAGATGTCGGCGAGCAGCGGCAGTAGCGCGTCCATCTGCGCTTCGGGAAACGGGCGATAGCCGTGTTCGTGTCCGGGATTGACCAGTTCGATGCCGATGCTGGCGGAATTCACGTCGGTCTCGCCGCGCCAGTACGAGCGGCCGGCGTGCCACGCCCGCTTGTCCTCGGGCACCAGCGAGGTGACGATGCCCTCCTCGTCGATCATGTAGTGTGCGGAGACTTCCGCCGCCGGATCGCACATGCGCGCCAGCGCCTCGTCCGCGGATTTCATTCCGGTGTAGTGCAGCACCGCCATCGTGACGGGCCGCTTGCGCTCGTTCCAGTTCGGGGAGGAGACCCTGCGGTTGACGAGCCAGCGGTTCATCTTGCGCCATTCCCCAGCGGCTTCGACAGTCTGGACCTGAGCGGAACTGAAATCATGGCA
>DATKFS010000280.1:0-5732 GCA_035511275.1 Novosphingobium sp.
GCCATCGCGCCCACCCGCACCATCGCCATCACCGCGAGCTTCGGCGTCGCCGCGCTCGCCGACGACATCACCAGCGCGGAAGCCTGGATCGCGCGTGCCGACGTGCCGCTCTACGAAGCCAAGCGCGGCGGCCGCAACCGCTGCACAGTGGCGTAGTCCGCGCTCAGATCAGCCCCATCCCGCGCATGCTGACGACGCAGTTGCCGGTTACCACGCAGTGATCGTCGAGCCCGATCTCCAGCGCTTCGATCACGTCGCGGAACCGGACGGTAGCCGCGATGTCGGAGGCGCTGGGCCGGGGCGAGCCGGACGGGTGATTGTGCGCGATCACGAGGCGCCGCGCGTCGAGGTCGAAGGCGCGGCGGACGGTCCGGCGTAGCGGAATCCGTATTTCCGCCCGCCCGCCGCCGACGTAGAGATCCTCGGCGACGTAGAACCCCTTGCCGGTGAGGAAGAGCACGATGACGCACTCCTCGCGGCGACTGCCGAGCCGGCTGACGAGGTATTGGCGGAACGCCAGCGCGGTAGTGTCGGCAGGCTCACCCGTCAGCGCCTCGCGCATGGCCGATTCGGCCAGGCGGCGGGCGGCGACGATGACCGAGGCGATCCCTGCCCCGCACCGATCCGCCGCCGTGCCCGCGTTCCCCCAGCCTGCGTCCGCCAGGGCATCCGACAGTGCCTCGATCGAGGCCGAATAGATCGTCCGGAGCGATCCGAAACGCGCGATCAGCTGCGCTGCGATGCGCTCTCCCTCGCTCCCGGCATGGGGTTCGAGAAGCTCCGCCAGGACGGATAGCTGCCCAGCCTCCTGCGCCGCGACATGTGAAAAGCGAGGCCCAGCGTCATGGCGACCAACTGGATGTACGACGGCACCATCACCATCATGTCGTAGGCGAATTCGTTGATCTGCTCGATCGCCAGGCGGTAGATGTGGCCGGACAGCGCTATGATCTGCGCTCCCCCTATCCACAGCGGATAGACACGGTTGGCGTGAAGCGCGACCGTGAACGTGCAGACGAGCATCGTTGCGTCGATACCCAGATGCACGAGGTCCGTGTGCCTCCATAGGATCGGGGCCGCCGTGACGGCATGGTATATGCGGTCGCTCGCCACCATCGCGCAGAGCAGGCCGGAAAGTATCCGCTCCGGCGCCGCGGCCCTTCGCACGAGGGAGCATAAGAACAGCAGCGCATAGCAGATGGCCTGGATGTGACTCTTCAGGTGCAGGAACAGGATCGACCAGTACGGGTCAGGCATGCCGTTGCCTTCCCCGCACCGATCGTTCCCACAGACAGATCAGGCCCGCTTGAACAGCGGTTCCGCCTCGAGCATCCCGGTCGTCGGGCAGCTGCCCTCCTCGTCGCCCAGCGCCTTCACGTCGCGGCCGATCCCGCGCAGTTCCTGGTGGACGCGCAGCATGTCGTTCTGGCTCTCGATCAGCGTCCGTTGCGCCTTGGCGAGACGCATCAGTGCGGTCTGCCCGGTATAGACCTCGACGCCTTCCGCCTGGCGCGCCAGCAGCATCGATTCCATCAGTCGCGCCGAGGCGAGCAGGGCCGAATCGAGCGAAAGCTCGGCTTCGGGAAGCTGGCGGGAAATTCGGGCGGTAGCAGCAGCAATGGTCATCGACATACAATTCCCCCTGTCGCGACGCCGGCTCGTCCGGCGCGCCACACGCAAGCGGTTCGGGAGGCTGGAACGACACCGTACCGATCACAGGATCAGTTCGCTCAGCGCACGGACCACTCCCAGACCCACCATCGCAACGAGCAGCATGCCCCCGGCGATGGCGATCATGGCTGCGGCCCGGCTGAGCCCGGCATTCGCCCCATCGAGCACCTCCGGAACGATCGTATCGAAAGCCCCCCGCTGCCAGGGTGCCGTAACGGTGTACGTCACGGAGTCTGCCAGCACGAGATGTTCGCCACGTTCGTCCCGAGGCTCCCCTGGGGCTTCCGATGCGATTTCCGGAACCTGAGGAATCTTATCTGGTAGCGGATTACAGGTGCTCTCCAGCTCCTGCAGATAGCCGCGATAGGCCCGCGCCAGTTCCGCGCGCGGGGGCGATCCGGCGCGCACGCGCACGCCTTCGATGCGCTGGTTGACAGCACTTTCGGAGATGCCGAGTTCCCACGCGATCTCCTTGCTCGTGCGGTTTTCCGCCACGAATCGCAGCACTTCATGCTGCTTGGGCGTAAGCCCCGGAAAGATGTGACAGAGCCCGGGACGTCGCCCTTCCATCACATCCTGATTGTGCAGACCCTTATTCATATCAGAGACCCCCGCCCCTGCCGATGCTTTAGGCAGAGATATGCGAAAAGCGCAACGATAAGGATGGTTAGTCAGTAATTTACCATAGTACGTCGTTGAGCCCGAATAAACTATGCATACCGGCGCCGAGCGGCGGGCGCCAAGGGCCGGCCTCCCGCAAATGTGCGGAAATGGAGCGTTTGTATTCGCGCCGTCCATCGTTTCACACGGAATCGATGGACGCGACGGCACGCCCGGCCGACGCCAGGGCGTGAAAAAACTACAACCGGATCGGTTCTATTCTTCGCCCATCCGCAGCGCGGCAATGAAGGCTTCCTGCGGAATCTGGACGTTGCCATATTCGCGCATGCGCTTCTTGCCTTCCTTCTGCTTGTCGAGGAGCTTCTTCTTGCGGCTGATGTCGCCGCCGTAGCACTTGGCGGTGACGTCCTTGCGCATGGCGCTGATCGTCTCGCGCGCGATGACCTTGGCGCCGATCGCGGCCTGGATCGGCACCTTGAACATGTGGCGCGGGATCAGTTCCTTGAGTCGCTCGACCAGCTGGCGTCCGCGCGGCTCGGCCTGGCTGCGGTGGACGATCATCGAAAGCGCATCGACCGGCTCGTTGTTGACGAGGATGTTCATCATTACGAGGTCGCCCTCGCGCAGGCCGGTCTGCTCGTAGTCGAAGCTGGCGTAGCCCCGGCTGATCGACTTCAGGCGATCGTAGAAGTCGAACACCACTTCGTTGAGCGGGAGTTCATAGGTCACCTGCGCGCGCCCGCCGACGTAAGTGAGGTCCTTCTGGATGCCGCGACGGTCCTGGCAGAGCTTGAGGATCGAACCGAGATACTCGTCCGGCGTGTAGATCACCGCCTTGATCCAGGGCTCCTCCATGTCCGCGATCTTCACCGGATCGGGCATGTCGGCCGGGTTGTGCAGTTCCTTCACCGTGCCGTCGGTCATGGTGAGGCGGTAGACGACCGACGGCGCGGTAGTGATGAGGTCGAGATCGTATTCGCGGCTGAGGCGCTCCTGGATGATCTCCAGGTGCAGCAGGCCGAGGAAGCCGCAGCGGAAGCCGAAGCCCAGCGCCGCGCTCGATTCCATCTCGAAGCTGAAGGAGGCATCGTTCAGGCGCAGCTTGCCGATCGATTCGCGCAGCTTCTCGAAGTCGTTGGCATCGACCGGGAACAGGCCGCAGAAGACCACCGGCTGGACTTCCTTGTAGCCCGGCAGCGCCTGTGTGGCGCCGCCCTTCACGGTGGTGATGGTGTCGCCGACCTTGGCCTGCTCGACTTCCTTGATCTGCGCGGTGATGAAGCCGATCTCGCCCGGGCCGAGTTCGGGCAGGTCGATACGCTTGGGGGTGAAGCAGCCCACGCGATCGACGAGGTGGTCGGTGCCGCCCTGCATGAACTTGACCGCGAGGCCCTTCCTGATGACGCCGTCGATGACGCGCACCAGAATGACGACGCCGAGATACGGATCGTACCACGAGTCGACCAGCATGGCCTTCAGCGGCTTGTCGCGCTCGCCCTTGGGCGGCGGGATTTTCTTCACGACCGCCTCGAGCACTTCGGCGATGCCGATGCCGGACTTGGCGCTGGCCATGACCGCCTCGGACGCGTCGATGCCGATCACTTCCTCGATCTCGGCGCGGACCTTCTCGGGCTCGGCGGCGGGGAGGTCGATCTTGTTGATGACCGGCACGATCTCGTGGTCGTGCTCGATCGACTGGTAGACGTTGGCGAGCGTCTGCGCTTCCACGCCCTGCGCCGCGTCCACCACCAGCAGCGCGCCCTCGCAGGCGGCGAGGCTGCGGCTGACTTCGTAGGCGAAGTCGACGTGGCCCGGCGTATCCATCAGGTTCAGCTCGTAGGTGAGCCCATCGGAGGCGGTATAGTTCAGGCGCACGGTCTGCGCCTTGATGGTGATTCCGCGCTCCTTCTCGATGTCCATGTTGTCGAGCACCTGCGCGCTCATCTCGCGCTCGGAGAGGCCGCCGGTGGTCTGGATCAGACGGTCGGCGAGCGTCGACTTGCCATGGTCGATGTGGGCGATGATGCTGAAGTTACGGATCTGCGAGAGTTCGGTCATGAGAGCGCCGTTAGCAGTGCTTTGCGGCGCTGTCATCGGGCGCGTGCAAAGGGCCCGGACTCCGTCCGGCCCGCCTGCCTGGCCGGCCCTAGCCGACCCGGCGCAGCGCCGCCTGGTCCGAGCGTTCGCGCCGCTGCCGAACCGGCGTGAACAGCACCGCCCCGGCGTCGTCGAGATCGAGCGGCTGCGCGAATTCGACGCCCATGCGATCCTCCTTGCTCCACCGCGCGGTCGCCATCATCAGGTTGTCTTCGGCGAGGTGGACGCCGAAGACCGTGCCCGGCGGCACGTTCCACAGCCCCTCGATCATGGCGCCGGACTGCGAAATGTTGCGGATCGTACCGTAATAGACGTGCAATCCATGGTCGAGCATGACCTTGCGCAGCATCGTCTGGCGCGGTGCACGCGCGGAACGCGGGCCCTGCGCCACCGCCACGAGGCTCTCCGCGAGCTTGGCCGAGGCGGCCTCGCTGGTCATCGGACGCTCGTAGATGTAACCCTGCACGTGGCTGCAGCCGAGCACGCGGACGAGGTCCAGTTCGTCCAGCGTTTCCACGCCCTCGGCGGTGGTTTCCATGCCCAGCGCTTCGGCGAGGCTGACGATCGAGGAGATGATCGCACCGTTGCGGCTGCCCGGCACGGTCGCCCCGCGTACGAAGCTCTGGTCGATCTTGATCTTGTCGAACGGCGCCTTTTTCAGGTAGCCGAGCGAGGAATAACCGGTGCCGAAATCGTCGAGCGCGAGCCGCACGCCGATGCCCTTGAGCGCGGCGAACATCGATTCGGTCGACTTGTCCTCGCCGAGGAACACGCTTTCGGTGATCTCCAGTTCCAGCCGCGAAGGACTGATTCCCGCCGTTGCGATCGCCTGGGTGACGATCGTGGGCAGCGCCGGGTTGGCGAACTGCAGCGGCGAGACGTTGACCGCGACGCGCACTTCCTCGGGCCAACCGGCCAGGTCGCGGCACGCGGTGCGCAGCGCCCATTCGCCGATCTGGGCGACGAGGCCGGTCTCCTCGGCGACGGGCACGAAGCGCGCGGGCGACATGTAGCCGTGAACCGGATGCTTCCAGCGCAGCAACGCCTCGAAGCCGGTGATCCGCTCGCTCGTGGTGCGCACCTGCGGCTGGTAATGCAGTTCGAGCGCGCCGCTGGCGATCGCGTCGCGAAGGTCCTCTTCGAGTTGCTGGCGCTCGCGCGCGTCGGCGTGGAGGTCCTCGTTGTAGAAGTGGTGGCGACCGCGCCCGTTGCCCTTGGCGGCGTAGAGCGCGAGGTCTGCGTTGCGGATCAGCGCTTCGGACGTCGTGCCGTCGTCCGGACAGAGCGCGATGCCCACCGACGCGCCGATCGTCACGCGCGCGCCGTCGATGGAGTAAGGCTGC
>DATKFS010000281.1:0-1916 GCA_035511275.1 Novosphingobium sp.
CATTATGCCGGGCATTCGATCGTCGCCGTCGCCCATGCCGGCACGATCCGCTCGGCCGTCGGCTTTGCTCTCGGCCTCGATCCTGGAACGGCGCTGCGCATCGACATCGCGCCGCTCTCGCTCACCCGGCTCACCTGCCGCATCGTCGATGGCGAGCCGGTCTGGAGCCTCGGTTGCGTCAATTATGAAGTGCAGGTGGCGTGACCGCCGCCGCCTTCATTCCAGATCTGGCGGCCGTGCGGGCAGCGGCGCAGAGGCTCGAAGGTGTCGTCATCCGCACACCGCTTCTCGAAAGCGCCGCGCTCAACACGTGTGTCGGCGGGCGCGTCCTCATCAAGCCCGAACTTCTGCAGCGCACCGGCTCGTTCAAATTTCGCGGCGCCTATAACCGGCTGGTGCAATTGTCGTCCGCGGAACGCGCGGCGGGCGTCGTCGCCTGGTCGTCCGGCAATCATGCGCAAGGGGTCGCGGCGGCGGCAAGCATCCTCGGCATTCAGGCTCGCATCGTCATGCCCGCCGACGCGCCGCGCATCAAGCTTGAGCGCACGCGCTCCTATGGTGCGGATGTCGTGACCTACGACCGATTTCGCGAAAGCCGCGAGGAAATCGGCGCGGCTCTGGCGGCGAAGACCGGCGCCATCATCGTGCCGCCCTATGACGATCCGCATATCGTCGCGGGGCAGGGGACAGCGGGCCTCGAAATTGTTGAAGACGCTGCGCGGCTCGGCGCGATGCCGGACGCGGTTCTGGTCCCGGCCAGCGGCGGCGGCTTCGTCGCCGGCGTGGCGCTCGCCTTTTCCACCCTGCCGCAACCGCCATCCATCTGTTGCGTCGAGCCCGAGGGCTTCGACGACCATCGGCGGTCGCTCGTCGCAGGTGCGCGGGTCGCGAACGCGGCGGGCGGTGCACCAACGATCTGCGATGCGCTGATGGCGCCGACGCCCGGTGAAATCACCTTCGCGGTCAACCGGCGCCTTCTCGCCGGTGGCCTCGCCGTCGGCGACGCGGAGGTCGAGGCCGCCATGCGCTTTGCCTTCGAGGAATTGAAGCTCGTGGTCGAACCCGGCGGCGCGGTGGCGCTGGCCGCGTTGCTTTCGGGCAAGATCGACGCCCACGGCAAGACGATCGCGCTGGTTCTCAGCGGCGGAAATGTCGATCCGGTCTTCTTTGCAAAGGTGATCGCGGCGGCCTAGCCGGCCACGGTTTCCGCCTCGCTTGACTCATGATGCGAGAGAAGGGCGTCGAGCCGCTGCTCCAGATAGCGCAGCGCGGCGACGAGCTTCGTCATCCGCTGTCCGGTCATGTCCTGGAACGACGAGGCCATGAAGATGCCGCGCGCATGGGTCTCGATCTCGTCGCAGAGATCGCTATCCGCGCCCCGCTTGCGCAATTGTTCGCCGATGGCCTGAAGCCGTTCGACGGCGGCGAGAATGTCGAGCGTGGCCCGCTCCGCTGCCACGGCGATGGCCTCGGGATCCTGTGCGACATTTCCCGCCCGCAGATTGAGCCCGTCTCGCGGCCGGATCGCGGCAAGCTCGCAGCGCGTCGTCGCGATCGACTGGCGCATGTCCTTGAGGTCGCGATAGAGAAGATCGAGATGGACGCCGGCACCGGCGTCGGCCGCGGACTGGATCGCCGCATTATAGAGCTGGTCGATGGCGTCGAGCAGCCGGTCGGTCTCGACGGCGCGATTGCGGCGCGCGTACTCGGCCAGAAACCAGCGGCCGCGCGGGCTGTCCAGCACGGCCTGCTCGATCGCGTCGTATTCGTCTCGGATTTCGGCCGGTTCGCTCATCTCGCCCCACCGGGTATGGCTGATCCTTCGATTGTCGGTGGAATTGCTTACCTTTTGCTTACCATGTGTGAGCCCGATTCCGGCCCTTGCGGCCCGTTCCGGGGCATGGCACCCATGGGCC
>DATKFS010000282.1:0-4529 GCA_035511275.1 Novosphingobium sp.
GGGGGCGGGCGAAGTTCGCGTGCGATTCGGTCTTGAGCGCCCAGCCCTTGCCGTCCCGGGGCAGAACTCCGCCGCGCAGTTCGATCGCGGGACAGGACAGGCGCCGCGCCAGTTCCTCCAGCGCCGCGAAGATCGCCTCGGGCTCGGCCTCATCCGTCGCCAGCAATCCGCCGCCGACCGCGAAGCCGGTGGAGGCCAGCAGGCGTCCGAACACCGGGGAATGGATGGCGTCGAGCGGCAGGAAAGCGACGATCTCGCCTCCCCGCTCCTGCACCAGCGCGTGCGCCTCGTTGCCGGTGGCACGGGCGACCGATACGAACCACGCCGGACGATGGAACGGCGTGCCGAGCGGATGGCGGGCGACGAAACCCTCGAGCCCCGCGATCTCGCCCGGTTCGCCGAGGTCGACCAGTCGCACATGTGTTCGCGACGGCGCGAAGGGCGCGTTCATGCGGCCAGCGCCACGGACAACGGCCCGGCGCGCAGCGCTTCGCGGGCGGCGAGTTCGTCCATGCGGCCCCAGCGGAATTCACCGACCAGCCGGGCGAGCTTGTCGCCCATGACGGAGAGGTTCGTGTAATGCCTCAGGCGCGAGCGCATCGGCGCGCCCGCGACGCGGGGCTGGCCGGGGTCTATCTCCCAGGGGTGGAAGTAGAACACCGCCGGGCGCTCGTCCTCGCGGTTGACCTGCCGGATCGCCCAGCGCGAGAAATGGTAGGGCAGCACGCGGAAGAACCCGCCGCCGCCCGCCGCGAGCCTGCGTCCGGCGAACCGGGCGGTGGTGACCGGGATCTCGACGAGTTCGCTGCCGGGGACCGGCTTGAAGGCAAAGCGTGGCGCCTCGCGCCAGCCGTAATGGTCGTGCGCGATCGGCGCGACGCTGGAGCTATAGGCGTAGCCCTGCTCGGCCAGCACCTCGAAAGCCCATGGCGTGCGCGCGTCGATCGAGAAGCTGGGCGCGCGGTAGCCGGTGACCGCCTGGCCGGAGGCGTCCTCGATCACCTTGCGGGCGCGGGCGATGTCGGCGGCGAAATCGTAGCGGCCAAGGCGGAACACGCGCTGGTGGTCCCAGCCGTGGCTGGCGATCTCGTGGCCCTGCGCGGCGATGCGGCGCAACAGCGCGGGATGGCGCTCGGCCACCCAGCCCAGCGTGAAGAACGTGCCCTTGACCCCGGCGGCGTCGAACAGCTGGAGGATCTCGTCGCAGTTCCGCTCGACGCGGGTGACGAGGCCGTTCCAGTCGCCCCGATCGATCACCTTCTCGAAGGCGCCGACCTGGAACCAGTCCTCGACGTCGACCGAGAGGCCGTTGATCTGTTCGCCAGGGGTCGGGTTGGATGACGTCATGTCGACGAACGCTTTTCCGGGAACGCGCGGGCTTCGACAAGCTCAGCCCGAGCGGGTTGGAGAGGTGGGGCGGGGCACGCCAGTCGGACGGGATTGGCCTCGACTTCGCTCAGGCCGAGCGTATCGAAATCCCGTCCGCTTGCCGCCGCGTCCATGGTCAGGCGACGTTGCGCTGGCCGTCGCCGCTTTCGATCCACTCGATCAGCATGGTGAGCGTGTGGCGCAGCGTGCGGGCCTGCTCGTCAAGCCGGGCCTCCAGCTTCTCGGTCCGAGCGGCAGCCTGCGCGAGTTCAGCCTGCAGCGCGGCGATGGCCTCGGCGTCCCCGGTGTCGGCAACCGCATCGCGCGCTTCGGCGGCGGCCGCGAGTTCGACGACGGCGGACTGCAACTCGGCGATCCGCGCGTCGCGCTCGGCCAGTGCTGCCTCGATCAGCGACACGGCGGCTGCGGCGTTGATGGCATCGGACGGTACGGCGGCGACCGGGGCAACCGTCGCGGCGGGAGCTTCAGGCTCCACCTGCTGCGGGGTGACCACCGCCAGTGCGCCATCGTCGCTCATCTCGTCGAGGACCTGCGTCAGCATCGCCGCGTCGATGTGCTCGCGCCGGTCGACCGCGCCCAGCAGCAGCAGGCGGTTGACGATCTGGTTGATCCGCCGGGGAATGCCGCCGGTGGCTTCGTGCAGGTCGGCGAAGACCTCGGGATCGAAGCTGGGATTGCCGGTCCAGCCGACGCAGGCCAGCCGGTGCTCGATATAGGGCTGGATTTCCTTCGGCTGCATCGCGCCGAGGTGATGGGTCGCGATGACGCGCTGGCGCAGCTGCTCCAGCTGGTCGCTTTCCAGCAGCGTCTGGCGGAACTCCGGCTGGCCGAGCAGCAGGGTCTGCAGCAGCGGATGCGAGCCGAGCTGGAAGTTGGAGAGCATCCGCAGCTCCTCCAGCGCGGCGATCGAGAGGTTCTGCGCCTCGTCGACGATCAGCAGGCAGCGGCGCCCGTCGCGCGCCTCGTCGTGGAAGAACGCCTCGATCGCGCCAAGTGCGGAGGCCTTGTCGTGGCCCGCGACGGGAATCCCGAACGACTGGGCGACGACGTGGACGATCTCCTCGCCGTCGAGCGCGCTGGTGACCACGTTGGCGGCGGTCATGCGCTGCGGGTCGATCGTCGCCATCAGGTAGGCGACCAGCGTGGACTTGCCCGCGCCGACCTCGCCGGTGATGACCACGAAGCCCTCGCCCTGCGCGAGGCCGTATCCGAGGTAGGACAGCGCCTTGCGGTGCGTCAGGCTCTCGAAATAGAACGCGGGATCGGGGGTGAGCTGGAAGGGCCTTGCTTCGAGCCCGTAAAAGTCGTCGAACATGGCGGGTTTCCTTATCAGAACGAGTAACGCAGACCCGCGAGCGCCGAGGCGGTCCACAGGTCGTCGATCGAGGGGGCGTCGTACTTCTGGCCGTTCACGGCGACAGCGACCGTACCACGCAGGCGCGGCGCGAGCATCCGGTAGTACGCGGCGCTGGCGCCGTAGCCGGTGGCGTCGGAGGTCAGCGGGTCGCTGCTGTCGATCCAGTTGGCGTAAACGTTGGCCGACCAGCCCGCATCACGGCCAAGCTCGCCGCTGACGTAGGCGGCCAGCCACCAGTTCTCGTCGATCACGCCGTCGGCGGAGGCGAGGATGGTGTTGCGCGCGGCGATGTAGTTGCGCCGGTCGTAGCCGCCGCCGATGCCTGCGTTGAGCCGCCCGATCTGCATCGAGTAGTTCGCCGCGATGCCGCGCGCGCGGAAGGTCGAGGAGCGGACCGAACCCAGCACGCCCGACAGGCAGTTGCCGCTCTCCAGCGAGGCGACGCAGCCCCGCAACTCGCCGGTGACGGGATCGCGCACGACCTCGAAATCGTCGGGCAACTGGTCGAGCGCGCGGTTGAGCTGGCCGCCGAGGCCCGAGATGTTGTCGTAGACGGAGACGCTGAACTGGCTGCGGTCATTGGGCGCATAGGCGAGCGTGCCGCCGAAGCTGGTCCCCCCGTAGCGGCGGCCGATATGCGCCGAAAGCGACGTGCGGCGGCTGGGGCGCCACATCACGGCGACGTCCCAGATCAACCCGCTGACGTCGTAGGCCAGTTCGCGCGGAGAGGACTTGTCGGTGACGTAGCGGCCATCGGAACCGACCACGGGCAGGCCATTGGCGTCGCGCACGGCGTCGCGGCTGGAAATCTCGACATCCTCGTAACCGATCGCGCCGACCACCTGGACGGTGCGGCTGACCGGCACGGTGACCATCGCGCGGGCCTGCATGTCGCGGGCGCGCTGGTCGAGGTTGGCGATGTCCTCCTGGTAGAAGCTGCCGCCCACTCCCACGCCCACGGGCAGCACGGTGCCAGGCGCGAAGCCCGCCTGGACGTCGGCCATCTGGCTCGTGCTCTCGTCGAACACGTCGGCGGCGGCGCCGGTCTGCGCGTTGCGCGCGCTGTCGGACTGGTCGACCCGGGTATAGCCGAAGCGGTAGTTGCCCGCGATGTCGAGGTCCCCCGCCCGCGTCGCGACCGAAGGCCCGGCATAGGCGGAATAGACCGTCGACTTGCCGTTGCCCGCGAGCGTGCCCACGGCGAGCGCGGTGCCGCCGTTCTCGACGTCGACCTGCGAGGCGAGCGCGCCCGCCTCGATCGTCACGCCGGGCACGATCGTGGCATAGCCGGTGACAATGCCGCTGATCGCGTCGCCGTCGCCCGCGCGCTTGCCCCAGCCGAACTGGCGCTGGTAGCGCACCGACGCGGACAGGCCGTTATTGCGCCCCTGCAGCGAGGCATCCACGCCGACCGCAGCCTGGGTATAGGTGAGCACGTCGTCGCCCGGCGAAAGCTCGGCGGTGACGACCTGGTCGAGTTCGATGTAGGGCTGGATCTCGAAGCGCCGTGGGCCCTGCCCCCGTCCGCCGCGCCGCGAGGCCTTGTCCGACCGCGCGCCCGACGCGTCGGAGGCCGCGTCGCCGCTACCGGTCCCGCCCACGCCCTCGTAGCCGATCGACTGCGCGCGGGCGGCAGCCGGCAAGGCCAGCGCCGACAGCGCGGCGACCATCGCGATGCGGCTCGATGCCTGCACCATGCCCGTCATCCCTTGTATCCGTAGTAGGAGCCGAAGCGGCGGCCGCTCGGGCTGAATTGCGCCGCGTTGAGCAGCAGTTGCACGTT
>DATKFS010000283.1:0-33924 GCA_035511275.1 Novosphingobium sp.
GAGGCGCAGCGCGGTCGCCCTGCCCATGCCGGAGGCGCCGCCGGTGACGATGGCGCATCGCTGCCCTGTACCGGTGTCCGTCACAGCATCGTCGTCCCGCCCTCGACGCCGATCGTCTGACCGGTGACGAAGCCCGCATCGTCGCTGGCGAGGAAGACCGCCGTGGGCGCGATGTCCCCCGGCTCGCCGAAGCGGCCCAGCGCCACCCTCGCCAGTTCCTGGTCGTAAGTGCCGCTATCCTGCAGGTACCAGATCGACTTGGGCGTCAGCGCCGAGGGCAGGATCGTGTTCACCCGGATATTGAGCTTGCCCCATTCCTTCGCGGCCGTCTTCGTCAGCACGCGGATCGCCTCCTTGGTGGCGGCATAGGCAAGGAAGCCGGGCTCGCAGCGGATGGAAAAACCGGTGCCCATGTTGATGATCGAGCCGCCGCCCTGCTCCACCATGTGCGGGAAGCAGCGCTGCATGAGTTGCAGCGAGCCGAAGAACGCGGACTGCATGTCGGTTGTGCAGTGCTCCTCCATCCGGGGGTCCTCGATCGGCAGGTAGTCGGTGAAGGTGTGCGCGTTGTTCACCAGCACGTCGACCCGCCCCCATTCCGAGATCGCGCGCCCGACCGTCAGCGTCGCGTCGGCGCTGTCGCCGGCCAGCGCCTCGATGGCGATCGCCGCGCCGCCGGAAGCGGCGATCCGCTCGACCACGGCGTCCAGCTTGCCGCGCGTACGCCCGGTGACGACGACTTTCGCCCCTTGCGCGGCATAGGCCACGGCGATGGCCTCGCCGATCCCCTGCCCCGCACCCGTGACGATCGCGACCTTGCCCGCAAGGCGCATCGAATCGCTGCCCATGACCCCTCTCCCACCGTTGTTCGTCAATTTGGTAGCGCGGCCTTCCGGGGCGGTCAATCGGCCGTGGGCGCGCGGCCTTTACGCCGCCGGGCGCGCAGGATAGGCAGGCATTTCCAGGAAAGGGACCGATGACGACGACAAAGCCAGCACCTGCCAGGCGCATGGGCCCGCAGGGGTCCGAAGTCTGGCATTCCATGCTCGACGGCGCGGAAGACCTCCTGCGCGAGGAGGGCCATGCGCAGCTCACGTCCCGCCGCATCGCCGAGCGGATCGGCGTGAAGCAGCGCCTCGTCTACTACTACTTCCACACGATGGACGATCTCGTCGTCGCGCTGTTCCGCCGCCTGTCAGAGCGCGAGCTGAAGCGGTTGCGCGCGGCGCTGGCATCGCCCCATGCGCTGCGGGAGATATGGGACACCAACGTGGGCAGCACCGACGCCCGTCTGATTTCCGAGTTCATGGCCCTCGCCAACCGGATCGAGGACCTGCGTGCGGAAGTGATCCACTTCATCGAGGAAGCCCGCGCCATCGAGATCGAAGCGGTGGAAGCCGCGCTGCAGCGCAAGGGCGCCCGCAGCGCGATACCCGCTCCGGCGCTCGCGATCATCGCGAGCAGCGTCGCCCTCGCCCTCAGCCGCGAACGGCAACTGGGCGTGTCGTCGGGCCACGAAGCCGTACTGGAGGTCGTGAACGGGTTCCTGCAGACGCTGGAAGACTAGCGGCTGGAGCGGGTAGCGGGAATCGAACCCGCATAGCCAGCTTGGAAGGCTGGAGCTTTACCACTAAGCTATACCCGCTCATGCCGTGGTGCGAGCGCGCTTGCCACGGGCGGGGGGGCCTCGTCAACGACTCTCTTGCCCGGGAGCGCAATCGCCCCGGCGGCTTCTACGCGGCAAAGTGGCGGGTTTGGCGGGTCTCGGGCGGCGGCGTGCGCGCCGATGCCTCCGATCCGGGTTCACCGTATTTTCTGCAATGGACAGGGATGTTAGCCTGCATCCCGACAGAAGCAGAGGAACGAGAACGCCATGAACACGTCACGGACCCGCTCCGCCACCGATGGCCACGCCGCCACCACTCCCGCGAGCGGGACGGCGGCGCGGCGGCGCAGCCCGCTCGACCTGCTGATGAACTCCGGCCTCGGCAAGATGCTGCGCGGGATCGGCGTGGCGCCCCGGCAGGACAGCGGCGAAAGCCTGCTCGACCTCGCCGACGCCCTGCTCTCGCTGCGCGGCCGCGCTTCCGGCCCCGCGCTCGCCTCGGCGTTCTTCGACCTCTACGAGGCCAGCGACCTCGAAGCGCGGCAGGACTTCCTCGGCAAGATCCACGACCTTCATCCCGCCGACGCCAAGGCGATCGACAAGGCCATCGCCAAGTGGGCCGAAAAACGCGACGAGGCTTCCGCGCTGGCGCTCAACGCGGCCAGCAAGTCGCCCAGCCGCCGGCTCATCAACCAGCTCAACCTCGCGCCGCAGGGCACGCAGCGCCTGATCGGCCTGCGCGAGGACCTGCTGGCGGTACCGCGCGCGGCGACCACGCCCGGCCTCGCCGCGCTCGACCGCGACCTCGAAAACGCCTTCACCGCCTGGTTCAACGCCGGCTTCCTCGAGCTGCGCCGGATCGGCTGGGACAGCTCGGCGCAGCTGCTCGAACGCATCATCCGCTACGAGGCGGTGCACCAGATCCAGGGCTGGGACGACCTCAGGCGCCGCGTGGAGCCGGTCGATCGGCGCTGCTACGGGTTCTTCCATCCGCAGATGCGCGACGATCCGCTGATCTTCGTCGAAGTGGCGCTGACCCCGCAGATCCCCGGCGCGATCCACCAGATCATCTCGGAAGAGCGCGAGGCCGTGGACCCGCGCGATGCCAGCTGCGCCATCTTCTATTCGATCAGCAACTGCCAGGTGGGCCTGAAAGGCATCCCGTTCGGCAACCACCTCATCAAGCGCGTGGTCGGGCTGCTGAAGGAGGAATTGCCGCACCTCAAGACGTTCGCCACGCTTTCGCCGGTGCCCGGTTTCGCCAAGTGGCTGGGCAAGGAGCAGCTGGCCGATGCGCCGGTGCCGGGAGCCAGGGACCTGCGCCAGCTCGCCGCGCGCTACCTCGTCCACGCCAAGGGCAAGAGCGGGGAGCCGGCGGACCCGGTCGCCCGCTTCCACCTCGGCAACGGCGCGCGGCTCGAAGCGGTCCACGCCAATGCGGACCTTTCCGCCAACGGGCAGAAGCAGTCGCACGGCGTCATGGTGAACTACCTCTACGAACTCGGTGACATCGAGGCCAACGTCTTCGCGCTGACCGAACTGGGGACGGTGGCGACCTCCAAGCCGGTGCAGGCGCTGCTGGAGCCGGAGCCGGCCGCGAAGAAGGGCAAGGCGGCCAAGGACACCGTGGCGGCGTGAATGCCGCGTTCCTCCCTGTCGCGTAGCGATGGGGAGGGCGACCGCCGACCCAGTCGGCGGTGGAGGGGTCAGAAAACCCCTCCGCCAGCCGCTTCGCGACTGCCACCTCCCCGTCCCTTCGGGACAGGGAGGACTTCAGGTCAGTGGCCTTCGAAGGCCAGCAGCGCGTCGGTCGGCACGCCCGCGTCGCGCAGCCGCTGTGCGCCGCCGAGTTCCGGCAGGTCGATGGCGAACTGCGCCTCCACCACCATGCCGCCAGCCCGGCGCAGCAGTTCGACGGCCGCTAGCGCGGTGCCGCCGGTGGCGATGAGGTCGTCGATCACCACCACCCGGGCGCCATCGGGCACCGCGCCGGGATCGACTTCCAGCGTATCGGTGCCGTATTCCAGCGCATAGTCGATGGCGAGGACCGGGACCGGCAGCTTGCCGGGCTTGCGCACCGGCACGAAGGGCAGCCCCATCCGCGCGGCGACGGCGGCGCCGAAGATGAAGCCGCGCGCTTCGATCCCGGCGATGACCTCGGCACCCGCCGCATCGGCGCGGCTCGCCATGTGCCCCACGGCGGCGGCGAAGCCGGGGCCATGGCCGATCAGCGTGGTCACGTCGCGGAACAGGATGCCGGGCTTGGGAAAGTCCGGGATCGTGCGGACGAGGTCGCGCAGGTCTTCGAGCGTCACGTTGGCATTCTCCGTTGCAGGGCCTCGAAAGCGAAGCGCCCCGCCATCGCTGGGATGGCGGGGCGCGGAGCCTTTAACAGTCTTGCGCGTCTGCGTCAGTGCTTCGTGCCGGCCCAGATGTTCCGGTAGGACATGTAGCCCAGCACGGTGGCGAAGAGCAGGAACAGGGTCACGGCAAGGCCGGTCTGCTTGCGCTTGTCGAGCGAGGGCTCGGCGGTCCAGATCAGGAAGGCCGAGACGTCCTTCGACATCTGGTCGACCGTCGGCTTGGGGTTGCCCGGGCCGTATTCGACCTGGCCGTCACCGGTCAGCGGCGGGGCCATCGCGAGGTTGAGGTTCGCGAAGTACGGGTTGTAGTGCAGGCCGGCCGGGGTCTTCGAGTCCGGGAAGTGCTTGAGCAGTTCCGCGGGCTGCGCCTGGAAGCCGGTCAGCAGCGAGTAGATGTAGGCCGGGCCATCGTGGCGGGCCTTGGTCATCAGCGACAGGTCGGGCGGAACCGCGTTGTTGTTGGCGGCGCGCGCGGCGATGTCGTTGGCGAAGGGCTTGGGGAAGTAGTCCGTCGGCATGCCGGGGCGCAGGTTCGCCTCACCCGTGTTGGGATCGGTGCCCGGGACCTGGAAGCCGGCGGCGATCGCCTTCACCTGGCCTTCGGAATAGCCGAGCTGCTCCAGGTCGCGGAAGGCGACGTGGCTCAGCGAGTGGCAGGCCGAGCAGACTTCCTTGTAGACCTGGAAGCCGCGCTGGAGCTGCTGCTTGTCGAACTTGCCGAAGGCGCCGTCGCTGGCGAAGGCCACTTCCTTGGGGTGGAGGTGGAATTCGTGCTCGGCGGTCGGGACGGCCGGTTCGGTCGCCCAGGTGTAGAAGCCGAGCCCGAAGGACCACGCCAGTGCCACCGTGAAGAACAGCCCGACGAGGATCGAGAGAATGCGTGCCATGTCTTTCGTCTTTCGTTCTGGCTGATCAGGCGCCGGCCGGGGCGGGCTGGACGGGGGCGAGCTGGGCGGTGTCATCGTCGCCGAGGACCGACTCGGTGATCGAGTAGGGCAGCGGCAGCGGCTTCTCGATCGCCGAGATGATCGGCAGGATGATCAGGAAGTGCGCGAAGTAGTACAGCGCGGCCAGCTGGCTGATCATGACGTAGGGCTCCGCCGCCGCGGCGCCGCCGCAGTAGAACAGGACCGCCATCGCGGGGATCAGGCCGAACCAGAAGAACTTCTTGTACAGCGGGCGGTAGTTGCCCGAGCGGACCGGCGAACGGTCAAGCCAGGGCAGGAAGAACCACACCAGGATCGCGCCGAACATGGCGAGCACGCCCATCAGCTTGGCCGGGATGATGAAGAAGTCCTGGGTGAAGGCGCGCAGGATCGCGTAGAACGGCCAGAAGTACCATTCGGGAACGATGTGCGCAGGCGTGCTCATCGGGTTCGCCGGGATGTAGTTGTCCGGGTGGCCGAGCTGGTTCGGGAAGTAGAACACCGCGATCGCCAGCAGGAACAGGAAGGCGCCGACGGCCCAGCCGTCCTTGGCGATGTAGTAGGGATAGAACGGAACGGTGTCGCTCTCGGTTTTGACCTCGACGCCCGTGGGGTTCGAGGAGCCCGGGATGTGCAGCGCCCAGATGTGCAGCACGACCACGCCGACGATGACGAACGGCAGCAGGTAGTGCAGCGAGAAGAAGCGATTGAGCGCGGCGTTGTCAGGCGCGAAGCCGCCGAGCAGCCACTGCTGGAGAGGCTCGCCGACGAAGGGGATCGCGCCGAACAGGCCGGTGATGACCTTGGCGCCCCAGAAGCTCATCTGGCCCCAGGGAAGCACGTAGCCCATGAACGCGGTGGCCATCATCAAGAGGAAGATGACGACGCCCAGCAGCCACACCATCTCGCGCGGGGCCTTGTACGAGCCGTAGTAGAAGCCGCGGAAGATGTGCACGTAGATGACCACGAAGAACGCCGAGGCGCCGTTCGCGTGCATGTAGCGCATCAGCCAGCCCCAGTTCACGTCGCGCACGGTCATCTCGATCGTGTCGAACGCCACCGCCGTGTTGGCCGCGTAGTGCATGGCCATGACGATGCCGGTGACAATCTGGATGACCAGGCAGATCAGGGCAAGGAAACCGAAGTTCCAGAAGTAGTTGAGGTTGCGCGGCACGGGATAGCCGCCGCCGACCGAGTTGTAGACGAGGCGCGGCAGGGGCAGCCTGTCGTCCATCCACTGCATGAAGGGATGGCTCGGCTTGTATTCGTTGGCCCAGGGAAAGCTCATGTTCGTGATCCTCTCTCTTGGCCTCAACCGATCTGGACGACGGTGTCTGAAGTGAATTCGTATTCCGGAACCTCGAGGTTCTTGGGCGCGGGGCCCTTACGGATACGGGCGGCGGTGTCGTAAGAAGAGCCGTGGCAGGGGCAGAAGTACCCGCCGAACTCGCCCTTGATCTCGCCCTCGCCGGCGCCGAGCGGCACACAACCGAGGTGGGTGCAGACACCCATCGTGATCAGCCAGTTCTCCTTGCCTTCCTTGGTGCGCTCGGCAAGCGTCTGGGGATCGCGCAGCGAGCCGGTGTCGACCGCGTTGGCTTCCTCGATCTCCTTGGGAGTGAGGTTGCGCACGAAGACGGGCTGCTTGCGGAAGATCGCCTTGATCGCCTGGCCGGGCTGGATCGCGGAGATGTCGATCTCGGTGGAGGAAGCCGCGAGGACGTCGGCCGATGCCGACATCTGGCTGATAAGCGGGATGACGATCCCGACGCCCGCGACACCCGCGGCGCTTACTGCGGCGATATTGATGAAATCGCGCCGCCGCACGCCCTCTGTTTCTGCCATGTCTGCCCTTGCCTTGCTTTCGACAACCCACTGCCGGGACACCCGGCAGGAGGTCAATCCTGACCAATGGTAGCCTGGAATCCCCCGTGTCGGTTCAAGACCCGGACACAGCCCGGCCCTCTCCCGACTTTGCGGGCCTGATATACGCGAAAGGCACTCGTGCCAACCGCCTTTTTGGTGGAAGCGGGGCCCCGGACGCGAAGATCGCGCCAGTAGAGCGGGCAGTATTCAGCCCAGTGCTATCAATGATATCTGCCGCCCGTAGGAGGCTTGCGACAGATGCGTCGCCCGGCGGAACGAATAGAACTGCTGCGGCGCACCATAGGTGTCGAGCGCGAGACCTTCGACGCGGGAGATTCCCGAGGATCGCAGCCGCGCCAGAACGTAACCTTCGAGGTCGAACTGGTGGTGCCCGGGCCGTCCGGCGCGGAAATGCGCGGTATTGGCGGCATCCCCGGCGACGAATCGCGCGAGGAAAGCGTCGTCCACTTCATAGGACCCTTGCGCGATGCAGGGCCCTACCGCCGCGACGATACTTTCCCGCCGCGCGCCCAGCCGCTCCATCGCGGCGATGGTGGCGTCGGTGACGCCGCCGATCGCGCCCTTCCAGCCGGCGTGGGCGGCGCCGACGACGCCCGCCTCGCGGTCGGCGAAGAGGACCGGCGCACAATCGGCGGTGAGGATGCCGAGGAGCACGCCGGGCCGGTCGGTGACCAGCGCGTCGGCGTGGGGGCGCTCGGCCTCGGGCCAGTCGCCCGCCACCACGCAGTCGGCGGAATGGACCTGGTAGACGGTGGCGAGCCGCGCGCCGGGGAGCACCGCGCCGGCCGCGAGTTCGCGGTTGCGGGCGATCGCCGCCGGTTCGTCGCCCGAGCCGAGGCCGACGTTGAGGCCCGCGACCTCGCCCGTGCTCACCCCGCCGCGCCGGCCGAGGAAGCCATGCGGCAGGCCCTCCAGCAGCGGCGCGCGGACGACTTCGACCGGCTCAGCCAAGGCTCTTGGTCACCTGCTCGCGCACGTCGCGCGAGAGGGTGGGGACGGCGGCGATGCGTTCCAGTTCCTCGCGCATCATGGCCGCGCGCACCGGCTCGATCCGGCGCCAGCGGCCGAGCGCGGGGACGAAGCGCGCCGCCGTCTGCGGGTTGATCGGATCGAGGCGGCGGATGAGGTCGCCGATCATGCGGTAGCCCTCGCCGCTCGCGTCGTGGAACGCCTTGGGGTTGCCCGCCGCCGCCATGTAGAGCGCGCGCACGCGGTTGGGGTTGGTCATGGTGAAGTCCGGGTGGGCGGCAAGGCCCCTCACCTGCTCCAGGACCTCGGCGTGGAACGAGCCTGCCTGGAGCGAGAACCACTTGTCGATCACCAGCGCGTTGCCCGCATGACGCGAGTGGAAGTCGGCCAGCGCTTCCGCCCGCTGCGGCGCGTCGAGGCTGGCGAGCACCATCAGCGCGCCCTGCCGGTCGGTCATGTTGTCCGCCGCCTTGTACTGCGCGAAGGCGCGGGCGGCGCCCTCTACCGGATCGCCAGAGGCGATGAGGACGAGCGCCTGCGTCTTGATCTTGCGCGCGCCGCGCGCCGCCGCCTCGCGCGAGTAGGGCACGGCGACGGCGCGGTCGTGCAGCGCCTTCAGCTCGTCCGCGAGCGCGGTGCCGAGCCAGGCCTTGAGCGCCTCGCGCTCGGCATGGATGGCGCCGGGGTCGGAGATCGCGAGCTGCTCGGCAAGGTAGGTCTCGGCGGGCAGGATCATCAGTTCGCCGCGCATCAGGTCGTCGAGCGCGGCGTCGGCGATGATCGCGGCATATGCCGCGCCGATCGCCGAACGCCCCTCGGCGCGCGAGGCATCGTCGAGCCTGCCGCTGACGGCGGCCACCAGATGCTGGACGACCAGCCCCTGCATCGCCTCGTAGCGGGCGAAGGGATCGTCGTCGTGCGCGGCGAGGAACACGAGATCCTGCGGATCGCGCGCGAAGTCGATCGCGACGGGCGCGGAGAACCCGCGGTTGATCGAAAGCACCGGAGGCCTGGCGAAGCCTTCGAACGCGAAGCTGCCGGACGCCTTGTCGAGCACGATGAGCTGCTCGCCGCGATGCTCGCCACTGTCGCGGTCGTAGAGGGCGATGCGCAGCGGGATGGGCATCGGCTGCTTCTCGGGCTGGCCGGGCGTGGCGGGCACCGCCTGCGTCAGGGTGAGTGTCGCCGTCGTGCCTTCATGGACGAGGCTGGCGGTGACCTGCGGGGTCCCGGCCTGCGAGTACCACAGGCGGAACGCGCCGAGATCGAGCCCGGCGCCGTCCTCGATCGCCTTGACGAAGTCCTCGCAAGTCGCGGCCTCGCCGTCATGGCGCTCGAAGTAGAGGTCGGTGCCCTGCCGGAACCGTTCGGGGCCCGCCATGGTGCGCATCATGCGGATCACCTCGGCGCCCTTGTTGTAGATCGTCGCGGTGTAGAAGTTGCTGATTTCTTGGAACGAATCCGGGCGGATCGGGTGCGCCAAGGGGCCCGAATCCTCGGGGAACTGGGCGATGCGCAGGACGCGCACGTCCTCGATCCGCTTGACCGCCTCGCTGCCCATGTCGGCACTGAACAGCTGGTCGCGCAGCACCGTGAAGCCTTCCTTGAGGCTGAGCTGGAACCAGTCGCGGCAGGTCACGCGGTTGCCCGACCAGTTGTGGAAGTATTCGTGGCCGATCACCCCCTCGACCGCGTCGTAGTCGCCGTCGGTGGCGGTTTCCGGGTCGGCGAGGACGTAGCGGGTGTTGAAGACGTTGAGGCCCTTGTTCTCCATCGCGCCCATGTTGAAGTCGGACACGGCGACGATGTTGAACAGGTCGAGGTCGTACTCGCGCCCGAAGGTTTCCTCGTCCCACTTCATCGAGTTGACGAGCGAATCCATCGCGTGCTGGGTGCGGTCCTCGTCGCCGGGGCGGACCCAGATGTTGAGATCGACCTTGCGCCCGCCGGACGTGGTGAAGGTGGAGTGGTTGGCGACGAGATCGCCCGCCACCAGAGCGAAGAGGTAGCTCGGCTTGGGCCAGGGATCGTGCCATTCGGCCCAGTGGGTGCCGTCCGCGCCCTCGCCCGTCGCCGTGCAGTTGCCGTTGGCGAGGAGGATCGGGAAGGCCGCCTTGTCGCCGCTCATGCGCACCGAATAGGTCGAGAGCACGTCGGGACGGTCGGGGAAGAAGGTGATGCGGCGGAAACCCTCGGCCTCGCACTGGGTGCAGAGCATCCCGTTGGATGCATAGAGACCCATGAGCTGGCTGTTGGCGGCGGGATTGACGGTGGTTTCCACCTCGACCGCGTGCGCATCGCCGGTCAATTCGACCAGCAGGTCCGCGCCGTCGAGCCGCCAGTCGTTCACCTCGCGCCCATCCACGCGCACGGCGAGCGGGGCGATCTGGTCGCCGTTGAGGCGCAGCGTGTCGGTGCCGTTGCCCGCCGCGTTGCGGGTGACCGAGAGCCTGGCCGTCACATGCGTCGCATCGACGCCCAGCCGGAAATCGAGCGCGACCTGCGGCACCAGCCAGGCGGGCGGCAGGTAGTCCTCGCGCCGGATGACGGGCGGCGACTGCGGCGCGGGCGCGGCGTCGGCGACCTGGGTGTTGTCCACGGGCTCGGAGGGTCTGCTGGCGATGTCCATGCGGGCTAACTTAGAGGCTTGGGGACGGATTGCCAGCGGGGGAAGAGATATCGTCGCTGGAGGTCGTGCGCGCATCGATGTGGGCGCGCCCCGGCCAGCGGTCCCGGATCAGGTCCGGGACGACGTCGAGTTCTTCGTCGTCCCCGGCTCGACCGGGACCGCCGGGTACTCTTGAGGCGGCCCTCCTTACCCCCTCCCCCCGCTCAGGCTGAGCGGAGTGGGGGAGCGGGGTGGGGAGGCGCCGGGCTGAAGAGGCGCCGGGGTGGAGAGGCGCGGGCGCGGGGCGATGGTGGCCTTTCTTCGGGTGCCCCGCTAAGGCCGCTCCCCATGCCCCGCCTGTTCATCTTCGGCCTCGGTTACACCGCGCGCTTCGTCGCCGCCCGCTTCGCGGCGCGCGGGTGGGAGGTCATCTCCACCGGCGCCGAGGGCACCCTCGCCTTCGACGACGCGGGGAGCGTGCGCGTGGCGCTGGCGGACGCGGACCATGTGCTGTCCTCGGTCCCGCCGGGCAACGCGGGGCGCGGCGAGCCGCTCGACCCGGTGCTGGACCTGTACGGCGACGCGCTCGGGGGCAAGCCGCTGTCCTACCTCTCCTCCACCGGAGTCTACGGCGACACCGGCGGGGCCTGGGTGGACGAGAGCGCGCCGGTCGGCATCGGGCGGCGCACCGCGCGGACCGAGGCGGATACCGCCTGGCTGGCGCGCGGCGCGCGGGTCTACCGACTTCCGGGAATCTACGGACCCGATCGCTCGATGCTGGAACGGTTGGCAGAGGGCCGCGCGCACCGGATCGACCTGCCGGGGCAGGTGTTCAGCCGCGTCCATGTCGCGGACATCGCGGCGGGCGTGCTCGCTGGCGTCGGCGCGCCGGGCGGCGCCTACAACCTCGCCGACGACCTGCCCTGCCCGCAAAACCTGCTGGTGGAGGAGGCCTGCCGCCTCACCGGCCTGCCGCTGCCGCCGCTGCAGTCGCTGGACGAGGCGGGGCTGTCGCCGATGGCGCGCGGGTTCTATGCGGAGAACCGCCGGGTCGCCAACGGCAAGGCCAGGGCCCTGCTCGGCTGGCGGCCGCGCTATCCGACTTACGTCGAGGGCTTGCGCGCGCTCAGCGCCACGGCGAGGCCGACGGTCGCCAGCGCGGCGCCGCCCGCCGCCAGCAGCGACCAGCGGTAGCCCTCCAGCACGGTCGAGAAGACCATCGCGATCACCACCACCGCCACGCCGTTGTACGCCGCGCGCCCCGCGCCGAGCTGGCGGATCAGCGTGAAGTAGAGCGGGAACGTCACCACCGAGCCCGCCAGCGCGAGGTAGGCGGTGCCCAGCCAGTAGGCGGTGCCGGTCGGCAGCACCGGCGGACCGGCGGTCGCCAGCGCCAGCACCGCATCGCAGATCGCGCCGTAGAGCATGGCCCAGGCCAGCAGGCTCACCATCGGCAGGCGGCTGCCGACCTCGTTCGCCTGGATCACGTTCGAGATCGAGGCGCAGAGCATCGCCACCAGCGCGAAGCCGATGCCGAGGAGCACGTTGCCCCCGCTCACCCCGGCGGAGGCAGAGCGCGATTCGTGGAGCAGCAGCAGGGCGATGCCGGCGATGGCGATGGCGCTGCCCACGGCGAAGCGGGCGCGGATCGGCTGGCCCAGCAGCACGCGCGCCAGCACCGCGTTGGGCACCAGCAGCAGCGCCAGCATCAGCGCGACGATGCCCGAGGTCAGGTGCATCTCGGCGCGGTAGACGAAGTTGTAGTTGCCGCAGAACTGGGTCAGCCCCACCAAGAAGGCGAGGCCATGCCCGGCGCGCCCGATCCTGAGGCTGCGGCCCATCGCGGCGGCGACCAGGAACATCGCGGGCGTCGCCAGCGCGAAACGCCAGGTCACCGACCAGCTTGCCGGCACCTCGCCGATCTGGCCGGTGATGACCCACCAGGTCGATCCCCAGATCAGCGCGACGAGCGCGAACGGCAGCGCCACCGCCGGGCGCAGCATCGAGACGGGCGGGGTATCCCCGGCGCTCATAGCGCCGCCAGCGCCTTGACCAGCGCCATGACGTGGCCGTCCTTCGCGTCCCACGAGGTGACGAGCCGCGCCGCGTCCTGCCCCCAGTCGTAGAAGGCGAAGCCGGCCGCGCGCAGCGCCGCGCGCTCGGCGGCGGTGCAGGTGACGAAGACCTCGTTCGCCTCCACCGGGTGCAGCAGCCGGTCGGGCACCGCGGCGCCGAGCGCGGCGGCGGCGGCATTGGCGGCGCGCGCGTTCTCCAGCCACACGTCGTCCTCCAGCATCGCGAGGATCTGCGCGGCCAGGAACCGCCCCTTGGACTGCAGGTGCCCGGCGCGCTTGCGGCGGTAGCGGATGACCTGCGCGGCCTCGACGTCGAAGAACACGATGGCCTCCGCGCCCATGCCGCCGTTCTTGACGAAGCCGAAGCTCAGCACGTCGACCCCGCCCGCCGCCTCGGCAGGCGAACAGCCGAGGTGCGCGACGGCGTTGGCGAAACGCGCGCCGTCCATGTGGAGGCCGAGCCCGCGCGCCCGCGCGAAGGCGGCGATCGCGGCCACTTCCTCCGGCCGGTAGACGCAGCCGTACTCGCTCGCCTGGGTGATCGAGATAGCGTGCGGCTGGACCTGGTGGACGTCGTCGCGGATCGGGTCGATCACGGCGGCCAGTGTCTGCGGCGTGACCTTGGCGCTCTCGCCGTCCGCCAGCAGCAGCTTGGCGCCGTGGAGGAAGAAGCCCGGCGCGCCGGCCTCGTCCATTTCGATATGTGCCTCGCGGTGGCAGACGACCGCGCCGTGCGGCGGGACCAGCGAGGCGAGCGCGAGGCAGTTCGCCGCCGTGCCCGTCGCCACCCAGAGACCTGCGCATTCGCGGCCGAACAGCGCGGAGAACGCGGCGTCGAGGCTGCGGCTCGACGCGTCGCCGTCATAGGGCGCGTCGGGGGCGTCGGCCGCCATCATCGCCTTCCAGACGGCGGGGTGGACGGCGGCGGCATTGTCGGAGGTGAACTGCATGACCATATGCCCCTGTGAGCGCGGACCGACCGCGTCAAGCGCCTGTGCAACTCAACGAGGAGAACCGTCCATGGTCGGCGTCACCATCACCAGGCAGGAGGCCGGGCAGACCGGCGAATACCACGCCCACGTCGCCGACAGCGACCACATCGGCCGCCTGACCTGGTCGGAACGCGGCGGCGTGCGCTATGCCGAGCACACGCTGGTCCCGCCCGCCATCGGCGGTCGCGGCGTGGCGATGCGGCTGGTCGAGGCGATGGTCGCCGACGCGCGCGAGCACGGCTTCAAGATCGGGCCGCTGTGCAGCTACGTCGACGTGGCGTTCAGGCGCCACCCGGAATGGGCTGACGTGCGGGCGTGAGGCTCCTCCCCCTCCCCCACCGGGGGAGGATTCGTCAGGCCGGGGACGATGAGAACCGCGCGCGCAGTTCGTCGAACGCCGTGCCCGGACCTTCGGCCAGCCGCGCCGAGATCATCGCGCAGACGTCCTGCGGCCCATGCACCGAGGTGTCGATGGTGAGGTCAGCCACCGCGTTGCGATAGACTTCCTCGTAGAACCACGGACGCAGGCGGGCGAGGCGGTCGACGATCTTGCGCACCGCGTCCTCGCCGAGAAGGTCGGTGGGGATCTTCTTGTCCATCCGCCGTTCGGCCACGCGGCGTTCGAGCACCTCGAACGGCGGCTTGAGCGTCACCAGCAGCACCGGCAGCCCGGCGGTGCGGGCGACAAGGTCCTGCAGCACCGGCGGGTCGCTCATCAGCAAGTGGTCGAACACCACGTTGAGGCCCTGCCGCGAGGTCGCCGCCATCCATTCGTGGAGCGCCGAGAACGCCTTCATGCCCTGCGGCCCGAACCGCCAGCGCAAGGGGCCGTCCGGGTCCGCCGGGTCGACCGGAACCGCCTCGATCCCCTGCGCGGCGAGCGGCCCGTGGTGGCCGTATTTCGCGGGCAGCGTCTGCGCGGTGAAATGGTCGATACCGTAGAGCAGCCAGTAATCCTCGCGCGATTTCTGGAACAGTTCGCAGGTGGTCGACTTGCCCGAGCCAGAGGTGCCGTTGACGACGACGATCTGGCCCGCGCTCATACCGGGCTTCCGATCGCGATCTCGCCCCGCGCGATGCGGCGGAAGCGTTCGACGGGGGCGAATTCCTGGTTGTCGCCCCAGTGCTCCACCCCGTCCCAGTCCCAGCGCACCAGCGACCAGACGACGGTGTGGTCGGTATAGCCGGTGAAGACGAGGCCGGGGTCGATGGTGCCGGTGGCCTCCATCGTCCGGCCGAGCGTGTCGGTGCCCTGCCAGAGCACTTTCGCGGGGCCGAACTCGCCCCATTCCAATACCTCGCGCCGACCGGAGACGAGGCTGGCCATCTCGCCATGCTTCCAGATGAAGCCGCCGATCGAACGCGCCTCGGTGCCCGCGCCCATGGCGATGGCATGGAAGGCGCTGGGGCCGCCCTCGCCGGAGCCGATGCCCCAGAAGTACCCGCCGCAGGCCAGCGATTCGTATTCGCGCGCGCCGTAGGAGGTGTCGCGCATCGACCAGCAGTCGATCGCCCATTCCTCGCCGTGGCGGCGCACGGTGCCGGTCATCCGGCCGGGCTGCTCGATGTGGAACTTGGCGGTGGAGGCCTGCCCGGCGTCGCCGGTGCGCAGTTCGTGCGCGGGGCCGATCGCGGTCCACGTCAGGTCGAGCAGCAGGCCGTCGCGCTCGTAGTCGAGCTTGTACCGGGCCATCGGTTCGATCATCCGGCACGACAGCGAATTGCGGGCCTTCATGTCGAACTTGCCGCGCGTATCGGCGGGCAGCGCCTGCAGGTGGCTCCACTGGTAGTGCAGGCAGTTGTGCTGGAAAGTGCCGGACGGGTCCCACAGCACCGGGCCGCCGTTCAGCATCCCCATGTTCGGGCGGAAGTAGTACTGGATCATGCCGTGGAAATGCCGCTCGGGGATCGAGAGCGAGAACCACACGCTTTCGTTCCAGTAGGGGTTGTCGTCTCGGCCCTCGCCGAAGTGATCGGCGAACGTCAGGTCGTTCATGCGGCGCGCACTCCTTCGGGCCATTCGATATCGAGGCTGAGGCGCGTCAGGGTGAGCGTGGCGATGCGCCATTCTCCGTCCTCGACGCGGTAGGTCTCGTGATAATGGCCGCGGCCAAGGATCGCCTTCCACCCCTCGCGCGGGTGGGCGGTGTCCCAGGTGATGACGTCCTGCATCGCCCAGATGGCGGAGGCGCTGGCCTCGTCGTGGACCTCGATCTCGGCGGTCAGGCCCTGGTGGCAGGATACGGCGTGTTCGAGCGAAGTCCTTAGGCTGTCGGCATAGGCCTCTCCCCCGCAGAGCCAGATGCGCCCGTCCGGGGTGAGGACCTTCATGTCGCGGGTGAAGACCTGCGGCAGTTCGTCCCACTGCTTGGTGTCCATCAACCGGAAGTAGCGCGCCTTCAGGTTGCGGATTCGCTCGATCGCATCGAGCCGCCGGCTCGCGTCCATATCCTCTCCCCGCGTCCTTCTTATCGCGCGCAGGTCAGCAAACCGGGCGGCGCTTGGCAAGCACAGGATGCGCGGAAGCATCGACAATGGACGGGGATGACGAAGGGAGGACGAGCCGGAGATTTTCCTACATCGCCGGACGCTGCTACTTTCGCGCAGGTTCTTTCACATCGTCGTCCCCGCTCCCCTCAGGGTCCTTCAAGGAAGCCCCCGCGCGCATGTACTTCATCAACTAAAGTCCCCTCGCCAGGAACGTCGTCGCCAGACCGGCGAGAAAAGCCGCGCCGCGCGGCATCACCGTTTCGTCGAGCATCATCCGCGTCGAATGGATGCCGCAGCACTGGCGCCAGTCCTCGCCCTCGTGCGCGAAGCCGAGGAAGAACATCGCGCCGGGGACCTTTTCCAGCACGTAGGCGAAGTCCTCCGCGCCCATGATCGGGTCGGCGAGGCGCTGGAAGGCCTGCTCGCCCAGCAGGTCGCGCGCCACCGCCTCGCCGAAGTCGACCGCGCGCGGGTCGCAGACCGTGACCGGGAAGCCTTCGAGGATCGTCGTCTCGGCGCTGAGCCCGTGGGCTCCGGCGATCCCGGCGGCGAGCAGCGGCACTTCGTCCCGCAGCCGCGCGCGGTTGGTGGCCGAGAGCGTGCGCATGGTGCCGGTGAGCCTCGCGCTATCGGGAATCACGTTGTGCGCGGTGCCCGCCTCGATCTTCGAGATGCTGACCACCACCGGGTCGAACACGCTGAAGCGGCGCGCGACCATGGTCTGGATGGCGCCGACGATCTCGCAGGCGACCGGCACCGGGTCGAGCGTGTCATGCGGCATCGAGGCATGGCCGCCGCGCCCGGTCACGGTGATCTGCAACTGGTCGGCCGCCGCCAGCAGTGGCCCGGCCCGCCCGCCGACCAGCCCGTGCGGCGCGTTGGGCATGACGTGGAGCGCGAAGGCGGCGTCCGGCAGCGACCGGCCCAGGCCCTCGCCGCCGAGCAGTCCGTCCTCCAGCATGAAGCGGGCGCCGTGGTAGCCCTCCTCGCCGGGCTGGAACATGAAGCGCACCTCGCCGGGCAGCTCCTCCGCCCGGGCGCAGAGTAGCTCCGCCGCGCCGGCCAGCATGGCGACGTGGGCGTCGTGCCCGCAGGCGTGCATCGTGCCGGGTATGGAGGACGCGAAGGGCAGCCCGGTCTCCTCGGGCATCGGCAGCGCGTCCATGTCGCCACGCAGCAGCACGCAGCGGCCCGGCTTCCCGCCGTTCAGCGTGGCGACGAGGCCGGTGGTCGAGGGGCCTTCCGCCCACTCCAGCGGCAGGTGGGCGAGCGCCGCCCTGATCTTGTCGCGGGTCTTGGGCGTGTGCAGCCCGATCTCCGGCTCGGCGTGGACCGCGCGGCGCAGCGCGGTGATGCTGTCGGAAAGGGCGGCGGCTTCGGCGACGAGGGATGCGGGCATCCGGTCATGATACCCGCGCAAGCCCCGCTGTCGAGCATGCTCAGTCCAGCGCGTCCTCGTCGATACCGACCGCGATCTGGCCCGCGTCGACCTTCTGCAGCGTGCGCCAGGCCATCACGCCCATCGCGAGGTAGGACACCGCCCCGGCCAGCGCCACGGCCCAGGCGGCACCGCTCGGCCCGATCGGAATGAACTGCCAGAGCCCGAGGCCGAGCGCGACGACAGCGATGATGCGCGCCACCAGCGACAGACGCGCCCGTCCGGTCGCGTGCAGCACCGGCTCGAAGGCGACGCTGGCAAGGTCGAAGCTCGCCGCGATGGCCAGCGGCACGAGGATGCCCGCGCCGCTCTCGAACGCCTCGCCGCCGATCATGGCGAGAAGCTGCTCGCCCGCGACGAGCGCGATGAGCACGACGACGATGCCCGCCGCGCCCGCGATCAGCGTGGTCTGCAGCGCCAGCTTGCGGAACTCCGCCGCCTTGGAGGCGACGCGCACGCGCGCCACCTCGGCATAGACCGAGCGGGTCAGCAGCGTCGAAAGCTTGCTCAGCGCCTGCGAAAGCTGCGAGGCGAGCCGGTAGAGGCCCGCCGCCCGCGTGCCGACCCAGCCGCCGACGACGAGCAGCGGCCCGTTCTTCATGGCCGCGTCGATCGTCGAGCCGGCGTAAGTGATGAGGAAGAAGCGCGTGACGCCGGGATTCTCGGCCAGCGCCATGCGCCACTTGCCGAGGTTCGAGAGCCGCACCGCCTGCGGACAGAGGCGCCGCGCCATGATCCAGTAGAGGATGGCCTCGATGATGTCGATCGCCGCCCAGGCCGCGAGGAACCGCCCGACGGTCGGCCCGGTCACCCAGATGACGAGCGCGGCGACGAGGCGTCCGCTCGGCACGATGGCCTCGACGTAGACCGCCATGTCGAACCGGTTGAGCGCGCGCACGATGCCGGTGGGCGCCGAGACCAGCGCCCAGAGCGAGCCGCAGCAGAACCAGAACGCGACGTCGATGTAGTCGGGATTGAGTTCGAGGATATGTGCGAACCCGTAGATCATCACCGCCGCAAGCGCGCAGCCGATCGTCGCCCCCACGCCGTCGAGGACGCCGCAGAGCATCCCCAGGCGGCCGAACTTGTCCCAGTCCCGGTTGTGGATGTGCTCGGTGCCGTAGCGCACCACGACCCGCCAGGTCTGGAACCCGGCGATCGAGGTGATCGCCTGCGCCGTGCCGAAGATCAGCGAGAAGTGGCCGAAATCCTTGAGCCCGAGCGTGCGCGTCAGGATCGCGAGATAGGCGAGGCCACAGATGGCACCGAAGCCCTTGCCGCCAAGCAGCCAGGCCGTGTTCTGGAGTATCCGCCCTAGCGGAGAGGCGCTCTCCTGGCGGTCGCGTTTGGCGGGCATCGGGGTGCATTTGGACGAGGGGGCTGTCACTTGCAAGGGAACACTCGTAGTTGGGGGAACATCACCGGGAGCCAGCTCCCGCCAGAGCTTTTCCTTTCGCGCCGCAGTCGCTATCTGCCGCGGCTCCCCCACAAGCAGACTGAACCTGAACCATGATCGAACACGCCATCCTCCTCAGCGCCGGCCAGGGCTCGCGACTGCTGCCGCTCACCGCCGAGCGCCCCAAGTGCCTGATCGACTTCTCCGGCCGCTCGCTGATCGAGTGGCAGATCGAGATGCTTGCGCGCGGCGGGGTGAAGAAGATCGACGTGGTGACCGGCTTCATGACCGACATGCTGGAAGATCACCTCCAGTCCATCAGCGACCCGCGCGTGGAAATCACCATCCGTTTCAACCCCTTCTTCAAGGTGGCGGACAACCTCGGCTCGTGCTGGATCGCACGCGAGGCGATGCGCGGCGACTTCATGATCCTCAACGGCGACACGCTGGTGTCCGAGGACATCGTCCGCAAGGTGCAGCAGGGCGCCGCCGGGCCGGACGGCAAGCTGTGGCCGATCACGGTGACGGTCGACGTCAAGGCCGAGGGCTACGACAGCGATGACATGAAGGTGGAGCGCGAGGTCGACGGCCGCCTCGTCCACATCGGCAAGACGCTGACGGCGGCGCAGTCCAATGCCGAATCGATCGGCTTCCTCGCCTTCCGGGGCGAAGGCGCGGACCTGTTTCGCGAGACCGTGCGTCAGGCCATGCGCACGCCCGAGGGCGTCCAGCACTGGTATCTCAAGGTCATCGATTCGATCGCGCCCACCGGCAAGGTCGGCACCGTGTCGATCGAGGGACTGGACTGGGCCGAGGTCGATTTCCTCAACGACATCGAGATCGCGACGAAGCTGACCGACAGTTGGGTGTGACCTGATCCTCCCTGTCGCGCAGCGATGGGGAGGATCGATGACGTCAGCCGAAATACCCCTTGAGCCAGTCGACCAGCGCGGCGAGGTCACTGCCCTCCAGCGCCACCGCATGGCCGAGGTCGGGGACCTTGGGCCAGCCGCAGTCGACGAACTCGCGGCCCTGCCACTCGCGCGCGCCCTCGTAGCGCGGAATGACGTGGAAGTGGACGTGCGGGTCCACCATCATCAGCATCAGGTAGTTGAGCCTGGCATAGCCCACCGCCTCGCCGAGCGCGGCCTCGATGGCGGTGGTGACGGTCTTCAGCTCGGCATGAGCCTCTGCCGGAAGGTCGCCGAAGGCGGTGGCGTCGCTCCTCGCCGCGAGCACCAGTGAACCCAGCGTCGGCTGCGCGGGGCGGGCCAGGACCACCCAGTGATCGAACTCGGCGACCGCCGAGACCGGCCAGCCGAACGTCTCGATCGTCGTGTTCATTGCGATCCGTCCTCCGACAGCCACGAGGTGATCGTACCACCCCGCGCCTTGACCATCCAGGCCTGCACCAGCCGCACGGCGTGGATGAGGCACGACAGCGCGGTCCACCATGCGACCGCGATCAGGCCGAGGTCGGGACGGGCGAAGAGCATCGCGACGAACAGGATCACCATGTTCGGGTTGCGGCGCGCGGTGACGAGGCGGAACCGGCTGTCGAACCGCCGCCAAACATGGATGTGCATCCCCCCGTTGCCGCGCATGAAGGCGCCCTCGATCAGCCGCTGGACGATATAGCCGCCCTGGATCGCGCCCTGCACCCACCAGAACGTCGCGGGATCGTAGGCCAGCCCCCAGGCGCCGAGGCCGGTCGCCCAGAACCACCACCAGAACGGCGGATGGACGAGGTCCATGCCATGATCGAACACGTTGCCCCAGGCGGACGAGGTGATCGTGCAGCGCGCCAGCTTTCCGTCCACGGTGTCGAGCACCATGAACACGAGGCCCAGCGCCATGCCGGTCCAGTAATAGCCGTAAGCAAACAGCACCGTGGCGACCACGCAGAACACCGCGCCTGCCGTGGTCACCATGTTCGGCGTCACGCCCAGCTTCGCGCAGATGCGGGTGAGCACCAGAGCCCATTCCGGCCAGAGGTACTTGGTCAGCACGTCGGTCACGCCCTTGTAGGCGCCGAAATAGCTGGCGCGCTCGATCGGGCGGATCGTTGCCGGAGTAAGCGGCATGAGGAAGGGCGTCTCGCGCTTGCGCAGCGTCTTGTTCTCGATCGTCGGCCCGTCCTCGTAGGCGACGACCTCGAGCCCGGCGGTCTCGGCAAGCGGGACGCCGCCGGCCATGGCCTGCGCGATTCGGGCGGCCTGCGCGGCGTCTGCGGCATGGGCGAGCGCCGGGACGCCGCCGAGCGTCAGGACCACGCCGGGCCGCGCGACGATATTGCCGAACCAGGCCGGGTCCCATGCATGGGCCGCGTTGGAGAGGATCGCCGGTCCGGCCGGTACTTGCTCCACCGCGTCGAGCCCGGCCGCTCGCGCGATCCGTCCGACGCGCTGCGCCATCGTGAGGCCCCAGAGCTTAACGGGATTTTCGCCGATCGTGACGACGGGCAACACCTGGTTTTGCTGGATCATGATGCCAGCCCGTAATGGCTCGCGCCAAGGCTGGCAATCTTGCGCGGGACGCGCGGGACGGACCGGGGCATCGCCGTGGCGTCGCGGCAACATCTGCCATCGAACTGTAACCTTAATGTGTCACGGAATGTTTCTTCGTGATTTCCTGCGCGCGCGTCCCTACATGGGTGGCGTGCACGGAAGCATTTACGAATTCGAAGCGCTGCCGATCTTCGGTGAGCCCGGTCGGCGCGAAAGCGGCAGACTTGTGCGTCCCGCCCGCCGGGGCCGCGCGGTTCCGCTCGTCGGCATCGTCCGCAATCCCCGCAGCCATCGCAACAAGGGCTTCACGCCCGAGATGGCGGATTGCTCCAACATCCTGACCCAGACGCCCTCCACGCGCGAGGAACTGCACTACACGCTGGCGGAGTTCGCGCGGCGCGGCATCGACTACCTCGTGGTCGACGGCGGCGACGGCACCGTGCGCGACGTGCTGTCCTGCGGCGCCGACATCTTCGGCGAGGACTGGCCCACCTTCATCGTCCTGCCCAAGGGCAAGACCAATGCGCTGGCGGTCGACCTCGGCCTGCCCAACCGCTGGTCGCTGGCGGAGGCGCTCGCCGCCGCGCAGCGTCGCGGCACGATCGCGCGCCGCCCGCTCCGGCTCACGCCCAAGGACGGCGGGAGCGATCGCAAGTCCCGCGCGATCATGGGCTTCGTGCTCGGCACCGGCGTCTTCGCACGGGCTACCGAGGCCGGGCAGGAAGTGCACCGTCGCGGCGCGTTCAACAGCTTCGCGGTCGGCCTGTCGATCCTCGCCGCCATCATCGGCGCTCTGTTCGGCCGCGCCGGCAACGTCTGGCGGGCAAGCACGCCCACCCGCATCGTCGACCGCCACAGCGGCCGCCACCTGCCCTACAGCGGCAAGGGCCGGCCGGACGAGCGCTTCATGACTTTCGCCACCACGTTCGAGCGCTTCCCGCTCGGCGCGCGTCCGTTCGGGCGCAATCCGGCGCCGGGCCTCAAGCTCGCGGTGATCGATTCGCCGGTCCGCTGGATCGTCGCGCTGCTGCCGGCGATCATGTTCGGGCTCAACGGCGGTTTCCTGACCCGCAACGGCGCCAAGCGCTTCGCCGCCAGCGACATCGACCTCGACATCGGCGGCTCGTTCATCCTCGATGGCGAGGCATTCCCGGCAGGCCGCTACGTGCTGGACGAAGGCCCGCAGATCAACTTCGTGGTGCCCTGAACACTTGTAATCGCGGCCGCCCTGCCCGATGCACCCCGGCATGAGCGACGATCTTCCCACCGACGGCCTCACCGATCGCGTCACGGTGGCCCTCTCGCGCCCCGTGGTGCCGGAAGTGCGCGCCTTCGCGCAGCGCCTCGCCGAAAGCTCGGGCGCGCTGGGGGTGCTGTTCTACGGGTCGAACCTGCGCACCGGCTCTCTGGACGGCGTGCTCGACTTCTACGTCCTGCTGCCCGGCCCGCAAGTGGAGCGCATCTGGCCGCGGGTCAGCTATCACGAGTGGGTGCACGACGGCGTGCCGCTGCGCGCCAAGGTCGCAACGATGGCGCTGGAAACCTTCCGCGCCGCCGCCGCCGGGGAGCGTGTAGACACCACCATCTGGGCCCGCTTCGTCCAGCCGAGCGCGCTTGCCTGGCAACGTGACGAGGCCGCGCGCGCCGCGATCGCGGATGCCGTGGCGCAGGCCGCCCGGACCGCCGCCCGCCTCGCCGTGGCGCTCGGGCCTGGGGCGGGAACGCCGGAGGACTACTGGCGCGCACTGTTCCGCGCCACTTACGCCGCCGAGTTCCGCGTCGAGAAGGCGGGGCGCGAGGATTCGATCCTCGCCGCCAATCGCGAGCATTTCGATGGACTGCTCCCGCTCGCCCTGACCGCGCAGGGCATCGGCTTCACGCGCGAAGGCAGCACGATCCGCCCCGCGTTACGGGGGCGGGAGCGCATCCTCTCGTGGTGGCGGCGGCGCCAGCGGCTCGGCAAGCCCTACAACGTGCTGCGCCTGCTCAAGGCCTCGACCACGTTCGAGGGCGCGGCGCGCTACGCGGCCTGGAAGATCGAGCGTCATACCGGCGTGCCGGTGACGATCACCCCCTGGCGCGAGCGGCACCCGGTGCTCGCCGCGCCCGGCGTGCTCTGGCAGGTCTGGCGCGGCCGCAAGGCTCTGGCCAGGCAGGCGCGCGCATGACCCCCGCCGCCCTTGTCCTCGCGGGCTCGCGGCCCGGCGCGCCCGACCCGGTCGCAGCGGCGGAAGGCGTGTCGCACAAGTCCCTCGTCCAGATCGCGGGCCGGCCGATGCTCGCGCATGTCGTCGTCGCTCTGCGCGAGGCGGGGATCGAGCGGATCGCCGTCTCGGCCAACGACGCCCACGTCCGCGACCTTGCGCTGTCGCTGGGCTGCGAGGTGCTGGCGACCGGGACCGGCCCCAGCGCCAGCGTCGCCATCGGGCTCGACGCGCTGGGCGCGCCGCTGCTCGTCACCACCAGCGACCATGCGCTGCTGCGGCCCGAGTGGGTTCGCGATTTTCTGGCCGATACGCCCGAAGGCAGCGACGTCGCCGTTTTGCTCGCCCGGCGCGAGGCCATCGAGGCGGCGATGCCCGGTAGTCGCCGCACTTACCTGCGCTTCGCCGACGGGCACTGGTCGGGCTGCAACCTGTTCCTGCTGGCGACGCCGCGCGCGGGGCTGGCCATCGAGACGTGGAAGATGGTCGAGGCCGACCGCAAGCGCCCCTGGCGCATCGCCGCGCGGCTGGGCCTCGGGATGCTGGCGGGCTATGCGCTGGGCCGCCTGACGCTGGCTGCCGCGATCGCGCGGCTGGGCGGCAAGATCGGCGTCACCGCCAGCCTCGTCGCCGCGCGGGACGGTTTGGCGGCAGTGGACGTGGACAAGCCCTCGGACCTGGCAGACGCGCGCCGGCTGCTGGGCTGACGTCGCCCCCGCGAAGGCGGGGACGACTTAGCTGCTTACATGTACTTCATCTGCACCCGGATCGTCTTGACGCCGCTGCCCACCGGCACGCCGACCTTGGTGTAGCTGGGCTTGCCGAGATTGAAGATATTGATCGACGGGTTGTTCGACATGGCCCCGCCATCGGTGCGGATGTCGGTCTCGCCGTTGCCGTTGACGTCGTGGCGCACGGCGATGCCGTAAGTGCCCGAGGCGGGCAGCGGCACGCAGAAGGTCATCGTGCCCGCGCGCGCCGGCACCTCGATGCGCGAGAGCCACTTGCCCTTCTGCAGCCATTCGGCCGAGTTGGCGCGGTACGACTGCACGCGCAGCTTGCCCGACGAGGCCTTGACCCCGTCGACCGTGACCATCAGCGCCGGGCCCTTGTCGGCCGAGCAGCGGCTCATCTCGTTGCGGATTTCGTTGCGGTAGTCCGCGCGGCTCTCCGCCAGCGCCGGAACGGCAAGCCCGGCGACGGCCAGGGCGGCCAGCGCGGCGGACATTCGGTAAGGCATTGCGATCGATCCCCTGGGACTGGTCGTGGTCATTTCGCTTCCATGTAGTGAGCTTGCGGGCGGCAGGCCATCGGTAGTTGGCCGCGCCTTCCGCGAAGGCCCGACACTCTGGCCGGTAACGCTTTTCATGTCTTCAGGATGCCCAAGGCGCCGTGAATGGCGAGTGAACTTCCCGTTCCGCCGACTGAAAGCCACGCTTCATCGCCATTGCCCCCAAATCCGGCCATTTCCGGGAGCTTGCGGCGCTTGACGCAACATCGCGTGTGGAAAACGGCCCGCCCGCGCTTGTGGCCCCCAGATCTGGTGGCGTATCCCCGGCGCAAGGAGCCCGGTTACCCGCCCATGACAATCCCGCTGATTTCCCCCTCGATCCTGTCCGCCGACTTCGCGCGCCTGGGCGAAGAAGTGCGCGCCATCGACGAGGCCGGCGCGGACTGGATCCACGTCGACGTCATGGACGGCCACTTCGTGCCCAACATCACCATCGGCCCGGCCGTGGTGAAGGCGCTGCGGCCCCATTCGTCCAAGGTCTTCGACGTCCACCTGATGATCTCGCCGGTGGACGCTTACCTGGAAGCCTTCGCCGACGCCGGCGCGGACTACATCACCGTCCACCCGGAAGCGGGCCCCCACGTCCACCGCACCGTGCAGACGATCCGGAATCTCGGCAAGAAGGCCGGCATCTCGCTCAATCCCGCGACGCCCGCCAAGATGCTGGACTACCTGATCGACGAGATCGACCTCGTCCTCATCATGAGCGTGAACCCCGGGTTCGGCGGCCAGAGCTTCATCTCCAGCCAGCTTCGCAAGATCGAGGCGGTGCGCAAGATGATCGACAAGTCGGGCCGCGACATCCGCCTCGAAGTGGACGGCGGCGTCGATGCGAAGACCGCGCCGCTCTGCGTTTCGGCGGGTGCCGACGTGCTGGTGGCGGGTTCCGCCACCTTCCGGGGCGGCCCATCGCAGTACGCGGCCAACATCAAGCTGCTCAAGGGCCTGGAATAGAGTGGGGCCGGCCGCGCATCCGGCCTCTCGTCCCAAGGGACGGAACCCGCAGCCCGCTCGGGCGCTGTCCCCGGTGTCGGCGGATGGGGAGGATGTGGTGGAAGAAGGCGCGATCGAATCCCGCCTCGCGCCCGTCGCCAATCCCGCACCGCCGCATCCTGCCCCGCCACACCCCACCGAAGTGATCGAACCCGGCCACATCGAGCCCGGCCGCGCGCTGGCGCTGGTCGATTTCTCGCCGCCCGCCGTGGGCATGGGCGACCGGCTGATCCGCATGGCCTATCGCATGGGCCTGCCGGGATCGATGCTTTCCGGGCCGATGGGCAAGAAGGCGCGCAACCGCCTGCTGGCGACGGTCGACAACAGCCTGCCCGGCAGCCGCGCTGCCGGCACCGCGATCCGCGCCGGGCATTTCCTCGTCCACGGCGCCAAGACGCCGGTCGCGCAGGTCGACTATTCGGGCGCCCAGCGCGTCACCCCGCCGCTGGAGAAGGTCGTCCACTCGTTCTCGTGGCTGACCGACCTCGAAGCCTGCGCACCGCGCGAACAGGGCGCGCCGGTGGCCGAGCGCATCCTCACCGCCTGGCTCGCGGCCAATCCCAATCCCCCCGCCAAGCCCGGCAAGGGACCGGCGTGGAACGTGGGCAACACCGGGATGCGCATCGCCAACTGGCTGGCGCACGCCCCGCTGATCCTCTCGGGCGAGAAGGCGCTGCGCCTGCGCACGCTCGCCCACATCGCCGCGACCGCGCGCTGGCTCGACCGTCACGTCACCAATGCCGAGGACCAGCTCGCCGAAGTCGCCGGCTGGGTCGGTATCGTCGCCGCCGGACTGCTCCTGCCGGACGGACGCCCGCGCCGCCTCTACGGCGAGGCCGGCCTCATCAAGGCGCTGGGCGAGCTGATGGGCGACGATGGCGGCGTGCTGTCGCGCAGTCCGCTCGCGCAGATGGAGGCGATCGCGCTGCTGATACGGCTGCGCAACTGCTACCACGCCACCCGCCGCGATGCGCCGCCCGCGGTGGAGCGCGTGCTCGAACTGCTGCTCCCGCCCCTCCTCGCGCTGACCCACGGCGACGGCGGGCTCGGTTCGTGGCAGGGCGGCTGGGCGGTCTCGGCGCAGGACCTCGAAGCGCTCGTCAAGGCGAGCGGCGTGCGCACCCGCCCGCTGCGCGATGTGCGCCAGTGGGGCTACCAGCGCGTCGTCGCGCACAAGTCGGTCCTGCAGTTCGACACCGCGCCCCCGCCGATGCCCGCGCAGGCGCGCTTCGGCTGCGCCTCGACGCTGGCTTTCGAATTCTCGCACGGCGTCCACCGCCTGATCGTCAACTGCGGCGGCGCGGCGAGCGGCGGCGGGCTGGTGCCGGTGCGGCTCGAACAGGGCCTGCGGGCGACTGCCGCGCATTCCACGCTGACGCTGGACGACGCCAACTCCACCGCCATCCTGATCGGCGGCATGATTGGCTCGGGCGTCACCGAAGTCGCGCTCGACCGCAAGACACTGGCGCAGGAGAACGGCACCACCGCCAGCCGTCTCGACGCCAGCCACAACGGCTACGCCGCGCGCTACGGCCTCACCCACCAGCGCATCCTGCTGCTGCGCGACGACGGCACCGAACTGCGCGGCGAGGACCTGCTCGTCCCCTCGGGCCGCAAGGGCAAGCGCGGCATGGTCGGCTTCGCGATCCGCTTCCACCTCGGCCCCGATATCGACGTGAACCTCACCGCCGACGGGCGCGGCGCCGCGCTGTCCCTTCCGGACGGCGGCTACTGGCAGTTCCGCTCCGGCGCCAATGCCGAGGGCGGGGAGGTGACCGTGGAGGATTCGCTGTGGGTCGACGGGCAGGGCCGCCCGCAGGCGACGCAGCAACTCGTCATCCAGGGCATGGTCTCTCGCGGCGGCGGGACCTTCGGCTGGCTGCTCAAGAAGATGAACTGAGCGCGTGCGCGGCTGCGGCCGGGATTGAAATTGTCGCGAACGGTCGCTATGATGCGACCGCTGTATCTAATTGGATATATCACCTCCAAGGGGCGCGCTATGCTAGTGGCGCGCCCCTTACCGTTTGGGGGACAGGTGCTAGCCCGTCCCCCGCCCGTGATCACCTGTCGCGTGTCATTTCCACGACCTTGAGAATCAGGGTCGTGAAGGCGAGACACGCCATGATGATCATGATTGCTGTATCTAGCTGAATATCGATCACCTCCTTTGCGCAGCGTGATTTCGGATTTCCCCGAGCTGCCCTGGCTGCATAGACCGGATGCGCCCGGTCGCGCGGTTAACGCTTTTTCACCGAGCGTGCCGCCCCGCGCGCACGCGCCTTCGGCGCATAAGGCGCCCGCGCACTTGCCCCCTCCCCCCTGCCGTCCTAAGGGCGCGCGCAAAGACCTTTGCCGCAAGGAAGCCCGCCCGATGACCGATTCCGTCCAGATCCGCCGCGCCCTGTTGTCGGTATCCGACAAGACCGGGCTTGCCGAGCTTGGCCAGGTGCTCAGCGCGCGGGGCGTGGAACTGGTCTCGACCGGCGGCACCGCGAGGGCGCTGCGCGAGGCGGGGCTGACGGTGAAGGACATCTCCGAGATCACCGATTTCCCCGAGATGATGGACGGCCGCGTCAAGACGCTGCACCCCAAGGTCCACGGCGGCCTGCTGGCGGTGCGCGACAATCCGGAACATGCCGCCGCCATGGCCGACCACGCAATCGGCGCGATCGACCTCGTCGTCGTCAACCTCTACCCCTTCGAGGCGACCGTCGCCAAGGGCGCGGACCGCGACGAGGTGATCGAGAACATCGACATCGGCGGCCCCTCGATGGTGCGCTCGGCGGCGAAGAACCATGCCTTCGTCACCATCGTCACCGACCCGGCCGACTACGAGGGCCTGATGGTCGAACTGGAGGCCACCGACGGCTGCACCACGCTGGGCTTCCGCAAGCTGATGGCCGCGCGCGCCTTCGCGCAGACCGCCGCCTACGATTCGATGATCGCGCAGTGGTTCGCCACCGTCGACCAGGGCCTCGAATTCCCCGAGATGCTCAGCGTCAACGGCCGCCTCGCGACGACCTTGCGCTACGGCGAGAACCCGCACCAGAAGGCCGCGCTCTATACGCCGGTCGGCCCCTTCACCAAGGGCCTGGCGCAGGCCGAGCAGGTGCAGGGCAAGGAGCTGTCCTACAACAACTACAACGATGCGGATGCCGCGCTGGAACTCGCAGCCGAGTTCCGGGGCCAGAAGCCCGCCGTCGTCATCGTCAAGCACGCCAACCCCTGCGGCGTCGCGCAGGGCGACAGCCTGCTGGAAGCCTGGCAGGGCGCGCTCGCCTGTGACGACGTCTCGGCCTTCGGCGGCATCGTCGCGGTCAACACCCCGCTCGACGGGCCGACCGCCGAGGCGATCTGCCAGATCTTCACCGAAGTCGTCGTCGCCCCCGACGCCGACGAGGAGGCGCGTGCCTTCTTCGCGAAGAAGAAGAACCTGCGCCTGCTGCTGACCGGCGAACTGCCCGATCCGCGCCGCGCGGGCCTCACCGTGCGCGGCATCACCGGCGGCCTGCTCGTCCAGAACCGCGACAACGGCGCCATCGGCTTCGACGACCTCAAGGTGGTGACCGAACGCGCGCCGACCGACCAGGAACTGGCCGACTGCCTGTTCGCCTGGACCGTGGCCCGCCACGTCAAGTCGAACGCGATCGTCTACGCGAAGGACGGCGTCACCGCTGGCATCGGCGCGGGCCAGATGAACCGCCGCGACTCCTCGCGCATCGCCGCGATGAAGGCAGCGGAAGCGGCCGAGAAGTTCGGCTGGACGCAGGCGCGCACGGTCGGCTCGGCCGTCGCCTCCGACGCCTTCTTCCCCTTCGCCGACGGCCTGCTCGCCGCCGCCGAGGCGGGTGCGACGGCGGTGATCCAGCCGGGCGGCTCGATCCGCGACGACGAGGTGATCGCCGCCGCCAACGAGGCGGGGCTTGCGATGGTCTTCACCGGGATGCGACACTTCAAGCACTGAGCGGCGGATAGCGACGGGCGCGGCCGGGCCGCGCGGACGGCACAAGGAGACTGACGGCCATGTGGGTGATCTGGTTCGGCCCCGTCGTCGTCGTCTTCTTCCTCGTCGGCATGACGATCTCGGCGGTGCTGCTGCGGCTGGGCAGGTTGCGCACCGCACGGCAGGGGATCGTGGCGGTGGCGCTGCCCTTCGTCTTCGCGGCGCTGCCCGTCCTTGCCCTCGCCGTGCTGTCGCTCGCGGCTTCGGCCTTCTCGCCCGACGGCCGCGCGCTCCATGCCGAACTGTTCGGCCCCGGGCCGGTCCCCGCGCGCGAGAGGATGCTGTTCGACGCCTTCGGGCAAGGCCCCCGCCGCGAGATCCTGCTCAGGCTCGACGCCAGCCCCGACGAGCGGGCGCGGCTGATCGCGCTCCCCGGCATCGCGCCCGCCGCCATGACGCCCGCCGCCTTCGCGAATCGCGGGTTGGGCCACGGTCTGGGCAGCTGGTGGATGAACCCGGTGGGGCTCGACGCACCCGCCCGGACATCCTTCACCGACTGCCCGGCGCCGACGATCTACGCGGCCGATGGCTTCAACGGCTGGCGCGAGCTGCGCATCGCGTTCTGCGCCGACGATCGCGGCAGCGCCCGCCCCGTGTTTGTTGCAGCGCGAGGACGATAGGCGCGGATGTTCCGGGCACTCGCCGCATCTCATCAACGGTTCGTCGATGAATGACGGCAATCCGTCCATCGTTCACTGGACGGAAAGGCACTTTTGACCACTTGGGCCCCACGCCACTTTTCAGACGAATTCGAAAGCCGCTCATCATGGGACTCTTCAAGGCCGACTTCTACCGCTTCTTCGCGATCGGCTTTGCCGGCGGGGCGCTGCTGGTGCTCGGCGCGATGGGTATCGGCAGCCACTCCCCGCTCGCGGACGATTTCGCGCCCGCCGCGCAGGCCGCCGAAACGCGCTGATCCCGCGCAGGTATCGCGCTCCCGATTGCCTGAGGGCCAGACAGGCCCCATATGAGCGGCATGTCCGCTCATCATAACCATCACGAACATTCCGGCGCCAGCCTCGTCAACGAGGCCCGCAACGCGCTCGTCACGGCCGGCGAACAGTGGACCGAGATGCGCGCCGACGTGTTCTCCGCCCTCGCCGACCGCGAGCGCCCTGCCTCCGCCTACGACCTCGCCGAAAGCGTTTCGGCCCTGCGCGGCAAGCGCGTCGCCCCCAACAGCGTCTACCGCATCCTCGACCTGTTCGTGCGCACCAACCTCGCGCGCCGGGTGGAGAGCGCCAACGCCTACGTGGCCAACAGCCACCCCGGCTGCCAGCACGACTGCATCTTCCTGATCTGCGACAGCTGCGGCCAGGCCGTCCACATCGACGACGACAAGCTCACCGGCGCGCTCGTGGCCGCCGCAAAGGGCGCGGGCTTCGCGCAGGTGCGCCCGGTGGTCGAACTGCGCGGCATCTGCGCCGAGTGCAGCTGACGGGCCAGGCGAACGCCGTCAGCCAAAAGCGGTCAGGCTGAGGTTGTTGCCGTCCGGGTCGTCGAACCAGGCGACCTTCACGCCGCCCCCCGGTGCCGTCCAGACGCCCTCGTCGTCCTGCCCGAAACCATCGTAGACCTTGAACTCCACGCCCTTGTCCCGCAGCGAGGCCATCGCCTCGGCCATGTCCGGCACCGCCCAGCCCAGCACCGTATGCTGGCCCGGCACATGCCCTGCGACCGGGGTGAGCCGCAGCACCGCCTCCCCGCCCAGCGCGTAAGTCGTGGCAAAGTCGTCGCGCGCCACTTCGGCCATCCCGAGGACGTCGGCATAGAACGCCTCGGCGCGGGCGCGGTCGGCGGTGAGGACGAATGCTATGGGACGGGCGGCGGGAACGATCGACACGGCGAGTCCTTTCCTTCTGCAAGCGCCCTGCATATCAGCGCGATATTACGAAAGCCGTCAATCGACACGTCCACCGCAAGAGTGTAGGGCCGAAGAGATGAACGCCAATCCGGCCACGCCACTGCTCGACGAAGTTCCGACTCCCGAAGACCTTCGCAAGCTCAAGCCCGCGCAACTGCGCCAGCTCGCCGACGAACTGCGCGCCGAGATGATTTCCGCCGTCGGATCGACGGGCGGGCACCTCGGCTCGGGACTCGGCGTGGTCGAGCTGACCGTCGCGATCCACTACGTCTTCGACACGCCCGCCGACCGCCTGATCTGGGACGTTGGCCACCAGGCCTATCCGCACAAGATCCTGACCGGCCGCCGCGACCGTATCCGCACCCTGCGCCAGGGCGGCGGCCTCTCCGGCTTCACCAAGCGGAGCGAGAGCGAGTACGATCCCTTCGGCACCGCGCATAGCTCCACCTCGATCTCGGCGGCGCTGGGTTTTGCCATCGCCAACAAGATCAAGGGCGTGCCCGGGCGCGGCATCGCCGTGATCGGCGACGGCGCGATGAGCGCAGGGATGGCCTACGAGGCGATGAACAACGCGCGCGAGGCGGGCAACCGCCTCGTCGTGATCCTCAACGACAACGACATGTCGATCGCGCCGCCGGTCGGCGGGCTTTCGGCCTATCTCGCAAGGCTGGTGTCCTCGGGGCAGTTCCTCGGCCTGCGCGAACTGGCGCGCAAGTTCGCCCGCCGCCTGCCGCGTCCCTTGCACGTCGCCGCCAAGAAGACCGACGAGTTCGCGCGCGGCATGGCCATGGGCGGCACCCTGTTCGAGGAACTGGGCTTCTACTACGTCGGCCCGATCGACGGCCACGACCTCGACGCGCTTGTCCCCGTGCTGGAGAACGTGCGCGATGCGGGCGAAGGCCCGATCCTCGTCCATGTCGTGACGCAGAAGGGCAAGGGCTACGCCCCGGCCGAGAACGCGGCCGACAAGTACCACGGCGTCCAGAAGTTCGACGTCATCACCGGCGAGCAGGCCAAGGCCCCCGCCGGCCCGCCCAGCTACACCGGCGTCTTCGCGGCGGCGCTGACGGCCGAGGCGGAGCGCGATGCCACGATCTGCGCGATCACCGCGGCCATGCCGTCCGGCACCGGGCTCGACAAGTTCGCCGCACAGTTCCCGCAGCGCAGCTTCGACGTCGGCATCGCCGAGCAGCACGCGGTGACGTTCGCCGCCGGGCTTGCGGCACAGGGGATGCGGCCGTTCTGCGCGATCTACTCCACCTTCCTGCAGCGCGCCTTCGACCAGGTCGTGCACGACGTGGCGATCCAGAACCTGCCGGTGCGCTTCGCGATCGACCGCGCCGGGCTCGTCGGCGCCGACGGGGCGACCCACGCCGGTTCGTTCGACGTGACCTACCTCGCCACGCTGCCCAACATGGTGGTCATGGCCGCCGCCGACGAGGCGGAACTGGTCCACATGGTCCACACCGCCGCGCTCTACGACGACGGCCCCATCGCCTTCCGCTACCCGCGCGGCAACGGCACCGGGGTGGAGATGCCCGAAGTCCCGCAGGCGCTGGAGATCGGCAAGGGCCGCGTGGTGCGCGGCAACGACAATGGGGGCTCCAAGGTCGCCATCCTCTCGCTCGGCACGCGCCTGGGCGAAGCGCTCAAGGCCGCCGACCAGCTTGAAGCGAAGGGGCTTTCCACGACGGTGGCCGACCTGCGCTTCGCCAAGCCGATCGACACCGACCTCATCCGCCGCATGATGCTCAGCCACGAAGTGATCGTGACGGTCGAGGAAGGCTCGATCGGCGGCCTCGGCGCTCACGTCCTCACCATGGCGAGCGACGAGGGCCTGACCGATGCCGGGCTCCGGATCCGCACCATGCGCCTGCCCGACGTGTTCCAGGACCACGACAAGCCCGAGGCGCAATACGACGAGGCGGGCCTCAACGCCCCGCAGATCGTCGACACGGTGCTGAAGGCGCTGCGCCACAACAGCGCCGGCGTGAACGAGGCGCGGGCCTGATGTCGACCCCGCTGTCCCCGCGAAGGCGGGGACCGCTGGCAAGGCCGCGCCTTGGGTGAGGTCGGGCGCTTGGTGACGGGGCTGTCGGAGGGGTTTCGCCTCAGGGTACGCAGCGGTCCCGGCTTTCGCTGGGATGACGCGACTGTTGGTGGTTGACATAACGAACCATTTGGGTTATATGCTCCGACATCCGCTAGCCTGTAGCTGAGGCGAAACGGTGTATCGGGTCGGTGTCATGGGCAACGGGTTGCGAGCCTCAAGTCGCTACCAGCGCAGTCCATGCGTCCGAAACGGATCGGTC
>DATKFS010000284.1:0-1986 GCA_035511275.1 Novosphingobium sp.
TGGCGCGGGGATTCGGAGAACTTCTCGAAGATCGAGGAAGATCCCAACCACGGCTGGTTCCGCGAGCAGTTCACCTTCGTGAAGCCCATCCCCCGCTCGCGCTACGAATTCGTGATCGCGCTCTACAAGCACTACGAGACGATCAAGGACAGCGATCCCGCTACCGCCGCGCGCACCAATGTGCGCTGGACCGGCACGCTGCCCTATGCCGCGATCGAGGCCTACGACCGCATCGTCGTGTGCATGAGGCAGGTCCGCGCCGCGCAGGCCGAAGGGCGCGACGCCTCGGTGGCCGAGCAGAACTGCGCCTTCGACGTGTTCCGCCTCGGCCACTACATCGGCGACGGCGCCAACCCGATGCACGATTCGGTCAACAGCGACGGCTGGCGCGGGCCGAACCCGCACGGCTACACCACCGACCGTACCGTCCACGGCCGCTTCGAGAGCCGGTTCGTCGACGGCATCGGCCTTACCGTGGCGGACATCGCCCCGCGCATCGGCGCACCGGGCCACCAGCAGGGCGACATGTTCGACGCGGTGCTCGCCTACCTCGACCACTCGGGCGACAAGATGGAGGCCGTCTACAAGCTGGAGCAGCGCGGCGGTTTCGCCGACTTCGCCGACAAGGACGTGCGCGAGATGGTCTACGAGCGTACGAGCGCGGGCGCGGCGATGCTGCGCGACATGCTCTGCCGCGCCTGGGCCGAAAGCGCCGCGCCGCCCGCGAAGGTGGTTCCCTCGCCGCTCGACTTCGCCAATCCCAGGTTCAATCCCGAGACCGGCTCCGCGCCGGACTGATCGGGTCGCCGGGCGCGTGTATTCCTGCGCGAAAGCGCGGCGAGTACACGCGCGTGGCGGCGGTGGCCGATGTCGAACCGGCGCATCAGCAGCGTCGCGCCGAGGCATCCGGCGAACGGCACCCCTAGTCCCAGCGCGACCATGCCCGCCTGTACCGCAAAGGTCTGGCCGGCGCCCGGCACGTAGCCGAGCCATCCCAGCGACCAGCCGATGAGTGCCGTGGAGGCCGCCCCGCTCGCCTTCACCGCCACGAGGTAGGCGGCGAAGAGCCCCGTTTCCAGCCTGCGGCCATGGCGCCAGGCGACGAAGTCCACCGTGTCCGCCAGCAGGCCCCAGGGCAGCATGAACACGCTCGCGAAGCCGAAGCCGATCAGCGCCGCGCAGGCGGGCAGGGCGGGCGGCCAGCCGAGGCACAGCACGAAAAGCGCCATGCCCACTCCGCTGACGGCGTGGCCCATGGCGAGGAGGCGGCTCTTGTCATGGCGGCTGGTCAGCGCCGTCCACGCGAGGACGCCGACGAACTGGCCGGCGGTCAGCGCCAGCAGCAGCGTGCCGACGAGGTCCGGCCGGTCCACCACGTAAGTCGAGACGTAGAGGATCATGCGCCCGAACATCGGGATCGCGAAGCCGGTGACGATCGCGAGCAGGCCCATGCCCAGCACCAGCGAATTGCCCAGCGGCACCGCGATGCCGTCCTGGGCGTCGCCTGCCGTCGGGGGGCGATCGGTCCCGCCGCGAGAGGTGAGGGCGCAGAGCACCATCGTCAGCGTGAACAGCACCGCCGCGACGAGCCCGGTGATCGCCAGCGCTCCGAAGGCGCGGTCGCGCGCGGCGTCCTGCACCAGCGGGGCGAGGACCGTGGCGACCGCCAGCGAACTCGCCGTGCTGAACAGCAGCCGGTAGCCCGAGACGCGGCCCCTCGCGCGGCTGTCGGTGGTCATCTGCGCCATCAGCGCGTTGTGGGGCACGTCGATCACGGCATAGGCGCCCCGGAACACCAGCAGCGCGAAGGCGAGCATCCAGCCGCTGCGCGCGCCCCAGGCGGGCATCGCGTAGAGCGCGGCGAAGGCCATCGCGCAGGGGATTGCGCCCGCCACCACCAGCCAGCGATAGCCGCGCCCCGATCCCCTGAGCCGGATGACGAGGCGCGCGGCCAGCAGGTCGAAGACCAGGTCTCCCGCCAGCGCC
>DATKFS010000285.1:0-9231 GCA_035511275.1 Novosphingobium sp.
GAGGCTGCGGCCATCGGGCGACCAGCTCGGCTGGAAGGCGTCGGCGGGGACCAGCCTGCGCGGTGCCGCCTTTCCATCCAGCGCCTGCACGTAGAGCGCGCCGAGCGCGGTGAAGGCGAGCGTCCGGCCATCGGGCGACTGGCGCGGGCCCTGGATGATGCGGACACGGACCGGCCCGTCCTCCTGCTTCTGCGAGACGCGGGTGAGCGGGCCCATCCGCTGGTCGACCTGGGCGGTGAAGGGGATCGGCGCGATGCTGCCGCTGGCGATGTCCAGCCGGGCGATGCCGCCGTCCAGCCCCATGACGATCGACCTGTCGTCGGGCGCGAACGTGAAGCGCGGGGTGAGGTCGGCGTAGTAGCCGCCCTCCTGCGCGTCGTGGTCGATCCTGTCGGCGATCCAGCGGTCCTCGCCGGTGACGAGGTTGCGCAGGCGCAGGCCGGTCTCGCCGCCCTTGCGGCTGGCGTAGGCGATCAGGCGGCCGTCGTGCGACAGCGCCGGGTGCAGCGCGCCGCCGGGTGCGCTGATCACCACGTCCTCGGCCCCGGTCCGCAAGTCACGGCGGGCGACCTGCCAGTTCGGCGGATCGTCCTCGGTCCAGGTGTGGCCGAGCTTGGTCGCGTAATAGAGATAGTTGCCGTCCGCCGAGGCGACCGCGCCCAGCGCGTTGTGGCGGGTGTCCCAGTTGGCGGGCGATCCGGCCTCGGTCAGCTGGAGACCGGCGCCGCCGTCCACGTCGAACAGGAACAGCTCGAAGGCGAGGCGCGGGCGCGTCATCCGCGAGGCGTAGACCTTGCCGCCGTCGGGCGACCACGCGGGCGAGGACCAGACCTCCATGCCGGTGTCGCGGGAGAGCTGTTTGAGGCCGGTGCCGTCGACATTGGCGACCCACAGGTTCATCGCGCCCGACCGGTCGGAGATGAAGGCGAAGCGCCTGCCGTCGGGCGAGAAGACCGGGTTGCTCTCGAAGGCCATGCCGGTGAGCACCGGGCGCGCGGGCCCGCCCGCCACGGCGTCGAGGGCGTAGATGTCGCCCAGCACGTCGAACAGGATTGTCCGGCCGTCGGGGGACAGGTCGAGCTGGGTCCAGGTCGCGGTCGTCGCGGTGAACTTGAGGGCGCGGGTGGGCTGGAGCGTCAGCGCCTCCTCGCCCGCCAGGGCCGGGGCGGAAAGGGCCAGCAGGCTGGCGGCGAGGAGGGCGCTCGAACGCATCGTCTTGGAAATTCCCGAAAAAAGCACGGCGGCGGGCCCGCTGCCGGACCCGCCGCCGCGCGTTGGCAGTCTTACATCGTCCAGTCGAGCTTCACGCCGAACGTGCGCGGACGGATGATCGAACCGGCGGGCACCGCCTGCGAGGTGAACGGCGCGTTGAGCACGCCGAACTTGTCGAACAGGTTGTTGACGAAGCCCATCACGCGGATATTCTCGCCCAGCCCCATCGAGGCGCGCAGGTCGAAGACGTTGAAGCCGCCGCGCTTGGCGTCGTTGCCGAAGGCGACCGGGGCCTTCGAGAGGTAGCGGTGCGCCAGTTCCACGCTCGGCGCGCCGCTGACGTCGGCGAAGTCGAAGCGCAGGTTGTTGGCGACCGACCACTTCGACGAGCCCGGCAGCGTGGTGCCCGAACCGTAGCCGCCGCCGACCGCGAAGGTATCGGGCAGGAACTTGCTGAGGCGACCGTCCTGGTAGGTCACGTTCGAGCCGAAGCTGACCATGCGGTTGACCTGCAGCGCGCCCGCGAATTCGACGCCGTCGATCTTCGCGCCGCCCGCGTTGGTGACATACGAGTAGTAGTAGGGCGCGTCGGTGAAGAGGCGGGCCTGGATGTCGTTCCACTCGATGTGGAAGGCGGCGAGGTCGATGGTCAGCACGTTGTCGAACAGCGCGGCCTTCACGCCCGCCTCGTAGTTGTCGACGGTGTCGCTCTTGTAGCTGGTCGGGATGCCGTCGAGGATCGCGGCGTTGGGGTTCGGCCCGCCCTCGCGGTAGCCCTGCGAATAGGTGGCGTAGACCAGCAGCGCGTCGCTCGGCTTGTACGAGACCGAGACCTTGGGGGTGAAGCCGTCTTCCTTCTGCTTGACGCCGAAGCTCGACGCGACGGCGGTGTAGCTGCCCGGCGCGAGCGAGCCGGGCGCGTTGGTGATCTCGGCGCTGTTGCGGGTGTTGTAGTAGCGGCCGCCGAGGGTGAACTTGAAGTCGGTCGCGAATTCCCACGAGATTTCGCCGAACACGCCGAAGTTCTCGTTCTTGGTGTCGGAGAAATAGCCGTAGATGGCGTCGTCCGGCGCGATCACGTCACCCGAGATGCCGTCGTAGAGATCGGGGTTGGCGTCGATGAACGCCGCCGCGCCGCCCTGGTAGATGCGGTCGGCGCTGTGCTTCTTGGCCTTCATGTAGCTGAAGCCGATCAGCCATTCGACCGGACCGTCGCCGCTGGAGGCGAGGCGCGTCTCGAACGACTTGATGTTGGCGTGCGCGTCGCCCAGCGAATAGGCGGCGTCGTCCCCGGTGGTGACCCCGGTCACGTAGGCATAGGGGGAGGAATAGAGCGTGGTGTTGTTCTTCGTGGTGACCGAGCCCAGCACGGTCAGCGTCGCGAAGGGCAGTTCCTGGTCGATGCGCAGGCTGTTCATCCAGAAGTCGGTCTTCTGCGGCTCGGCGCGCGGGGTGTTGCGGATGTAGGGATTGTCGAGGTCCAGGTAGGTCTGGTCGTCGAGCTTGGTGTCCTGGTAGGTCGAGAGGTAGGTGAGCGTGGTGCCTTCCATCGGCGTCGCCACGATCGAGCCGCGCAGGCCGCGCGTGCGGTAGTCGCTGGACCCGTTCTCGCCGATGCCCGGATTGTCGAGGTAGCCCGCGTCGACGCGCTGGAGCGCCATCACCCGCACCGCCAGCTTGTCCTGGATGATCGGCACGTTGACCATCGCCTTGGCGGCGTAGTTGAGCTGGCCCGAGGCGTTCTTGGTGCTGCCGACCAGCCCCTGCGCGGCGGCGTCGATCTTGGAGGTGTCGGCGGTTTCAGCGACGTAGTTCACCGCGCCGCCCAGCGTCGAGGTGCCGAACAGCGTGCCCTGCGGCCCGCGCAGCACGTCCACGCGCTTGAGGTCGAAGGTGTCGATGTCGGGAATGCCGATCGGGAAGCCGGGCTCCACCAGCGGCACTTCGTTGAGGTAGTAGCCGACCGTGGTCTGGCCCTGCTCGTGGTAGGTGGTGGCGGCGATGCCGCGGATCACGACTTCCGAGATGCCCGGCTGGTAGTCGTTGAAGACCACGCCCGGCAGGCGGGTGATGTAGTCGGCCAGCGAGTTCGCGTTCATCGCCTTGAGCTGGTCGCCGGTGACCGCGCTGATCGGCATCGGCACTTCGCTGATCTTCAGTGCGCGCTTGGTCGCGGTGACGATGATGTCGCCCTCGGCGGTGCCGGCGGCGGGAGCCTCGTCGGCCATCGCCGGCATCGCGATGCCGAGCGCCAGGACGGTGGAGGTGAGAATCGCAGTTTTGAACATGGTCTTCATCGCGTTAGCCCTCATTTTTGCGGGGAGATCCCGTCTCTCGACGGTCCACCCTCGTTCGATCGTCACCGGCGCTGCGGCCGGTTTCCCTGACTTCCCCCGGACCCGCGTTGCGCGTGGTCCGGGAAACTCCCTCGACTGCCGTCTTCCCGGCACATGCCGGGCGCGGCCTGTTTACTGCGCGAGCGCTTCCTGCAGGCGCCCGGCGTTCATGCGTGTCATCCAGTCGGCCAGCGAGGCGTCGCCGGTGCCGGAAATGAGTTCGGACAGCGCCGTCAGCGTCTCGTCCTGGCCCATCTTGAAGCTGGCCCAGGTGGAGCGGACAGTGGCGCGAAAGGCGATGATGCGGCCCAGCATCGGCTCGACGCGAGGCCCCGCGCGCTCGATCGTCCAGGGGTCCGGCAGGCCGGCCTCCATCGCGTCGGACAGGCGCACGACCGAATCGAGCGTCTCGTCCTCCACGAAGGTCACGTCCACCTCGATCGCGGCGACGGCGTAGTTCCAGGTCGGCACCCAGACCGGATTGCTCACCAGCGAGGGCGACATGTAGCCGTGCGGCCCCGAGAACAGGGCCAGCGCCCGCCCGTCCTCGCGCAAGTGGGCGACCTGCGGGTTCCCGCGCGAGCAGTGGCCGAACAGCGCGGTAAGTTCGTCCCCCTCGCCGGTCTCGGCCAGCAGCGGCAGGGGGATCGCCTGGAAATGCCCGGCCCGCGCGGAAACCAGCCATGCGAGCGGGTGCTCGCGGATGAGTTTCAGCAGGTCTTGCGCGGAACCGGAAGGGAACTTCATGCCGACACTGTCGCGCCGAGCGATCGTCCCTTCAATCGGCCAATTTCGAAAGTTTCACGGGTCCAAGCGGGACCAGCTCACTCGTCGGCGGAGAAGGCGTGGATCGGCAGCAGCGCCGCGCCCAGCGTGATCGGCGAGCCGCGCAGCCCGGAAACCCGCACCGGGGGCCGGCGATCGTTGACCGTCGTCACCAGATCGGCGCCGCAAAGCCGCGTGGAAAGCCCCTCCAGGATGGCGACGGGGACCGTGCCCGCCAGCACGATGGCCCCCGGGTCCAGCCAGGCGAAGGCGGTGTTGCAGACCACTTCGAGCTGCCGCGCGGCGCGGTCGGTCCAGGTCGCGATGGCCGGCATCTGGTCCGGCGAATCGGGGTCGATCTCGCCCACCGAGGATACCGGGCAGCCGGCGGCGCGCAGCGTGGAAAGCAGGTCGAGCGGGCTGGGGCGCGGCCGGTCGCCCGGAAACAGGCAGCCGACTTCGCCCGCGACGCCGAACTGCCCGCGCACCAGCCGCCCGTCGACGATGACGCCCGCGCCGATGCCGTAGCCCAGCAGCAGCACCACCACCGTCGAGAAATCGCGCATCAGCCCGCCGAGGTAGAACTCGGCGATGGCGGCGACGTTGGCGTCGTTCTCGATCCACAGCGGCCAGCCGAGTTCCGCGCTGAGGATCTCGCGCAGGGGCGTGCCGCGCCAGCCGGGCATGTCGTCCACCACGCTCCACCGGTCGTTCCCCGGGCCGAGCGAAGGGCCGGGCACCGCGACGCCGAGGCCCAGCATCCGGCGGCCGAGCAGGCGGTGCTCGTCCACGAGGTCGTGGGTGATGCGCCGGACCATGCGCGCGAATTCCTGCGGGTCGATCGGCGGGATCGCCTCGCTGTGGGTGGCGATCGTCGCGCCCGCGAAGTCCACCAGCGCGATGTCGAGCACGCCCTTGTGCGCCGTCGCGCCCGCCGCATAGCCGCCCTGCGAGGCGAGGCGCAGCGGGATCGCCGGGCGCCCGCGACCATGCGCCTCGCCGTCGGGCACTTCCTCCAGCACGCCCAGCGTCAGCAGCTCGCGCGAAAGCCGGGTGAGCGCCGTCCCGCTGATCTCCAGCCGCACCGCCAGCGCCGAGCGCGACAGCGGCCCGGCCTTGCGCAGCTCGTGGATGATGCGCCGCTGGTCCTTGTCGAACGAGGGAATGTGCAACCGCCTGCCTCCTTGGAGCGGGCGCTAGAGGCGATTATTTATTTTCACAACAATAATTAAAAACGTCATACTAGGCGACCAATGGCGGCCCGTCGCCGCTTCGGCGGCACCGAAATTCCATGAGGGGCCACCATGCTCAAGACCGTTCTCGCCACCGGAACCGCGCTCGCCGCGATCTGCACCGTCGCCGTCGCGCCTGCCCATGCCCAGAGCGCCGCACCCGCCGCTCCGGCCGCCGAAGACGCGCCCGCGCAGGGCGACGACATCATCGTCACGGGCTCGACCCGCGCCGAGCGCCGCTTCGACGTGTCCTACGCGATCAACACCGTGTCGCAGGAAGATTTCGAGAAGATCGCGCCGGTCAACTTCGCCGACCTCATCGGCCAGCTTCCCGGCTTCCAGACCGAGATCACCGGCGGCGAGGTCCAGAACATCTACCGCATCCGCGGCCTGCCCAACGACGGCGGCTTCGTCAGCTTCCAGCAGGACGGCCTGCCGCTGTTCCACGAGAACGACGGCGTGTTCTTCCGCGGCGACGCGATCCTCAAGCCCGACCTGATGACCCAGCGCGTCGAAGTGGTGCGCGGCGGTCCGGCACCGGTTTACGCCAGCTACTCGGGCGCGATCATCAACGCGATCACCGTCACCGGGACCGACACGCCCGCTGGCAAGGCGCAGGTGACGCTGGGCGACACCGGGCTCTACCGCCTCGACGCCTACCAGTCCGGCCCGCTCGGCAAGAACACCTACTACGCGATCGGCGGCTTCCTGCGCCAGCACGACGGCTACCGCGACAACGGCTTCCCGAACGACAAGGGCGGCCAGATCCGCGCCAACATCAAGCATGACCTCGACAACGGCTTCATCAAGCTGAACGTCAACTACGTCAACGATCACAACGTCTTCTACCTGCCGATCCCGACCAACGACCCGCGCGATCCGAGCAAGTCGCTGGACCAGTACATCGACTACTTCGAAGGCACGATGAACTCGCCCGCCTTCCGCAACGTCAACCTCAAGTACCGCGACGGCAACGGCGTCATCCAGAGCCGCAACAGCGACCTGTCCGATGGCCGCCACATGCAGATGCTGAACTTCGGCGCGCAGTACGAAGCCGACTTCGACGGCTGGCTGGTCTCCGCCAAGGCCGGCTACACGCAGGGCAAGAACGACTTCACCGCGTTCTACTCGACCACCAACCCGGCCGACGGCAACACTTTCGCCAACAGCTACCTCGCCCGCGCGACGACCGCCTTCGGCGCCGTCAGCCGCATGGGCTACGTGCTGGCGGGCACCAACACGGTCTACGATCCGTATTCCGCCTCGGGCCTCGTCATGCAGGGCCAGTACCGCGACATCCACTCGAAGTTCTACTCGGGCCAGGCCAACCTCTCGGTCGCCCGCAGGTTCGAGACCGGCATCGGCAGCCACGACATCAAGCTGGGCCTCTACGGCAGCCTTTACGGCGAGGACAGCAGGACCCTCTACCAGAACTACCTGATCGAGGTTTCGGGCAAGCCGCGCACGCTGGACCTCGTCGCCTACAACGCGGCGGGCACCGCGATCGGCACCGTCACCGACAACGGCGTGCTGAACTATGCCGCCACGCTCAACCAGGGCGACTCCGACGCGAAGATGTTCGCGCTCTACGCCAACGACACCTGGGAGATCGTGCCCGGCCTGCGCATCGACGCGGGCATCCGCCACGAGCGCTACAGCTACAAGGGCTGGGCCGCACTGACCGAGGCCGCGAACCTTGGCGACACCACCACGCTGGCCGATGACAGCACCCGCGCCTTCACCGGCGTCATCCTGAACCAGAAGCTCAAGCCCAACGTCACCAACTGGACGGTCGGCGCGAACTACGACTTCTCGGATCACATCGGTGTCTACGGCCGAGCCTCGCACCTCGAGACGCCGCCGAACGTGCAGACGGTGATGAGCATCAACCCGACGATCATCACCACCGTGGCCGACCAGTTCGAAGTGGGCCTCAAGCTGGCCTCGGGCCGCTCGTACCTCTACGTGACCGGCTTCTACACCAACTTCGACCCGCTCAACGCCTCGTTCCTCGCCTACGACCCGACCACGGGCCGCAACGACGTGAACGTGCCCTTCATCGGCGAGGCGCAGGTCAAGGGCGTCGAGTTCGACGGTGCCTGGGCGGTCACGCCGTGGTTCACGCTCAACGGCGCGCTGACCGTCAGCGATCCGAAGTACAAGAACTTCGAAAGCACCACCGGGGCCGACCCGGAACAGGCCCAGGGCAACCAGATCGTCCGCCAGCCCAAGGTCTACGGCAACATCCGCCCGAGCTTCGACTTCCGCACCGGCGAGACGGACGTGTCGATCTACGGACGCTACACCTACATGGGCAAGCGCTTCGTCGATCTCTACAACAACACCGCGCTGCCCGCCTACGGCACCGTCGGCGCGGGCGTGACGCTGCGCCACGGCACGTGGAACCTGCAGGTCGTCGGCGACAACCTGTTCAACGCCCACGGCCTCACCGAAGGCAATACCCGCACCGACTCGCTGGCCGGACAGGGCAGCGCGGAGGCGATCTACGGCCGCCCGATCTTCGGCCGCAACTTCCGCCTCGTCATCGGCAAGTCCTGGTGATGCGCGGAGGCCCGGCGCGAATGGCGGCGACCATCGTCGCGGCGACGGCGCTCTCCCTCATGGCTGTCCCGGCTTCGGCCGGGACGGCGAGGGACACGGTGGCGGAGGCGCTGTCGGCGCGGCTGTTCCCGCTGCTCGACGCGCTGGGCCGCAATCCCTCGGCGATGACCGCGCTGCAGGCCCGGCCCGAAGTCGCCGCCATGCTGCGCGCGCGGTACGATCGGCGTGCGGCGTGCGGCGCGGACCTCGGCTGCGTGGCGCAGGCGATGGTATGGACGCAGGACGAGGCGCAAGTGCTCGCCTCGGCCGTCGTCGCCGGCGGCGCGGACGATGGTCCCGCCGCGCAGGCCGGGCGCGAGATCGCCGGCATCAACACGATCGTGCGGACTTACGGGCTCGGCCAGGTGCCGGGCTATCCGCAGATCGACGGCGCCGGTACGGTCGATCCTCAGGAAATCCGCTCCCGGCTGCAGGCGGCGGCGTGGCTCTCCCAGACGGCGCGCGCCGGGTCCGCGCAGGCGCTCGACCCCAGCGTCGAGTTCGCGCTGGCCCTGCTCGACGGTAGCGACCGCACCGACGCGATCGGCTTCGAGCCACTGCTCGGCGGCCTCAACGCACCCGCCATGAAGCGCGCGAAGGGGCTCGACTGGAAGCGCTTCCGCTATACCGCGATGATCGTCACCGGGGTGGGCCCCGAGGTGGACGACATGCCGCTCAGCCCCTTCGGCAAGTATCACCTGCGCCTTGCCGCGCAGCGCTTCGCGGCGGGCGACGTGCCGTTCATCATCGTCACCGGCGGCCGCGCCCACCCGCGCGCCACCCCCTTCGCCGAGGCGCAGGAGATGCGCGCCGCCCTGATCGAGCGCTACGGCATTCCCGCAGATGCCATCGTCATCGAGCCCTATGCCCGGCACACCACCACCAACTTGCGCAACGCCACGCGCCTGCTGATTGCGATGGGCGCTCCGCTGGACCGGGATACCATCGTGGTATGCAATCCCGGCCAGAGCGCGGCGATCGAGAGCGCCCAGTTCGTCCAGCGCAACCTTACCGAACTGGGCTACGAGCCGGGCAAGGTCGGGCCACGAATCTCGCCCACCGAGCTGGAATTCCGCCCCTCGGCC
>DATKFS010000286.1:0-2920 GCA_035511275.1 Novosphingobium sp.
TCGACAATTTTTTGCGCGGTCCACGCGCAAAAATGACGCTCGACCGTGCCGCCTATTTCAGCCACCCGGACTGGGTGGTTTCGCCCGAGGCCGCGGTTCCCGCCGCGCTCTGGCAACCGCGCATCGAGACGCGCGAAGGGCTGCGGGCCACCGCGCAGTGGTATCGCGAGCACAAGTGGCTCTGACGGCAAGGACGTAATACGCATGAAGGGTCTGCTCGCGCGCCTGAACATCGACCCCTACCTGTTGCTGCTGGTCGGCACGGTGGGACTGGCATCGGTGCTCCCGGCGCGCGGGATCTGGGCCGACATCGCGGGCGGCGTCGCGGACGCGGGCATCGCGCTGCTGTTCTTCCTCCACGGCGCCAAGCTCTCGCGCGAGGCGATCCTCGATGGCGCGCGGGCCTGGAAGCTGCACCTGACGGTGGCGGCGACCACCTTCGTGCTGTTCCCGCTGGTCGGTCTCGGCGTCCGCGCGATCCCGGGGCTGGAGCCTTCGCTGGCAACCGGCGTGCTGTTCCTGACGCTGCTGCCCTCCACGGTGCAGTCCTCGATCGCGTTCACCGCGATCGCCGGGGGCAACGTGGCGGCGGCGGTGTGCAGCGCCTCGTTCTCGAACCTTGCCGGCATCTTCATTACCCCGCTGCTGACCGCGCTGTTCATCACCGGCGACAGCGGCGGCTTCTCCGCCGACCCGGTGATCGCCATCGCCACGCAACTGCTGCTGCCGTTCCTGCTCGGCCATTTCCTGCGGCCGTGGATCGGCGGCTTCGTGACGCGCAACAAGAAGGTGCTGGGCTACGTCGATCGCGGTTCGATCCTGCTGGTGGTCTACACGGCGTTCGGCGCGGCGGTGATCGAGGGGCTCTGGCAGAAAGTGACGCTGGGCGAACTGGCGCTGATCGCGGTGCTGTCGCTGGGCGTGCTGGCGGTAGTGATGGTGGTCTCCACGTTCGTCGGCAAGGTGCTGGGATTCTCGCGCGAGGATCGGATCGTGCTGCTGTTCTGCGGCTCGAAGAAGAGCCTCGCCACCGGGGTGCCGCTGGCGGGCGTGCTGTTCCCGGCGGCGCAGGTGGGTGCGATCATCCTGCCGCTGATGTTCTTCCACCAGATCCAGCTCATGGTCTGCGCGGTGCTCGCGCGGCGCTACGCCGCGCAGAACGAGAAGGCGGGCGTGCTCGCGGGGGTGTGAGCCGCCGTCAGGGCTCTACCCGGTCCAACGCCCATTCGGCGAGCGCCTTGGCCTCGCCGTGACCGCCCTTCAGGCCGAGCGTCGCCTCGAAGCCCATCAGGTGCGCGGTCCAGGTCAATGCCATGACGAGGCCGAGCGGATGCGCCGGCGCGCCGGGGGGCAGGCAGCCTGCGAGGCTAAGGCCCTCGATCTCCAGGGCGCGCAGGCTCTCGCCGAACGCCACGGTCTCGCGGCGGATCGCCTCGTTGTGGTTGGCGAGGGCAAGGTATTCCATGGTCAGCGCGGCGTCGGCGGGGTCGGCGAAGCACTGCCACAGCGCATGGAGCGGCCGCGCGGTCCGCAGCGCCTGCTCCACCGCTTCGCGCATCCGCCCGGTGCGGCGGCGGTAGGACGTGAGCAGCAGTTCATCCATCGTCGCGAAATAGTAGTAGAGCGTCTGCTGGTTGATCCCCGCCCAGAGCGCCACCCGGCGCGAGGTGAGCGCGGCATAGCCTTCCTCGCGCATGATCGTCTCCACCGCGTCTAGGAGCGCGGCGTGGGTGGCGGACTGGCGCGTCGCCATGCGGCGCTTGGGAGGGGCGGCCGTGGCCATCAGGCGGCGGGCTCCGGGGCGCGGGCCGGGGCTGGGTCGAAGGCGATGGGCAGCGACTTTATGCCCCAGACCCCGCAGAAGCTGCGCCATGCGGGCGGTGCGGCGTGGCGCGGGTTGGTCAGGCGCTGGGCGATGAGGTGCGTGGCTTCCTCGACGTTGGCCTGCGCGAGGAACTGGCCGAGGCAGATGTGCATCCCGCGACCGAAGGCGAGCGGCGCGGTGCGGTCGGGCCGGTCGGGATCGAATTCCAGCGGATGCGCGAACAGGGCCGGGTCGCGGCCGGAGACGCCGAGCGGGAACAGCAGCATCGTCCCCGCCGGGATCGCCACGCCCTCCCACACCACCTCGCGCGTGGTGACGCGGTAGGTGTTGGACGGGCTGGTGAGCCGCAGCTGCTCGCGCACGACCTTGCGGCAGTAGTCGCGGTTCACCGCGCAGCGCTGCCACATCGCGGGATGCGCGATCATCGAGTCCATCAGCAGCGTCAGCAGGTTCTTGGACGTATCGTAGCCCGCGCCGAACAGGAACACGAGCATCTGGCGCAGTTCCTTGGCACTGAGGTCGCCGCGCGTCTCGGCGGCGATGAGGTCGTCGAGCAGGTCGCCGCGCTGGCCGTCCGGCCCGCGCTCCTCGATCAGCTCGTCGACGAAGCGCCAGAGCACCTGATAGGCCGCCTCGATCTTCGGCATGTCCTCGACGATCATGTTGAAGCTGGTGCCCTGCACCTCGAGCGAGGAGATGATCGCGGGCAGGCGGGCGACGTCTCCGCCGATCAGCGCGAACATCACGCGGACGGGGAAGTTGGCGGCGAACTCCGTGAAGTCGAACGCGCCGCGCGGCGCCCATTCATCGAGCAGGGCGCCGATCGTCGCGGTCATCACCGGGCGCATCCGCTTGACGTTGCCCGGTCCGAACGCGGCGGAGACGCTGGAGCGCAGGCGCTGATGGTCGCTCCCGTGGCGGACCAGCAGCATCTCCTGCGCGAAGTCGCCCCAGCCGGTGCCCTGTGCGCCCATGATCCCGACGATCTCGCTGCCCGGCATCGCCAGTGCATCGTCCATGCGCATGATCTCGTCGATCGCGCGGTAGGAGGTGAGCACGGGACCGATCACGCTCATGGCGAGCCACGGATGCCGC
>DATKFS010000287.1:0-16921 GCA_035511275.1 Novosphingobium sp.
AGCTTCGGGGTCTTCGCACGCACCAACCGGCTGAACCCGGGAAGCGGCATCGGATTGACCGACAGCTTCGCCTTCACCTTCAGCGACAAGACACCGATCGTCGACCTCGAAAGCCTGCTTGCGCACGAGATGGTCCATGCCTGGATCAACTCGCTCAACGATTCGATGGACGCGCCGGGCGGGCTGGGCATGTCGTGGTTCGGCGAAGGGCTGGCGGTGCACTACAAGCGCCTGCTTCCCTGGCGCGCGGGGCTGATCTCGAAGCACGCCTTCCTCGAGGACCTCAACTCCACCGCCGGGCGGTACTACACCAACGCCCTGATCGACACGCCGAACGACCGGATCGCCGAGGGCTTCTGGAAGGACACCCGCGTCCGCGTGCTGCCCTACGACCGGGGCTCCCTGTACTTCGCCTCGGTCGATGCGCGGATCCGCGCCGCATCGCAGGGCAAGCGCTCTCTCGACGACGTGGTGCGGACCATGCTCGCCGAGCGCCGCGCCGGTCGGCCGATGGACCTGAACCTCTGGAAGCGCCTGCTCGAAAAGAACCTCGGCGCCGAGGGCCTTGCAGACTTCGACGCCATGCTGGCGGGCGGCACCGTGGTTCCGCCGTCCGACGCCTTCGGCCCCTGCTTCGAGCGCACCACCAAGGCGCTGAAGCGCTTCGACCTCGGCTTCGATCCGATGATCCTCGTGACCCCGGAGCGGGTCGTGAAGGGCCTGAAGCCCGGCTCCGCCGCCGCGCTCGCGGGCCTGCGCGACGGGGACCGGGTGCTCAACCGCTTCCCGCAGGACGCGCTCCAGGGCGACCAGGCAAGGACGGTGACGCTGGACGTCGAACGCGAGGGCCGGAAGCTGTCCCTGACCTACCTCCCGCGCGGCGAGACGGTGGATGCCTACCAGTGGCAGGCCGTTCCCGGCGGCAAGTGCCCGGCCGCCGGCTCCTGAAATTCACGCCGCGGCGGTCACGCCAAAAGGTTCCCGCAACCTTTCTGCCGGATGAACGGCATATCCGATTTCTGTAATGAATGAATGTCGCTGGAGTAGCCGGCGACACAGCGACAATGCTTCTCCCGAAAAAAGGAGAGGCGTTATGAGACGTTCGACGAGAGTGCTGCTTGCAGCAGCAGTATCCGCAATCCCCCTTGCATCCTTCGCCCAGACGGCGACCCAGGTCGAGGACCGCATGACGACGGTGGCCGCTCCCATGGCAGCGACCAAGCCCGCCGCCGCGCAGGCGGGCGTCCCCGGCACGGTCGACACGAAAGCCGGCGCCACGAGCGCCGCCGCCCCGCAGATGACGCGCGACAACGGCGCGCCGATCGGCTCCAACCGCAACTCGCTGACGGCGGGAGACACCGGGCCGGTCCTTCTCGAGGACGTGACGCTGATCGAGAAGCTCGCGCGCTTCGACCGCGAACGCGTGCCCGAACGCGTGGTCCACGCGCGCGGCACCGGCGCGAAGGGCGTGTTCCGCGCGACGGCGGACCTCTCCGATCTCACCAAGGCCTCGCTGTTCGCGCAGGCGGGCAAGGAAACGCCGGTCTTCGTGCGCTTCTCGACCGTCATCCACCCCTCCGGCTCGCCCGAGGGGATGCGCGATCCGCACGGCTTCGCGGTCAAGTTCTACACCGACCAGGGCAACTGGGATCTCGTCGGCAACAACCTGCCGATCTTCTTCATCCGCGACGCGATCCAGTTCCCGGACATGATCCACTCGCTCAAGCCCTCGCCGGTGACCAACAAGCAGGACCCCAACCGTCTGTTCGAGTTCTTCTCCGGCACGCCCGAGGCGACCAACATGCTGGTGCATGTCTACTCGAACCTCGGCACCCCGGCTTCGTACCGCACGATGGACGGCAACGGCGTCCACGCCTTCAAGCTGGTCGACAAGGACGGCAAGGTGGTCTTCGCCAAGTTCCGCTGGATCAGCCGCCAGGGCGTCAAGAGCCTGAACGGGGACACCGCCGCCAAGGCGCCGTTCAACTTCCTGACCGACGACCTCTACGGCGCCATCGCCAGCGGCGACCATCCGACCTGGGACCTCATGGTCCAGACCATGACCGCCGAGGAACTGGGCAAGCTGCCCTTCAACCCGTTCGACGATACCAAGGAATGGCTGGACGCGCCGTTCCGCAAGATCGGCGAAATGACGCTGAACGAAGTGCCCGAGAACTTCTTCCGCTGGACCGAGCAGTCGGCCTTCGCGCCCGCCAACCTCGTCCCCGGGATCGAGCCTTCGCCCGACCGCATGTTGCAGGGGCGGCTGTTCTCGTACTCCGACACGCAGCGCTACCGCGTCGGCGCGAACGTGATGGACCTGCCGGTGAACAAGCCCCGCGTGGCGGTGGTGAACAACTACCAGGACGGCCAGCTCGACCATGCGACGGGCAAGGTTGACGTGAACTACTTCCCCTCCGTCACCGAGGCGAAGACCGTCGATCCCGCCTTCGCGCCCACGCCCTACAAGATCGACGCGGTGGTCCGCACCGCTCCGATCTCGCGTACCGAGCCGTTCGACCAGGCCGGCCATTTCTACCGCGCGCTCAAGCCGGCGGACAAGGCGGACCTCGTGAAGAACCTCGCCGGCGACCTTGGCGTGGTGACCTCGATGCGCACCCGCGTCATCATGGTCAGCTACTTCACGCAGGCCGACAAGGACCTCGGCGCCCGCCTCGCCAAGGCGGTGAACGTGCCGATGAGCGAGGTCAACCGCGCCGTCGCCGAGTACCAGTCCACGGCAGAAGCGCGTTACGCGGGGCAGCAGTGATCCTCGCGCTGTTGCTGGCGGGCGCCGCCGCCGCCGCGCCCGTCCCCGCAGCCACCCTGCCGCCGCCCGATCGGCGGCAGGAGCTGCTGTTCGAGGCCGCGAAACTGGGCCGGACGGACCTCATCCCGCTGCTCGTCGGCAACGGGGCGGACGTCAACGCCTACGAGGCGCGGGGCTTCACCCCGCTGATCCTCGCCGCCTACAACGGCCAGCCGGAAGCGGTGGAGGCGCTCATCAAGGCGGGCGCGGATCCGTGCAAGCCCGACCTCAACCAGGGCAACACCGCGCAGATGGGCGTCGCCTTCAAGGGCGACGACCGGATCGCCGCCCGTCTCCTGCACGAGAAGTGCGACGTGAACACGCGCAACAAGGCGGGGCAGACGGCGCTGATGATGGCCGCGCTGTTCGGCCGGACGGCGCAGATCGACATGCTGCTGGCGGCTGGCGCCGACCCCGGCCTGCGCGATGCCTCCGGCCGCTCCGCCGCGTCCGTCGCCCAGCAGCAGGGCAACACCGCGCTCTCGGCGAAGCTGGCCGTCACCCCGCAAGATTGAGGGGAGGAAATCGCTCCTCTCATCAACCCGTTGATAATGAAAAGGTCCGCATTCCGCCGATCATGACAAGTTATGCGAGAATATTCGTTCAATTGACTCCTGCCCCCGATTGGTAGCTCTTGTGACCGGGGACACATTTCGGCGGACTCGCGAGTCCGCCTGAAAGTGCGGAGGGTCAGATGGCTGAATATCTTCGGTATGTCGTCAAGGGCGGAGACACGCTGGCCCGGATTGCGCGGGACAACCAGACCACCGTCGGCGAACTCGTGGCGCTCAACGCCCTCGCCGATCCGGACCGGATCGCCGTGGGGCAGGTGCTCAACATCCGGCGCCTTTCGGACACCACTTACGTCATCCGCCGTGGCGACAGCCTCTCGGCCATCGCCGCGCACTACAACGTCACGGTATCCGCGCTCGCCGAAGCCAACGGCATCGACAATCCCGACCGCATCGAAGTCGGCACCACGCTGGTCATCCCGACCGGCGGCGCGGCCAGCCCCGTCGACCCGATCCTCGTCACCCTGCCCGTGGGCGGCGGAGAAGTGCCGTTCCCGGGCGCGGCCTCGGTCAAGTCGGCCTCGATCGCCCGGCAGGCGGTGCTGCCGCGCTCGATCGGCAAGTGCTATCGCTACGTCAAGCGGGCGCTGCTCAACGGCGGGGCGGTGGGTCACTACCTCGGCGGCGAGGCTGCGAACGAGGCCGGGCCGCTGCTGGTCCGCGAAGGCTTCGTCGATATCCTCGGCCTCGCAGCGGCGGGCATCAGGTCGCCCTACGATGCGCCGGTGGGCGCGGTGATCGTCTACAAGGCGACCCCCACCGCGACCGACAGGAACCGTATCTACGGCCACATCGAGATCCGCACGGCCGACGGTTTCGCCAGCGACTACTTCTCCCCCCGCGCCCGGACCGGTGCGCGCGAGAACGGGCTGGCGATCAACTCGGCAAGCGGGCGCGTGGTCTGCGGCGTCTACGTCAAGCCCGACGTCGCGGCCCCGGCCTCCGTGGCGCCCGCGGCCGTGGCGCCTGCCGCCCCGCCGCCCGCCGCCGCCATTCCTGTGGCAGCCGACCCCTATACCGCCGCCAACCTCAACCTGCCGCCCGCCAACGGCAAGTACCTCGCCGCCATCATCGAGGCGGCCACGCGCACCGACATGGCCCCGCAGACGATCGCCGCGATCATCGACGCGGAGGCCGCGAAGGTCCCCGGCACCGCCCAGTGGGACGCCAACAGCAAGGCCGGCACCTCCTCCGCGCGCGGCCTGACGCAGTTCCTCGACGCGACATGGCGGGGCGAGGCCAAGCGGGCCGGCGGCCTGCTCAATGCCGAGGCGCGGGCGGCGGGCGTCGTCAGTGCCGCGGGCGCGATCCTCGACGACGCGCGCCTGCTGGCGATGCGCTTCGATCCGCGCGTCTCCATCCTCGCGGGGGCGGACTATGCGATCGCCAACCTCGCCATCCTGCGCAAGGCGGGCGTGCTGCCCGCTTCGCTGCACCCGGCGGGCGCCGCGAAGCTCGCCTACCTGTCGCACCACGAAGGGCCGACCGGCGCGGGCAAGTTCCTTCGCGGGCAGATGGCCTACGTCAAGCCGGGCACCATCCGCGCGAACATCCCCAACGAAAGCCGCCGCAACGAACTGATCGCGGCGGCGGGCGGCAACATCGGCACCGCCTACCGCACCTGGCTCACCGGCTACGTCGACACCCGAATCGACGTGCGCAACTTCATGGTGAGCCGCGAGGGCGTGGCCATACCCTCGCTCAGCAGCTTCTACGTCTGAACCGTCAGAACGCGGTCGGCCGCAGCGTCAGCCGCAGGAAGACCTGGCGACCGGGTTCGACGATGCAGGCGAGTTCGTCCACGCCGGCGGCATTGCGGCTTTCCGCGCCGGTGATCGAGCCGAGGATGTTGCCGGTGGCCCCGGCGAACTGGGTGCAGTTGCCGGTGGTGAACTTGTTGGTCAGGTTGTTGGCCAGCAGCGCCACTTCCCAGGCATCGTTCTGCGCGCCGACGCTGACGTTGGCGTTCAGCTTGACGTAGCCGCTCTGGAAGAAGTCCGCGCGGCGCCCGAGGCTGGTCAGGAACTTCGAGGAATATTGCCCGTTCGCGCCGAATGCCAGCTTGAGCGCATCACCAAGGTCGGTCGTGTAGTCGAAGCCGCCGTTGATCTGCCAGCTCGGCGCCTTGGGCAGCGGCACGCCGGCAAGGCTCTGGCCGTTGTAGCGCACGCGCCGGCCGGTGCCGGGCTCGATCACGAAGTAGCCCGCGGCGATCTCGGCCGGATTGGTGACTTCGATCGGGAGCTGGTTGCACCCTTCGGACACATATTGTCCGCCGGTGCAGGGCGCGTTGTCGAACTGGGTGAAGCGCGCGTGGTTCCAGTTGACCGCAAGGCGGAGCGCGAGGCCGTCGAGCGAGGGCGGACGGTACGCGGCCTCCATGTCGACGCCATAGACCTTGGAGCGGCCCGCGTTGATCGTGCGGATCACCGGGACCACCCCGTTGGTCACTTCGTTGGTGCCGACCTGCAGGTCGTTGTACTTGTAGTAGTAGAACGCCCCGTTGAGGCTGAACGTGCGGTCGAACATGCGCGCCTTGAAGCCCACTTCGCCGCCGCGCACGCGCTCGTCACCGAAGGAGTTGTCCTGCCCGGGCTGGGGCGGCACGGTCATGATGAACGAGCCGGACTTGTACCCCTGCTTCAGCGCGCCGAAGACGGTGAGATCATCGGTGGGAGTGAAGGTGACGGTCAGTTCGGGCGACCAGTTCTTCGCGCGCAGGCGCGGGTTGGGGATCGTGATCGGCACCGGGGGGGCGTCCATGCTCGCCTGCGAATAGGCGTCGTCGGTGCGCTTTTCGTCGGTGTAGCGCACGCCGCCCGCGATCTCGAGCGTCTCGACCGGCTTCCAGCGCAGCTGCCCGAAGGCCGACAGCGCCTTGATGCTGACGTCGTTGACGCCGCCCACCAACGTCGCCGGGAAGCCATAGGCCTGGCTGCCGCTGACGATGACGCGGTTGCGCACGCTGGCGTCCTGGTAATACCCGCCGACGAGGAAGTTCAGCGGACTGTCGAAGTCGGACTCCAGCCGCAGCTCCTCGGTGAAGTCGGTGCGGGCAAAGTGGTTGTCGGCGATCAGCGTGGGGCCCGCCGCGCCGCTGTTCACGCCGTTGATGAAGCCGTCGACGACCGTGTCGAAATAGGCGGTGGTCGAGGTCAGCGACAGCTTGTCGGCGACGTTGTAGCTCAGCTCCAGCGTCCCGAAGTTCGTCACCGATTTCATGAACGGCACGCCGCCGTTGCGCACGCCGGGGAACGCCGCCGGATCGACGTCGACGATGTAGACGGTGCGATCGACCTTGCAGTTGTCGTTCGGGTTGATGAACGGGATGCCGATCGGCGCGCCGTTGCCGTCGGGGCAACTGCCGAGCGGGGAACTGCCGCCGACCACTTCCTTGACGGTGTTGTTGACCTTGAGCCGGGCGGTGAAGTCGCTCGTCGGCTGCCACAGCAGCGTGCCGCGCAGGATGTATTCCTGCTGGGCGTTGTAGCGGTCGCTCTGCGGCGTGGCGCCGCCGGTGCCCGGCACGGCGACCGCCTTGTTGAAGAAGTAGCCGTTGTCGTCGGTCATCATGGCGGCGATGCGGATGCCGAAGGTGTCGCCCATCGGCCCGGAGAAGATGAACTCGCCTCGCTTTTCCTGCGCCTCGAAGCCGTAGAGGGCGCGGGCGATGACTTCGAGTTCGCGGCCCGGATCGGCGGTGCGGATGGCGATGACACCGCCGGGACTGTTCTTGCCGAAGAACAGCGCCTGCGGGCCCTTGAGCACTTCGACCTGCGCCATGTCGAACATGCCGACGCCATAGGTGGCGCCCTGCGTCAGCTGCAGCCCGTCGATGTTGAGCGAGACCGACTGGTCGACGCCCGCATCGAGCGAGCTGGTGCCGACGCCGCGCAGCGAAAGCTGCGGGCCCACGGTCAGCACGTTGTTGCCGATCTGCAGGCCCGAAACCTGCTGGACGATGCCGCGGATGTCGACGATCTGGTTGCGCTCGATGATCTCGGGCGACAGCACCGTCTCGACCACCGGCACCTTGAGCACGGATTCCTGCCGTTTGCGCGCGGTCACCAGGATTTCGCCCTCGTACCGGACCGGCGCATCCCCGGTCGCGGTTGCGGCATCGGCCGCTTCCTGCGCGATCGACGGTGCGAACGGCACGAGCGCGGACGCGGCGGCAAGCATCAATGCGGACTTCTTCATGGTCCATCCTCCCCTGTATCGTCGTCGTCGGCCCCATCGCTGCGGGTGCCGATCGCGAACGGTATTTGGCGGTGAACCTAGATCAGGGCCGGGCGAAGTAACTCCCCTGTGCAGAAAGGCGCCTTGTCTGCCGAGGCCATCGCGGCCCATGACCGCCACCAACGCAGCGCCCGCGCGATGCCCATGGGCCGCGCCCGCCATCCACCACGGCGCCCATGCGCGCCGATTGACGCGACCACCGGCTTTTCCTAAGCGCGGCCCAACTTCAACCCACGGGGTGTCCTGGCGCTGTCAGGGCTGAGAGGCGGATCGGGGCGCATTCCAGCGTCCAGTCCGCAAACCCGCGAACCTGAACCGGGTCATGCCGGCGGAGGAATAGGGAATATGCGCCTGCAAGGCTCGACCGGTTCTGCGTTCTTCACGGTGCTTGGCGCCACTCTCTCGATCGGCTTCGGGACCTCTGCGGCACATGCGGAGGAAGTGGCGGCGGAGGATCCCATCGTCGTCACCGCGCGCGGCAGGCCCGAGGCGCAGATCGCGGTGCCCGACACCGTCACCGTCTTCACGCAGGACGACATCGTCCGCCGCAAGCTCACCACGATCGACGACTTCATCGCCGAGACGCCCGGCGTGTTCATGATCAACGATCAGGACCCGGGCACCAACATGATAACGGTGCGCGGCGTCTCGACCAACCGCAACCAGTCGCCGTCCATCGCCTACGTGGTCGACGGGCTGGCGCTCGCCGATTCCGAACTGTTCACGCTGCGCACTTACGACGTCGCGCGGGTGGAGATCCTGAAAGGTCCGCAGGGCGCGCTGTTCGGACGCTCCGCCTCGGGCGGCGCGATCGACCTCGCCACCAACGACCCTACCGGCGAGGCGGGCGGCATGGCCTCCGTCGGCATCGGCAACGGCTTCACCTGGACGGCGGACGGCGTGGTCAACGCGCCGGTATCGGACAAGGTGCAGCTGCGGCTCGCCGGGTCCTACCGCAACAGCGACGGCTTCATCCGCAACAGCTACCTCGACCGGAAAGTGGACGGCTTCATCAGCCGCAACCTGCGGTTGAAGGCCAATGTCGCGCTGTCCGAGACCAGCACGCTCAAGCTGCGGCTCGGCTGGGCGAACGAGGAGGGAGGCGCGGCCTACATCTCGTCGGAGAACGTCACCGGGCGCAACGGCGGACGCCTCTCGGGCGCGATCCTGACCGATCCGCAGGGCGACTTCGAAGGCCGCGCCGCGCGCAAGTGGTGGGGCGCGCAGGCGACCTTCGAGCAGGAATTGGGCGATGCCCTGATGCTGACCTGGGCGGGCGGCTACGACAACTACCACAAGGACTTCGTGGAGGAACTGGACTTCCGCCACGACACCCCCGTCACCCTCGACGGCGTGCCGCTGTTCCCGGACGGTATCCAGCCGATCTCGCAGCCGGTCGACATCGAGGCGTGGACCAGCGAACTGCGCCTGACCTCGCGCGGGGGCGGGCCACTGCGCTGGCACGCGGGCTTCTTCTTCCAGCGACTGGAGCGCGACCGCACCGACGACCTCGGCCCGCTGCTGTTCGGCGCCGAACCGCAGCGGGCGGAAACCCGCTCGAACCAGATCGGCCTGTTCGCGCAAGGCAGCTACGACCTCCTGCCCACGGTCGAGGCGACGCTCGGCCTGCGCTACGACCGCGACCGGCGCAAGGAGGACACCGTCGGCACCGCCACCGCGACGACGTATGCCCGCCGCGCCGAGACGTTCGACAAGTGGCAGCCCAAGCTCTCGATCGCATGGCATCCGACGCAGGACTTCACCGCCTATGTCACCGGCGGGGTCGGCTTCAAGTCGGGAGGCTTCAACCCCCTGCCCGGCCCAACCGACATCTGGAACGCGAACTTCGCGGCGGAAACGGTCAAGTCGCTCGAAGCGGGCGTCAAGGCGCGTCTCGCGGACGGCCGGGTGCGGTTCGCGCTCGCCGGGTTCGTGACCGATTACCGCAATTTCCAGAACACCGTGTTCCTCGGCAATTCGGTGGTGCTCTCGGTGCCCAAGGTCGACGTCCACGGCATCGAGGCTTCGGGGCAGGCCGATCTCGGCCTCGGCTTCCGCCTCGATGGCGGCGCCGCATGGACCCACAGCCGCGTCGGAAGCTACACCACCCCCAACCCGACGCCCGAACCCGGCGAGCCCGCCGTGCTCGACCTCAGCGGCAAGCGCACGCCCAATGCGCCCGACTGGACGCTCAACGGCGGGATCGGATGGCAGGGCGATGCGGGAGCGGCGAAGATCGACGCGCGGCTCAGCGTCGCCTATGTCTCGCGCGTGGATTTCGAGATCGACAATATCCTCCACTCCCCGGGCTATGCCTCGGTGGACGGCAGGGTCGGCGTCGATCTCGGCGCGTGGAGCTTCGAGGTCTGGGGCAAGAACCTGTTCGACAAGCGCTGGGCGATTTCCGCGTTCGGGCAGCAGCAGTTGCCCCTGCTGCTCGGCCTCGGCCCGGATGGTCCGTTCGACAGCTTCACCATCAACACCGGCCGCCAGTTCGGCATAAGCGGCACGCGCCGCTTCTGAGGAAGGACCTGACCATGAGCTTCTGCGACACGATCTGGGAAAACGTGGCCCCGCTGCGCCGCGCCATCCTTGCCCAGCCGTTCCTTGCCGAGCTTGCGGACGGATCGCTGCCGGCGGAGAGCTTCCGGCACTACATGGTGCAGGACAGCCTCTACCTCGCCGAATACGCCCGCGTGCTGGCGATCGCCGCCGCCCGCGCGCCGACGGCTGCCGGGCGGCTCGAATTCTCGGACGGCGCCAAGGTCGCGGTGCAGGTGGAAGAGGCGCTGCACCAGGCGTTCTTCGCGCAGTTCGGCGTCACCCCGAAGATGGCGCAAGATGCCGAGGCGACGCCCGCCTGCCTCGGCTATACCAGCTACCTCGCCAGCCTCGCCGCGACGCGCAGCTACGAGGAACTGATCGCGGGCATCCTGCCGTGCTTCTGGGTCTACTGGGAAGTCGGCTGCGACATCAAGCCGCGCGCCGCCGCCCCCAACCCCTATGCCGCGTGGATCGAGACTTACGCCGCGCCGTCGTTCGGCGAGGCGACCGATCGGGTACGCGCGCTCGTCGACGAGGCCGCCGCGAACGCCACGCCCGCCACGCGCGCGGCGATGGCGACGGCATTCCGCAACGCCACCCGCTACGAGTGGATGTTCTGGGATTCCGCCTACCGCCGCGAAAGCTGGCCGATCTGACCGGGGGCGCCGCCGCTCAGTCCACCAGCGACGGCAGGGTGCCGTAGCCCGGCACCGTCCCGTGGTTCAGCACGCAGGCGGTCGGCACCGCGACGCTGAGCAGCATCCCCGCCCAGATCGCCCACTTGAACCAACGCGGCGGCTTCTCGCGCCGCCTCACGCGGCCGCCCCCGGCGCGCGCTTGCGGACGAGCCGCAGCATCTGGTTGGCGATCTCCCTTTCGCCCAGCACCACGCTGTCGGCCCCGTGCTGTTCGAGGTGCACCACCTGCTCGTCGCTATGCGCCCGCGCGATCACCCGCAGGTCCGGGCGCATCTCCTTGACCTGTTCGACGATGGCGCCCGCCTCGAACCCCTCGGGAATGGCGATGAGCAGGCGGCAGGCGTCGGCGATGCCGGCCTCTTCCAGCACCTCGCGGTCGATGGCGTTACCCTTCACCGCCTCGAACCCGTCGTCGCGCGCGCGGCGCACGAGGTCGCCCTGGGACTCGATGATGACGACGGCGGTCGGCGCTTCGTGGAGGCCGCGCGCGACGAGCCTGCCCACCCGGCCGTAGCCGACGAGGATGACATGTTCCTCGCGCCGCTTCTCGTGCTCGGCCTCGTCGCGTTCGGCCTGTTCGGCAAGCTGCTGCTTGATCGAGCTGCTGCGCCCTACCGCGAGGTTGAAGATGAACGGGTTGAGGAAGATCGAGATGATCGCTCCCGCCAGGATCAGGTCGCGCCCCGCCTCGGGCAGCAGGCCCAGCCCGGCTCCCAGCCCCGCGAGGATGAACGAGAACTCGCCGATCTGCGCGAGGCTCGCCGAGACGGTCAGCGCGGTATCGTTGGCGTGGCCGAAGGCGCGGACGATGAGGTAGGCGGCGAGCGACTTGCCGACGACGATCGTGGCGACCGTGACCAGCAGCGGCAGCGGCTGTTCCGTCACCACGGAGGGGTCGAACAACATGCCGACCGACACGAAGAACAGCACCGCGAACGCATCGCGCAGCGGCAGCGTCTCCTCGGCGGCGCGGCGGCTCAGCTGCGTTTCGCCCAGGATCATGCCCGCGAAGAACGCGCCCAGCGCGAACGACACGTCGAACACGTAGGCCGCGCCGAATGCCACGCCCAGCGCGACCGCCAGCACCGCGAGGCGAAACAGCTCGCGCGAGCCCGTATGGACGACCCAGTGCAGCGCCCAGGGCAGCAGTCGCCGCCCGACGACGAGCATGAGCACCACGAAGCCCGCGACCTTCAGCAGCGTGCTCGCGATTACCCAGGTGAGCGAGGCGGCATCGCCCTCGCCCGACATTCCCGATGCCAGCGCCGGGAGCAGCACCAGCGCCAGCACCATCACCAGATCCTCGACGATGAGCCAGCCTACGGCGATCCTCCCGCGCTCGGTCTCGACGAGGTTGCGGCTCTGCAGGGCGCGCAGCAGGACGACGGTACTCGCCACCGACAGCGCGAGGCCGAAGACGAAGCCGGCGGCGAGGTTCCAGCCCATCATCACGCCGATCCCGACGCCGAGCAGCGTCGCGGCGACGATCTGGACGATGGCGCCGGGGATGGCGATGTTCTTCACCGCCAGCAGGTCCCGCAGCGAGAAGTGCAGGCCCACGCCGAACATCAGCAGGATGACGCCGATCTCCGCGAGTTCGGAGGCGAGGCCGCTGTCGGCGACGAAGCCGGGGGTGAACGGGCCGACGAGGACTCCGGCAAGAAGATAGCCCGCGATCGGGGAAACCCGCAGGCGATGGGCGAGAGCACCCATGAAGAAGGCGATCACCAGACCGGCGACGACCGTTCCGATGAGAGGGGTATTGTGAGGCATCGAGCGTCCTTGCACGTCGCCGCCGGCCGCCTGACGATGGTCGCGGTCCGGACGACGGTCAAATTGGGATCGAGAGTGGCCTCGATCCTTCGGCATTCACGTGCAGGGCGGCGCCCTTGGCCGACCCGCCTTCCAGCGCAGTCCGGCCCGGCCCGATGCGATGGAGGCTGTCGGCAACGCGGCGATCCCGGCGGTCGCGACGGAAAGCCGCGCCTCCTCGCCACCGACGGGAAGCAGCGCCGCCGTGCCCGGCACTTGCCCGGCGGCATCGTCGTCCCCGTCATCGCGGGCGACGGCCCTCGGCAATTCGTCGCGGCGGGCATGGCCGGTGGACACGTCGATCGTGGCCGGGTTGAACGGCGATCCCGTCGTGCGCGCCTCGGGCGCGGAAGTGGGCACGAGCGCCTGCGCCGCAACCGCGGCGAGGACGAGCAGGCACCACATCCTTACCTTCGTCAGGATCGCATGGTCGGGCAAACGGGGTAAATCTCCATTCCAGGGAACGGCATCGCGCCTTCCCGATCACAAACATAGTCATCAGCCGTGTGTTGCACCACCTGCAACCTTTTGTCCGGCACCGTCTATCGCGACCGGCCCGGCAGCCACCAGACCTGAGCAAGATGTTCCGCTGTGATTGCCCGAACAGCAGAAAAGCCGGTGGCCAGCGTTGCACGAGATGTCCGTTGATCGACCATGCGCAGAATTCCACCCTGCCTGCCGCGCAGTGTGTTCACTTATATACTCAAATCATCGCGATTCATTCTTGTTCTATTCCCCGCAACGGGCTTGCTTAGTTTTTCCTGGTCGGTAATCTAAGTATAAATCCACAGTAGGGGGCACCTATGGACAAGCCGGATCAGCCGCCAATTCGCAGCGCTTCAACGCAACGCGATCTGCGATCCCGACATGCCCGCCGGTTGCTGCTCGGCTCGGCGCTGGCGAGCGTCGCCACCTGCCTTGCCGTTCCCGAGGCGCGCGCCCAGGATGCCTGTGGCCCCGCGACCACCGGCGTGGTGACATGCACCCCTGCCGGAAACCCGTTCCCGACCGGCATCGAATATTACACCCCCGCCGCCGACCCTGCCCTCGATCCGGGGCTGGACCCCACCGCGCCGGTACTCGACCTCACGGTCAACCTGGAACCGGGCGTCCGCGTGCAGACGGCAGGCGGCCTTCCCGGCATCGCCGTCATCGGGTTCAACGACGGCGCGGTGACGCTCAACGGCGGAACCGACACCATCGTCGAGGTCAGCGGCACGGGGGCCGTCGGCGTGCTTGGCCTCACCAACTACGGCGACCTGACGATCAACACCGACAGCATCGTCGCCACCGGCCGCGCCTCCAGCGGCATCAACGCCAATTCCAACGAAGGCGACATCACGATCACCGGCAACACCATCACGGTGACCGGCGACAGCGGCATCGGCATCAGCACCAACTCCTATCGCGGCGACGTGACGATCGACGTCGGCAGCGTCGCCTCGGACGGCTACTATGTCGGTGGCATCAACGCCTATGCCGCCCACGGCGATATATCGATTACCGCTGATTCCGTTTCGACGACGAGCAGCAGCCCCTACAGCTATGGTTCGAACGCAGTCGAGGCGCGCGCCGTCTATGGTTCGATCGCAATGGACCTGGGTACGGTTTCGACCCAGTCGGACTTCTCCTACGGGATAAGCGCCGTCGCCTTCTATGGCGGTTCGGTCGACATCACCGCGGACACCGTCACCACCGAAGGCGTCGGGTCGCTCGGTGCGCTTGTTCAGGGCGACACGGTGAACATCGCGGTCGATACGCTGACCACGCAGGGAGACTTCGCCTATGGCGCCGTGATCTTCGGCACCGGAACGGGCGGCGCGACCTTCACCTCGACCGGCGCGGTATCGACCAGCGGCGAGGATGCATTCGGCGTGTTCGTCAAGTCGTACTATGGCGGCGACACCAATATCTCCGTGAACTCGGTATCGACGCAGGGCGCCAATTCCACCGCCGTCTATGGCTATGCGCAGGCAGGCAACGTCGACATCACGGTGGGCGACGTTTCGACCATGGGCGACAACTCCCCGGCGGTCAACGCGGTCGCGGCATACGACGCCTCGGTGACCGTCACCGGCGACGTGACCACGCTGGGCGAGTACTCGGCAGGCGTTGTCGCCGTCGCCCTCGGCGGGGATGCCAGCGTCGTGAACGACGGCACCATTTCGACCAGCGGCTACGGATCGACCGGCATCTACGCCGGAGCGCTTTACGACGTGGCGGTGAGCGGCAGCGGGCCGGTCACCACCAGCGGCGACGGTGCCATCGGCATCGATGCCTACGCGCTCGGCGGCATCGAGATTTCCGCAGGCACCGTAACCACTTCGGGTGACTATGCACAAGGCATCCATGCCTATGCCTCCGGTTTCACCTCGGGCACCGGCGTGACGGTGGATGTCGGCTCAGTCACCACGGCAGGAACACTGTCCGACGGCGTCGGAGCGCTCTCTCTGCTGGGCAACGTCGACGTCACGTCCACCGGCGCGCTTACGACGGCAGGTGACGGTGCGTTCGGCGCCTATGCCTTCAGCCTGCTCGGCGATGCGGCAATCACCGTGAACGACGTCACCACGACCGGCGACGATGCCGTCGGCGTGCAGGCCTACGGCTACAACGCCAGCGTGACGGTCAACGGCGACCTGTCGACCAGCGGCACCGATGGCGGATTCGGGTTCGGGGCGGGCGGCGTCCAGGCAACCGGTTCGTTCGGAACCGCCACCGTCGCCATCAATGGCTCGGTCACGACATCGGGCGATTATGCAACGGGTGTCTTCGCCAACGGATATTCCGGCGCGACCGTCACCAACTCCGGCGCTATTTCCACCGCTGGCGTTTTCGCCAACGGCGTCACCGTCGAGGCCATCTATGGTCCCGGCATCGTGGTCAACGACGGCACGATCGCGACGACGGGCGAGAGCAGCGCCGGCATCATCGTAAACGGTTACGACGACGTGATCGTGCGGGGCAGTGGATCGGTCACGACATCGGGCGACTATTCCGCCGGCATCGGCGCGACGACGAGTTACGGCCTGTCTTCCGTCACCATGGACTCGGTCACCACCACCGGCGAAGTCGCCACGGCAATCAATGCCTACGGCTCGCAAGGCGCGACGGTGAGCGTGGGCGCCGTATCGACGCTGGGCGCCAATTCGCTGGGCGTGCTCGCCGGCAGCTACGGCAACGTCAGCATCACCGCCGGCACCATCACCACCGCCGGCCCCGACAGCGACGCCATCCGCGCCGCCACTTTCGGCACCGGCAGCACGATCTCCATCGACGTGACCAACGCCGCCGCCACCGGCGAGGGCAGCAATGCCGTCAACGCCCTGGGCTTCGGCGGCAACGTCAACGTCAGCCTGAGAGGCGCGATCTCCGCCGCGCAGGATACCGCGGTGACCGTGCTCTCCGCCGGAGATGTCCGCGTCACGCTGGCGAGTGGTGGCACGGTGACCGGCGCGATCGACGGTATCCGCACGGATGCCCAAGGCACGACCCGGATCACCAGCGCGGGCACAATCAACACGGGGACAGGCTATGCCATTTCCGTGCTGGGTGGCCCCGCGGTGATCGACAACTGGGGCACCGTAAACGGACGCATCCAGCTTTCGCCGGAAAGCGACACCTTCACCAATCGCGGCCGTTTCGTCGCCACCGCCAGCAGCGACTTCGGCGCGGGCAACGACCTGTTCACCAACTCGGGCTCGCTGATCGTCGATGCGGCCGGGACTGCGCCTCTCAACATCAGCTTCGCCGGGCTCGAGCGGTTCAACAACTCCGGACTGATCGAACTGCGCAACGGCACGATCGGGGATCAGCTGACCTTGCCCGGCGCCTTCACCGGCTCGGGCAACAGCAGGCTCGGCCTTGACCTTGGTTCAAACGCGAGCGGCGTGATGACGGCGGACCGGCTGAACGTGGGCACGGCGGCAGGATCGACGCAGATCCAGTTGGCCATCGCGGGCACCGTCTACGCGACGCCGGGCGTCACGCTGGTGCAGGCCTCGGCGGCATCCCCGCCCACGGCCTTCAGCATTCCGGCCAACCTCGCCGAAGTCGGCTTCGTCGCGCTCGACCTCGTCTACAACCCGACGACATTCGCATACCAGCTGATCGGCACGCCCGGCTCGGCCGCCTACCGCGCCGCCAAGGGGCTGGAGGGCGCGCAGAACCTCTGGTATCGCTCGGCGGACACCGTCACCGCGCATATCACCAGCCTGCGCGACGGCGGCGTGCAGGACGGCGGGTTC
>DATKFS010000288.1:0-7230 GCA_035511275.1 Novosphingobium sp.
GCGGCGGAAACAGCGGCGATGCGCCAGCGGTTGTGGCCGGCCTGTTTCCACACGGTAAGGAAATCCCCGACCATGCCGGTGGGGTTCGCGTCTTGCCAGATGCCGGAGCGTTTGAACGGGGACATGGCGCTTATCTAGAGCCTAAATGCGCTGAACGCTACCCGAACGGTACATAGAGCGTGCGGCCGTTCGCCTTGAGCCAGCGGTTCGCCTCGTGGACCGAGCCCTCGAAGATGGTCTTGAGGCAATGGTGGAACGCGGGCGAGTGGTCGAAATGGACGAGGTGCGCGACTTCGTGCGCGACCACCGAACGGCGCACCATGTCGGGCGCCATGACGAGGCGCCAGTTGATGCGGATCGAGCCGTCATGCGCGCACGAACCCCAGCGTCGCTGGGCGCTCGACAGGCCGAGCGCGGGGCAGGGCTGGGCGGCCCGCTCGCAGTATTCGGCAAGGTCGGCGGCGAGCAGTTCCCGCGCCTCGGCCTGAAGCCAGCGGGCGAGACGGGGCGCGAGCGAATCGGCCGGACCGCCCAGACGCAGCACGCCGGGTTCCGGCGCGGGGCGGCGCGGGGCGAGAGGATCGTGGAGAATAGCCAGCGGCTCGCCGCGGAGATGGAGGATGGCGCCGTCGATCACCGGGGCGCCGGCCGGAAGCGCGTTGAGCTGGCGGGTGAGCCAGTCGCGCCGGCTCTGTGCGAAGGCCAGCGCCTCGGCCGTGCGGGTCCACCGGGGGATCGAGATGCGCACCTCGCTACCGTCCGGCGCGAGGCGCATGGTCATCCGGCGCGCGCGTTCCAGGCGGCGGATGACGACGGGAAGTTGGCGTCCGGCGACTTCGACCACCGGCTCCTGGACATCGCGCCGCAGCCAGTCGAGCATCAGCGTGCGGCCCGATCGGACACCACGTCCCACGGTGCGTCACCCTCGTCCTCCCCGTCGTCATCGAAGTCGCCTTCGTTGCCGTAGGGCCAGACGATGTGGTTCTCCAGCGGCCCGGCCACCGTCTCGGAGATGACCTTGCCCGCCACCGACATTCCTGCGCGGTGGACGGCATCGCGGTCGCCGCAGATCAGGTAGTGCCACTCGGGCAGCGGATCGCCGTCGGCGCGCAGGCGATAGGCGCAGCTCGGCGGAAGCCACGAGAGGCGGCCCGCCGTCTCCGGCGTCAGCTTCATGCAGTCGGGCACGAACTTGCGGCGGTTGGCATAGTCGCTGCACTGCGCGGTCTTGAGGTTGAGCAGCTTGCAGGCGACGTTGGTGTGGTAGATCTCGCCGGTATCCTCGTCCTCCACCTTGTGGAGGCAGCACTGGCCGCAGCCGTCGCACAGCGCCTCCCATTCCTCGCGGCTCAACTGATCGAGGGGGCGCTCCCAGAAGGGTTTCGGTGCGGCCGCGCTCACTTCACCCACTTGGCGAGTTCTGCGGCGACCGCGTCACCGCCCTTGTCGGCCGGAAGCATGGCCACCGGCTTGCCTTCGGGGTCGAACAGGTAGGTGACGCGAAGATGGTCCATGAGGTATCCGCCGGGGGTCTCGCCGCCCTTGCTATAGTAGATCGCGAAGGCCTTTGCAGCCTTGTCGATCTGCTCGGGCGTTCCGGTCAGGCCGAGCAGCTTCGGGCCGAAGGCGGAGGTCCATTCGCCGATGATCTCGGGCGTGTCGCGCTTGGGATCGATGGTGATGAAGATCGGCTGCACCTTGTCGGCCAGCGCCGGGCGTTCCTTGTCGAACTTCGCGAGGCCCCGCATGGTCTGCTGCATGTCGACGGGACAGACGTCGGGGCAGAAGGTATAGCCGAAGTAGACGATCCGCCAGCGGCCCTTGAACTGGTCCCAGGTGACCGTCTTGCGGTCCTTGTCGATCAGCGTGAAGGGGCCGCCGATCGACGCGCCGTCGAGCGGCGGGGCCTCGGCCGACGGCTGCTGGCAGGCGGCGAGCGGCAGGCCCGCGACCAGCGCGAGGGCGAGTGGAGCGATCCGGCGGAAAAGGTAGGTCATGGCGCGCCGGTTCATGACCTGCTAAGCGCTCCCATGCAAGGCGCGGCTGGCGGGACCGTGCAAAAGACCTGTCTCTGGAGGAAGTTGACGTGTTGAAGATTTCGATCCGCAGCGTGGTGGCCATCTCGCGCGCGATCCTGAAGACGGCTGTCCCGGCGATCGCTCTCACCCTGCTCGTCTCCAGCCCCGCGAGGGCCGATTTCTCGGACGGCTACAAGTTCCTCGAAGCCGTCAAGAAGAAGGAAGGCGACAAGGTCGAGAAGGCGATCATGGAATCGTCCCAGATCATCAACTCCAAGGATGTCACCACGGGCGAGACGGCGCTGCACATCGTCACCGCTCGCCGCGACCTGACGTGGCTCAGCTATCTCGTCGCCAAGGGTGCCAACGTGAACGCCGCCGACGACCGTGGACGCACCGCGCTGGAACTCGCCGTCAATCTCGGCTGGCGCGAGGGTGCGTCGCTGCTGCTCGAACAGAAGGCTTTTCCCGATCCCTCGAACGACGCGGGCGAGACGCCGCTGATCTTCGCGGTGCACCGCAAGGACGCCAACATGATGAAGGCGCTGCTGGAAGCGGGCGCCAATCCCGATCGGGCCGACAACTCGGGCCGCAGCGCGCGGGACTACGCCAAGATCGAAGGTAGCGGCTCGAACCTGAGTACCACCATCGACACCTATGCGAAGAAGAACGTCAAGACCGCCAAGCCGGTCTACGGACCCACCTTCTGATGACCTCGCAACCGCAAACCTCGCAGGGTCCGGCAACGCTGGACGACCTGCGCCGCCGCCTCGCTCCCGCCATCGCCGATGCCGCGGTGTTCGACGGCTGGACCGCGCAGGCGGTGGAGCAGGCCGCGGCCGCGACCGGCGTCGATCCCGCGCTTGCCGCCTTTGCCTTCCGCGACGGACCGATGGCGATGATTTCGGCGTGGATCGACCATGTCGATGCGACGATGACGCATGATGTCGCGGGCGGTGCGCTCTCGAACATGAAGATCCGCGAACGCATCCGCCGGCTCGTCCTGGCACGGCTCGATGCCGTCGCCGGGCGCGAGGAGGCGCTGACGCGGGCGCTTTCGATCATGGCGATGCCGCAGAACCTCGCCACCTCGACGAAGCTGGGCTGGCGCAGCGCGGACGCCATGTGGCGGCTCGCCGGCGATACCGCGACGGACTACAACCACTACACCAAGCGCGCGATCCTGGGTGGAATCTACGCCGCGACGCTGCACGTCTTCGCGCGCGACACCAGCGAGGGCAAGGCGGAAAGCCATGCCTTCCTCGACCGCCGGATCGACGGCATCATGCGCTTCGAGAAGGCCAAGGCACAGATGCTGAGGACTCCCGACGAGCGTTTCAGCGTGACGCGCCTGCTGGGCAGGATTCGCTACCCGGCGCGCTGAGTTCAGGGCAGCCCGACTTCCAGCATCTGCTGTTCGGGCGCGGTCCCGCCGACCCCCTCGCCCAGCACGCTCTTCCAGAAATGGACGATGTTCCCGGCGTTGACGCCCCAGCTGAAGCGGCTGACGTGCTCGGCGACTTCCGCCTGGCTTGGCGGCGCGGCGAGGATATCCGCCACGGCCGATGCGATGGCATCCGGCGTGCGGGCGGCGATGATGCGGCCGGCGGTATCGTCGCTGACGATCTCGCGCGCGCCGCCGATGTCGGGGATCACGATGGGCGTGCCGCAGGCCAGCCCCTCCACCCAGACGTTGGCGAGACCCTCGCTGGCCGACGGCAGCACCAGCACGTCGGCGGCGCACATCACGTGTGGCAGCAGTTCATGGTCGATCAGGCCGAGGAAATGCACGCGCTCCTCGACGCCGAGGCGCCGGGCCAACGCCTTGAGCCGGGCCTCGTCCTCTCCCGCGCCGGCGAGGGCAAGCCGGGCTTCGGGCAGGCGGGTCAGGGCCTCGATCACCAGTCCCTGGCCCTTGCGGGGTATCAGCGCGCCGGGCGTCACCAGCAGCGGGCCTTCGGACCAGATCTGCAGATTGGGCATTGCGGAAACCAGCGCCCGCGCGGCGCCGCGTTCGATCGGGTGGAACTTCTCGCGGTCCAGCCCGGTGTAGTGGATCTGGATCCGGTCCGCCGGCATTCCGAGCGCGATCATGTCCTCCCGCAGCGCCTGGCTGACCGCGAGCAGCCCGGCCGCCTGGCTTGCCGCTTCGCGCATCTGCTCCAGCGCGCGGGGGCGCTGGCCCCAGAAGTGGATGTCCGCGCCGCGTGACTTGATGGTCAGCGGGAGGCCCAGTTCCCGCGCGATGATCGCGGCGGCGGGGCCGTCGGGGAAGAAGAACTGCGCATCCACGAGGTCGAACGGCTTTTCGGCGTGCAGCCGGCGCACCAGCGGCAGCACGGCGCGGGCGATGCGGCCCGGGTTCGTGTCGCCGCCGACCTTCGGGTAGAGCGGAAACTTGGGGTAGTGGACGCACAGGCCCGCGATGTCGCTGACCTCGGGGATCGCCTTCAGTTTGGAATAAGGCTCGCGCAGGGAGAGCGGCCAGTGGGGCACGCCGATCGGGCTCACCATCGTCAGTTGCACTTCACCCCGCGCGACGACCGCCCGCATCTGGTTCCCGACGAAGACGCCGAACGAGGGCTTCACCGGGTTCGGGAACAGCGTCGCGATCGAGAGGATGTGCAAGGTAGCGTTGCCTCAGAGTTTGCGGACCAGCATTTCGGCAACCGCCAGCCATGCGGGTTGTTCCACCGTGATCCGATCCTGCCCGCTCGCCGGGGGCAGCAGGGCGACCGTCCCGCCCTCGCTCTCGATCAGGCGGCCGAATGCGAAATGGCCGGCTCCCCGGGGCGAGAGCACGTCGCGGTTCAGCAGGCGCGGCGCATCCTCGGGCGGGTGCTGGCGCAGCCAGACCTGGTCGCCCGAACGGTACTCGCCGGCGGTCACCTCCACCGATAGCACCACCCAGGGTGCATCGGCGGAGAGCGCGCTCGGCAGCACCGCCTCGATGGGCTTGCGCAGCGCTTCCGCGCCCTTGTCGCCCAGCGTCGCGACGAGCATCGAGGGCTGGTTGCCCTCGCTGCGCAGCAGCGTCTCGGGTTCGACGCCGAGAGCGGCGGCGATCTTGTTCATCCAGATCAGCGACAGGTTGCGCATCCCGGTTTCGAGACGACCGATGGTCTGCGCGGTCGTGGGCGGGTCGCAGGCGGCGGCGACGTCGGCGAGCGTCCAGCCTTTCTGGAGGCGGATGTCGCGGATGCGGTTGATCATGGCAGGCTCCCGAACCGATCTGGTTTTTGCCCTTTCCTACAAAGGCGCGGTTTTGGCAAGCCTTCAACATGAAGATGGACAGGAGGACGCCATGAAGCAGGAACTGGTGGAACGCGAAATGACCGAAGTCGGCCCGGTACGCGGGAGGACGCGGGGCGCGGGTCGGCGAGGCGTCCGGCGGAGCGTGACGGTGAACGTCGCCGAATCGCCGCTGAGTTGGCTCCACGCGCGCGGGCACCTGTCCGACCGGCAGTTCGCCGCGGGCGAACTGCTGCGCGCGGACTGGGAGCGCGCCCAGCTTTCGCCGCGCGTGACGATGTCCTGGGATCCGGTGCGGGTTTCGGGCGGCGGCGGCGCGCAGTTGACGCCCGGCGAGCGGCAGATCGCGGCGCATCGACGCTTTGACGGTGCCATCGCGGCGGCGGGACCCGGCCTGTCCGATGTCCTCTGGCGCGTCGCCTGCGCGGGCGAGGCGCTGCCGATGGCGGAAAAGGCGCTCGGCTGGCCCGTGCGGAGCGGCAAGCTGGTGCTCGGCCTGGCGCTGGACCGTGTCGTGGAGTTCTACCGCATACCGGGCGAGGACGGATAGCCCCGCCCGGTATGCGGGAGCTTAGCCTTCGACCTGTTCCGCAAGCTCGAGCCAGCGCTCCTCCGCCGCTTCCTTGTCGGCCTGCGCCTTGGCGATGGCGGCGGTGAGGGCGGCGAACTTGGCGGGGTCGCGGGTATAGAGCGCGGGGTCGGCCATGGCGGCCTCGTCGCGAGCGATGGCGGCTTCCAGCTCCTCGATCCGCTTGGGCAGCAGTTCGTAGTCGCGCTGGTCCTTGTACGAGAGCTTGCCCTTCTTCGCGGGCATCGGCGGGGGCGCGGCGGCCTCGGCCTTCGCCTTCTTCGCGGAAGAGGAAGTGCGTTCGCGGCGCTTGGCCTCCCAGTCGGCATAGCCGCCGACGATCACGTCGATGTGCCCCGACCCGTCGAGGCCGAGCGTGACGTTGACCGTGCGGTCGAGGAAGTCGCGGTCGTGGCTGACGATCAGGACCGTGCCTTCATAGTCGGCGATCACCTCCTGCAGGAGGTCGAGCGTCTCGAGATCGAGGTCGTTGGTCGGCTCGTCGAGCACCAGCAGGTTGGAGGTGGTCGCGAACTCGCGCGCGAACAGCAGGCGCGAACGCTCGCCGCCGGAGAGGGTGCCGACCTTGGCCTCGACGAGTCCGGGATCGAACAGGAAGTCCTTGAGATAGCCCTGGATGTGCTTGCGCACGCCGCGCACGTCGATCCAGTCGCCGCCTTCGGCCAGCACGTCGCGGATGCGCAGCTCCGGGCTCATGCGGCTGCGTTGCTGGTCGATCACGGTCGCGTCCAGGCTGTTGGCCAGCGTGATCGTTCCCGAATCGGGCTCCATCTCGCCCATCAGCAGCTTGAGCAGGGTCGTCTTGCCGGAACCGTTGGCGCCGACGATGCCGATCCTGTCGCCGCGCTGGATGCGGAGCGAGAAGTCCTTGATGACGGTACGGTCGCCGAACGACTTGGTGACCTTGTCCGCCACGATGACCGACTTGGTCTTGCTGTCGTCGGCGACGACGGCAAGCTTGGCGGCGCCCTGCGGGCCTACCATCGCCGCACGCTGGGCGCGCATCTCCCAGAGCTTGGCGAGGCGGCCCTGGTTGCGCTTGCGCCTGGCGGTGACGCCGCGCTCAAGCCAGTGCGCCTCGATCTTGAGCTTGGCATCGAGCTTCTGAGCGGCGCGCTCCTCCTCGGCGTAGACTTCGTTTTCCCACGCCTCGTAACCGCCGAAACCGATGTCCTTGCGGCGCAGGCCGCCCCGGTCGAGCCACAGCGTCGCATTGGTCAGCCGGGTGAGGAACGTACGGTCGTGGCTGATGACCACGAAGGCGCCGTTGTAGCGCTGCAGCCAGGATTCCAGCCAGTCGATCGCGGCGAGGTCGAGGTGGTTGGTCGGCTCGTCGAGCAGCAGCAGGTCCGGTTCGGAGGCGAGCGCGCG
>DATKFS010000289.1:0-3239 GCA_035511275.1 Novosphingobium sp.
CGGGCGGCAAGATCCTCGACTGCCTCAAGTACGAAAAGGCGGCACTGCTGGCGCGCATGGAAGATGTGGCCCCCGCCCCGGCGGAGCGTGAAGCCGCCTGAACCTGACCCAGGCGGCCCTTGGCATGACATGAACCCGACCGTTGCGGTCCGGCGCCTGCCATGAGATGTTCGGTGGACTTCGGTAGGAGCCACAAAATGGACGCAGCTGCCAATTCCTCCTCGATAGCCACGGCGATCTCGATCGCAGCCGCCCTACTCGGCGGGACGTTCAGCCTGGCCTTCGCCATCGCATCGCGCAAACTCACCACCCTCGCCCGCGACACGACCTTGTCGGTGCTCTTCGGCGTGGCCCTCATGCTGATCGTGCTCAACGTTACCGCAGCCACGCTCGTCGTGCTTGGCGGAGTGGCCTATCTTGGCCTCGTCAAAGGCGCGATGGGGTTCACGGCGATCTTTGCGATGGCGGGAACGGCGTTCGGGCTGGTGCGCGGGTCGCGCAGCGGACAGCCGGTGCAGGGCTAAACCACCTGCGGAGGAAGGTGGGGTGATTCTGTTGACAGGCTCACCCCGGGCCCCTGGAATCCGCTTCTGTTACCCGGTGGGTCCAACCGTGTTCTAACTTTGTAACTTCAGGGCGTTAGCCCCTAGAATTACGCCGCGAGAGCAAGTGCGTCGTTGTCGTTGGCACTTATGAGTTTTGAGCCTTGAACGGGTTACTCAGCCCGGATGAAAACAACGCTTTTCAACACACGTCGATCCTAGTTCGGCCCCGTCAACACCCCTGCGACAACAGGGTAGCCCTCGCGAGGAGAGCGGGTGATGGTGGAGCCGCCGGGTACCGCCCCCGGGTCCGCTGCATCTATTGCACGCTGCAATTTATCATCATATCCGGCCGAAGCCGGCAGGTGCTCATATAGAGGCTTGATCCTGAATGTGAAGTGACCGCGTGCATCGGCGCCGGTCACGCGGGACCGGCGCCGATGCACCGAGGATCAGGCCGGAGACTTGCGCAGTTCGGCAAGGATGTCCTTGAGCGTATCGAGCTGCGGGTCCGTCGGCGTGGACGGCGTTTCCGCGGTGGCGGCGGCTTCGGCCTGCTCCTTCTTGGCGGCGTCGATCATCTTGTTGATCGAGCGGACCAGCAGGAACAGCACCATCGCGATGATGAGGAAGTTGACGACCTGGGTGATGAACTCGCCATAGCCGATCATCGGCACGCCGGCGGACTTGAGCGCCGCATAGTCGGTCAGGCTTCCCTTGTAGTCGGCGGGCACGTCGCCCAGCAGCAGGAAGTATTTCGAGAAGTCGATATTGCCGAAGAGCCAGCCGATGACCGGCATGATCAGGTTCTCGTTCAGCGAGGTGACGATCTTGCCGAACGCCGCGCCGATCATGACGCCGACCGCGAGGTCGAGCACGTTGCCACGGGCGATGAACTTCTTGAATTCGTCTATCAATGCCATTCGCTTGGGTTCCTTGAGCGGCGAGTGGGACGGGCACGAGCGGGGGTTCTGGCACACTCGCGCGGCACCCTCAAACGATTGTTAACCCTGTAAGCTGCCCAAGCTGCCACATCGCCGCGCTTGATCCGTCATGGAGCATCGCTATCTATCGCGCATGGAAGCCGCCGGCAGCGCCGGCGTCCAGTGGAGGAACGAAGCCGATGTCGCTTTCCAACGCAGCCCTCAAGGCCCTTGGCCGTGGCCGCACCGTTCTCGTGCTCGCAGCGGCGCTGTCGCTCGGCGCCTGCGGGTTCAACTCGGTGCCGACCAAGCAGGAGGCCGCCAAGGCCAAGTGGGCCGATGTCGAGGCCGCCTTCCAGGAGCGCGCCAACCTCGTTCCCAACCTCGCCGCGGTCGCCAAGGGCGCGGCCGAGCAGGAGAAGGGCATCCTCGTCGGCGTCACCGAGGCGCGGGCCAAGGCCACCTCGATCCAGATTTCGGGCGACGACCTGAACGATCCGGCGAAGATGGAGCAGTTCCAGCAGGCGCAGGCGAACCTGGGCGCCAACATCGGCCGCCTGCTCGCCAACGTCGAGGCCTATCCGGACATCAAGTCCAACGCCAACTACCAGATGCTGCAGTCCCAGCTGGAGGGCCAGGAAAACCGCATCCGCATCACCATCCGCGACTACAACGCGGCGGTGCAGGACTACAACACCGAGGTGCGCACCTTCCCCTCGATGATCGGCGCGCGCCTGCGCGGGGCGGAGACGCTGGTGCCCTACAAGTCGGTCACCCCGGGCGCCGAGACGGCGCCGAGCCTCGAAGGCAAGATCTGATCCGGTGACCCGACCAAGGGCCGTCCTGACGGCCGCGCTGCTGGCCCTGTGCGCCCTCCTCGGGGCAGCACAGGGCGCGTGGGCGCAGGAATTTCCCAAGCTGACCGGGCGCGTCGTCGATGCGGCGAATGTGATCCCCGATGCCGAGGAAGCGCGCCTGACCCAGAAGCTCGAGGCGCTGGAGAAGCAGTCGCGCCGCCAGCTGGTGATCGCCACGATCCCCAGCCTCGATGGCTACGAGATCTCCGACTACGGCTACCAGCTCGGCCGGGCCTGGGGGATCGGCCAGAAGGACGCCAACAACGGCACCATCCTGATCGTCGCGCCGGACGAGCGCAAGGTGCGCATCGAGGTCGGCTACGGGCTGGAGCCGATCCTGACTGACGGCATGAGCTTCCTCATCATCAACGGGCAGATCCTGCCGCGCTTCAAGGCCGGCGACATGCCCGGCGGCATCGAGGCCGGGGCCGACGCCATCATCCGGCAGCTCACCCTTCCCCCCGAGGAAGCGCAGAAGATCGCCGCGCAGGCCGATGCGCAGCGCGCCGACGATGGCGACGACGTCTCGCTCGGCACGGTGATCTTCATCCTCGTCATCATCTTCTTCTTCGTCCTGCCGATCCTGCGCTCCGCATCCGGCGGCGGACGGCGGCGTAGCGGGTTCGGCGGACCGATCATCTGGCTTCCCGGCGGCTTCGGCGGCGATGACGACGACCATCACGGCGGTGGCTGGGGCGGCGGCGGCTGGGGAGGCGGCGGCTGGGGAGGTGGCGGCGGATTTTCGGGCGGCGGCGGCAGCTTCGGCGGCGGCGGCGCGAGCGGGAGCTGGTAGGCCATGGCAAGTCCCAAGTACCTTTCCGAGACCGACCACCAGCGCATCAGCGCCGCCGTGGCCGAGGCAGAGCTTCTCAGCTCCGGCGAGATCGTCACCATCCTTGCCGACCGTTCGGACGGCT
>DATKFS010000290.1:0-5168 GCA_035511275.1 Novosphingobium sp.
CGCCCAGCACCGGGCCGAGGGCGATCACGGTGCCGACGACCAGCGCCATCACCGCGAAGAACACCACGACGAGCGCCACGACCAGCAGCACCGCGACGGTCTTGGCCTCGCCGCCGACGTAGGCCGCGCGCGACTTCTGGAAGGCAAACTCGGCCTGCGCCAGGACCTTCGCCTCGTCGGCCAGCAGGCGCAGGTCCTGAGCGAGGGAAAGGTCTGCGAACTCCTCGCCCGTGGGGGCGAGGCGTGTGTCAGCGTCCTGCATTGTCGTCACGCGGGGGCGAACGCCCTCACTTGCCCTTGAACAGGCGCGCGAGGACGAAGCCGACGCCGACCGCGATGCCAACGGCAACGCCGGGGCTGGTGCGGACGAATTCGCGCGCATCCTCGCCAAGGTCCTCGAGCGACTTTTCGTCCAGCTTGGCGGCGGTATCGCTCAGCGACTTCGAGGCTGCGCGGGCATAGTCACCGTACTTGGTGCCGACCTTGTCGTCGATCAAGGCGGCATTGTCGTCGATCAGCTTCGAAACGCCGACGATCGCCTGGCTGGCCTTGGCCTTGCCCTCGACCGCGTATTCCGCCGCCTTCACCTTGGCATCGGCGGCGAAAGTGTTCGCCTTTTCCTTGGCTTCCTCCGAGCGCACCTTGGCCTCGCTCGTCCATTCGCCCTTGGCCTGGCTCAGCTTGTCCTTGTATTCGCCGGCCAGCGCCTGCGCGCCGGCCTTCGCCTCTTCCACGGCCTTGGAGAAGTGATTCTTGGCGCTTTCGGTGCCGTTTCCGGCGGAGATGGTGGGATCGACCATGATGGTATTCCTTCCTTTTCTACCCTTGGCGCGGGGGTGCTGCCCTTATAGGCGATATGCGGACAGAGTAACACAATTTGCGCGACGATATTGCTGCAACGCAACTTGCCACGCGAAGTTCCCCTGCTAAGACCGCCGCAAACGGCGCGGTCGGCGCGCCGACAAGAGGAGAACCGCCAAATGACCGCGATCATCGACATCCACGGCAGGGAAATTCTCGACAGCCGCGGCAACCCCACCGTCGAGGTGGACGTGCTGCTCGAAGACGGCAGCTTCGGCCGCGCCGCGGTCCCCTCGGGCGCCTCGACCGGCGCGCACGAAGCGGTGGAACTGCGCGACGGCGACAAGGGGCGCTACCTCGGCAAGGGCGTGCTCAAGGCAGTGGATGCGGTCAACGGCGAGATCGCCGAAGCCCTCGTCGGCCTCGACGCCGAAGACCAGCGCGACCTCGACCTTGCCATGATCGAACTGGACGGTACGCCGAACAAGGCGCGCCTCGGCGCCAACTCGATCCTTGGCGTCAGCATGGCCGCCGCCAAGGCCGCCGCCAACGCGCGCGGCCTTCCGCTCTACTCGTACATCGGCGGCGTTTCGGCGCATGTCCTGCCGGTGCCGATGATGAACATCATCAACGGCGGCGAGCATGCCGACAACCCGATCGACTTCCAGGAATTCATGGTCATGCCGGTCGGCGCATCGTCGCTGGCCGAGGCTGCGCGCTGGGGCGCGGAAATCTTCCACACGCTGAAGAAGGGCCTCCACGAGAAAGGCCTGGCGACGGCGGTGGGCGACGAGGGCGGCTTCGCGCCGAACCTTGCCAGCACCCGCGATGCGCTGGACTTCATCATGGCCTCGATCGAGAAGGCCGGGTTCAAGCCGGGCACCGACATCAAGCTCGCGCTCGACTGCGCCTCGACCGAGTTCTTCAAGGACGGCAAGTACGAGATCAGCGGCGAGGGCCTGAGCCTGTCGCCCGTCGCCTTCGCGGACTACCTCGCCGACCTCACCGAAGCCTACCCGATCATCTCGATCGAGGACGGCATGAGCGAGGACGACTTCGAGGGCTGGAAGGCGCTGACCGACAAAGTTGGCCACAAGGTGCAACTGGTGGGCGACGACCTGTTCGTCACCAACCCCAAGCGCCTGACCATGGGCATCGAGAAGGGTCTCGCCAACTCGCTGCTGGTTAAGGTCAACCAGATCGGCACGCTGACCGAGACGCTCGAAGCGGTCTCGATCGCCAACCGCGCGGGGTACACCGCCGTCATGTCGCACCGGTCGGGCGAGACCGAGGATGCGACCATCGCCGATCTCGCGGTGGCCACCAACTGCGGCCAGATCAAGACCGGCTCGCTTGCCCGGTCGGACCGGCTTGCCAAGTACAACCAGCTCATCCGGATCGAGGAAGAGCTGGGCAAGGCCGCGCGCTACGCCGGCCTGAGCGCGTTCGGCCGCCTCGGCGCCTGATCGCGGTCCACTGACGTGTCGCGGGTGACCGGTGTCGGGGAACGGCGCCGGTCACCCGCTCACCCCCGCATCCATTCCGGCAGTCCGTCCTCCCATGGGGCGAAGAGGGTGCCGGCCCACCGTAGCCGGTCAGCGCGGCGGGGCGATCTCCTTGGCGGAATCGTCGAGCCGCACGATCGAGCGGGATGCGGAGGCGAAGTATTCGAGCATGGCGGCATAGCCCCGCGCGCTCAGTTTCACGTAGACCCGCCGCGCATCGCCGGGATCGGCTTCGCGCACCAGCAGGCCCTGCTTCCCCAGGATGGCGATCCATCTGAGCGCCGTGGTGGATGGAACGGCGGAGCCTATGCAGGCGCTTGTCACCGAGACGCGGCGGCGTTCCTTGGTGGCGATGAACAGGTCCAGCAGGATGTCCCACGCCGGTTCGCCGAACAGGTCTTCGGACCGGAAGATCTTGTTGCGCCGCCGCCGGTCGTCATATTTCTGGCGCGCCAGTTCCACCCAGATCGGGTGGTCCTGCCCCGCCGCCACCTTGCCGCCTTCGCCGACCGGGCTACCGGCCAGCGAGTCCAGCACCGCGGACGGACTTTCGCCGATTTCCAGTTCCCGCGCCATGGCCAGAATTTCGTTGGCTATGCCGATCAGGCGAATGGCCTTGGCACGATTGCGCATCAACTGGTCCGTGTTCTCCATCGAATAGGGTCACCCGTCCCAAGTCGCGCGGATTCCACCGTGGAAGTCGATCACGCGAACATTATCCCCAATGTTGCGAGAAAAGCCGCGAATATCGGAAGATCACTTCCGAATGCCTTCGCGTGTTCGCTTCGTCCGCCACGGATACAACATAGGCAGTCGTCCCCATTGGCGTCTTCCGTAGCCTAATCCGTTTCGGATGCTTCGCGCGGGAGGCCGAACTGCCTGCGGAGGGCTTCGATGGAGGCCTCGAGATGTGCTGCGGCGACGAGCGCCCCGATCGCTTCCATGTCCGCGAGGCGCGCTTGAAGGTCGATCGCCAGCGTTTCCGCAATTCCGTAAGTGTTCACCCAAGTGTTCTCCATCGGTCGAGGATGTGCTCCCCTCCCGGGTCCGGATTTCCCGACCCATGACTAGCGACCCCACCACGTTGTATGGTGTTGGTTTATCGTAAGAGACATCTCCATTTCAGATCAAAATCGGAAATGCCTGCACGGCGCCTACACGAAGGTGGACAATTGAAAACCACGGATTCGCCCATGTCCCAGTTGAGGGCACTATGCCGCAGTGTGTTACCGCGATCCCAATTTCGGAACGGTGAACGAATTGCGTAAATTCGTTCATAAATAGGCTAGCGTATAAGTAAGAATACTTATTGCTAACCGTTGAGGATTGCAAGGGACTCGGCACCGAGCTTGAGGCTTGCGCTCGCCGCGAGGTCGGCGACCTGCTCCAGGCTCGTCGCGCTGGCGATAGGGGCGACGACGCCGGGGCGGGTGTTGAGCCACGCCAGGGCCACGCGCGCCGGTGTCGTGTCCAGTCGGCGCGCCACTTCGCGCACCGAGGCGAGGACGGTCCATCCCGCGTTCGCCGCAGCCTGGTCCAGTCCCCGAGCGCGGGTGGAGCCTGCCCAGTCGTCCGGCGAATCGTACTTGCCGGACAGGAAGCCCGAGGCGAGGCCGTAGTAGGGAAGCGCGGAGATGCCGCGCGCCGCGCACAGGTCTTGCAGCGGGCCCTCGAAGGTATCGCGTGAGACGAGGTTGTAGCGGGGCTGCAGGACGGTGAAGGGCCGATGCCCCGCGCGCGCGGCCACGTCGAGCACGGCGGCAAGGCGCTCGGCCGTGTAGTTGGAAGCGCCCAGTTCCCGCGCCCGGCCCGCGCGGAATGCGGCTCCATAGGCGTCGGCCACTTCATCGAGCGGCGTGGTCGGATCGTCGCGGTGGGCGTAGTAGAGGTCAACGTAGTCGGTACGCAGCCGATCGAGCGACCCCTGGAGGGCAGGGGCGACCACCTCGGGCCGCAGGGCGCCCGGGGCGCCGCTCTGGCCGGTCTTGGTGGCGATCCGCATCTCGGCGCGAACGCCGCGGCTTTCCATCCATTCGCCGATGATCGCCTCGGATTCGCCGCCCTTGTTGCCCGGCACCCAGTCCGAATAGCCCTCGGCGGTGTCGATCATCCGGCCGCCCGCCTCGTGGAAGGCGTCGAGTACGGCGAAGCTGCGGTCCCGGTCGATCGTCCATCCGAAGACATTGCCGCCCAGTACGAGAGGTATGCCACCGATCGCGGGGTGATCGACCAGGTCCGTTTCAGCCATCAAGCGCTCCTCAGGCGAATTTTTCCTTCAGTTGGTAAAGGGCGATCGCGGCCTTCGCGGCTTCCCCGCCCTTGTCCTTCTGAGCGGCGTCGGCACGCACGAGTGCCTGCGCCTCGTTCTCCACGGTAAGGATGCCGTTGCCGATGGCAATGCCGTCCATGGTAAGCGCCATGATCCCACGTGCACTCTCGCCCGCGACGATCTCGAAATGGTAAGTCTCGCCCCGGATGACCACGCCGATCGCGACGTAACCGTCATAATCGCCGGTCGCATCGGCGAGCGAGATCGCGGCGGGAATCTCCAGTGCGCCCGGCACGGTGATGACCTCGGCCTTGTGCCCGGCCGCCTTGAGCGCGGCCTTGGCGCCGGCGATCAGCATGTCGTTGAGCTGTTCGTAGAAGCGGGCCTCGACGATGAGGAAACGGGCCATGTCAGTTCGATCCTTCGATAGTATCGACGATGGGACGCTCGCCGACGATATTGAGCCCATAGCCTTCCAGCGCGACAAGGGAATGGTGCGTGTTGGTCAGCAGCACCATGTCGTGGACGCCAAGCTCGGCGAGGATCTGCGCGCCGACGCCATAGTCTCGCAGTTCCTCCAGGTCCGGGGTGCC
>DATKFS010000291.1:0-8701 GCA_035511275.1 Novosphingobium sp.
AGCTGGGTGCCGAAGGGCAGGGTGCGGTGCGCGCAGGTCAGCGCGTCGGGGTCGAAACGCTCGCCGCTGGCGGTGCGGGCGCCCTTGAGGTGACGGCCGTAGTAGCTGGCCATGCCGCCGGCGATCGGCTCGAGGTCGAGCGAAGGCGCGGCCTGGGGCGCGGGCAGCAACGAGGCGGGAACTTCGGGCGCCACTGCGGCGTTGACGGCGAGAATCCCGGAATCGGCCTCCGCCGGACCTGCGAGGGTCAGGAGGGCGGCTGCGCCAAGCGCTGCCAGTCGGCCGGTTCGATGGATGCTCAAGCAAGACCCCGCTTCGTCGTTGACGATGGCGGGAGTCCTAGCGGCCGGGTTCCCGGTGCGCCACCCATGCAAAAGCGGCCCGTCGCGCTCTGGCAACGGGCCGCCCGATGCGGTTAAGCCGCCAGCAAGGTTTACTTGCCCTGCTGCGCCAGCAGGCGGAGGCGAAGCGCGTTGAGCTTGATGAAGCCCGCGGCGTCCTTCTGGTCGTAGGCGCCGGCGTCGTCCTCGAAAGTGACGTGGCGTTCGGAGTAGAGCGAATCGGGGCTCTTTCGGCCGACGACCGAGGCCATGCCCTTGTAGAGCTTGAGGCGGACGGTGCCGTTGACGCGGGCCTGCGAGTGGTCGATCGCGGCCTGCAGCATCTCGCGCTCGGGGGCGAACCAGAAGCCGTTATAGATGAGCTCCGCATACTTCGGCATCAGCTCGTCCTTGAGGTGCGCGGCGCCGCGGTCGAGCGTGATCTGCTCGATACCGCGGTGGGCGCGGGCGTAGATCTCGCCGCCCGGCGTCTCGTACATGCCGCGCGACTTCATGCCGACGAAGCGGTTCTCGACGAGGTCGAGGCGGCCGATGCCGTGCTTGCGGCCCAGCTCGTTGAGCTGGGTGAGCAGGGTGGCGGGCGACATGGCCACGCCGTTGAGGGCGACGCCGTCACCCCGCTCGAAGTCGATGGTGATGTATTCCGGCTCGTTCGGCGCGTCTTCCGGGTTGACGGTGCGCGAGTAGACGTAGTCGGGGGTCTCTTCCCACGGATCTTCCAGAACCTTGCCTTCGGACGAGGTGTGCAGGAGGTTCGCGTCGGTCGAGAACGGGCTCTCGCCGCGCTTGTCCTTGGGGACCGGGATCTGGTGCTGCTCGGCCCAGGCGATCAGGGCGGTGCGGCTGGTCAGGTCCCACTCGCGCCAGGGGGCGATGACCTTGATGTTCGGGTCGAGCGCGTAGGCGGACAGCTCGAAGCGGACCTGGTCGTTGCCCTTGCCGGTGGCGCCGTGGGCGACGGCGTCGGCGCCGGTCTCGTGGGCGATCTCGATCAGGCGCTTGGAGATGAGCGGGCGGGCGATCGAGGTGCCCAGCAGGTAGTCGCCCTCATAGCGGGCATTGGCGCGCATCATCGGGAAGACGAAGTCGCGCACGAATTCCTCGCGCAGGTCGTCGATGTAGATGTTCTCGTCCGGCAGGCCCATCAGCTTGGCCTTGGCACGCGCGGGCTCGAGCTCCTCGCCCTGGCCGAGGTCGGCGGTGAAGGTCACCACCTCGCAGTTGTAGGTGACCTGCAGCCACTTGAGGATGACGCTGGTGTCGAGGCCGCCGGAGTAGGCGAGGACGACCTTCTTGATGCTGTCGGACATGGGCAACGGCTCCGCGGGATTGGGCGGTGGATATACCGGCGCGCGGTTAGCAGGGGGAGGTGCGGTTCGCAATGGTCGCCAGGTCCTCCCTGTCGATGCAGTCGATGGGGAGGTGGCGCCGAAGCCGTCGGCGACGGAGGGGCTGACTATCCCTCCACCACCAGCTTTGCTGGTGGTCCCCCTCTCCATTCCTGCGGAACGGGGAGGATTCTAGCCGGCCAGAAGCGCCTTCTCGCCCTCGGCAATGTAGTCGCGGGTGAGGGGCAGGGCATGGCGGGAGCGGGTGTACTGGATCTGGTAGTTGCACATGCCCCCGCTCTCGAAGGCGGCGGTGGCGCCGGCGAGGTAGAAGATCCACATGCGGTAGAAGCGCTCGTCCATGAGGGCGACGATCGCGTCCCGGTTGGCGACGCAGCGCTTGTACCATTCGCGCAGGGTGAGGGCGTAATGGAGGCGCAGCGTCTCGATGTCGGTGGCGATGAGGCGGACCTTTTCGCTCGCCACCAGCGTCTCGCTCAGCGCCGGGATATAGCCGCCCGGGAAGATGTACTTGCGGGTGAAGGCGTCGGTCGAGCCGGGCCCGCCCATGCGGCCGATGGTGTGGAGCAGCATTACCCCGTCGTCGGTGAGCAGGTTCGCGCAGTCGCGGAAGAAGCGGCCGAACTGGGCCTGTCCGACGTGCTCGAACATGCCGACCGAGACGATGCGGTCGAACGTGTCGCTCCGCGCGGCGAGGTCGCGGTAGTCGATCAGCTCGAAGTCGATGCGGCCGGCCACTCCGGCCTCGGTCGCGCGGTCGCGGGCGAGGGCGAGCTGCTCCTCGCTCAGCGTGATGCCCTTGACCGAGATGTCGAAGTTCTTCGCCAGGTAGATCGCCATGCCGCCCCAGCCGCAGCCGATGTCGAGCACCTTCTGGCCGGGCTCCAGCGCCAGTTTGGCGGCGATGTGGGCGAGCTTGGCGGTCTGCGCCTGCTCCAGGGTCATGCCGGGTTCGGGCCAGTAGGCGCAGGAATACTGCATGTGCTCGGCATCGAGGAACAGGCGGTAGAGGTCGTTGCCGACGTCGTAGTGATGGGCGATGTTGGCCTTGGCGCTGGTCGCGCGGTTCACGCCGTCGATCAGGGTGACGAGCTTGCCGCCGACTTTCTTGAGCGCGGAGACCTCGTCGAAAGTGCCGCCCCGGTCCCACGGCTTGTTGGCGCGCAGGAGTTCGACCAGCCCCATGATGTCGCCTTCCTCGACGACCAGCTGGCCGTCCATGAAGGCTTCCGCAGCGCCAAGCCGCGGGTCGCGCAGGATGCGGCGTTCGCCGGCGCCGTCGGTGAAGCGGATGCGGACTTGGGGGAATCCCTCCTTGGGGGTGCCGAACCGGCGAAGGCTGCCATCGGGGCGGAGGACTTCGAGGACGCCGTGACGGACACCGCGTTCGAGGAAGCGATCAAGGATTGCCATTGGGGGTTTTTGCGGGGGTCTTCCCGTCGCCGCAAGAGGGTTTGTGTTGCAAAATGCACAAAGCCCTGCCCCCGTTGCGTCGACCGCATTCACTGCCGCGCGAGGAAAAGCACATCGCGCGGCTGGGCGGTGAGATGCTGCCCCGAATCGACGTAGAGCGTCTCCCCGCTGGCCAGCCAGCCACCCGCCAAAAACAGCGCCGCCCCGGCGACGTCCTGCGCGGTGGCGCGGCGCCGGAGCAGGTTCATCCGGTGCGAGACTTCCGCCTCCGCCTCCGTCTGGTCGTGGCTGGCGAGGATGGCGCCCGGCGCGATGCCGTAGACCCGGTCGCGCGCATCCGTCCGCGCCATCGACAGCATCGGGATGGTGGCGGCCAGCGCGTGCTTGCTCATCGTGTAGGAGAAGAAGTCCGGGTTGGGGTTGAGCAGCTTCTGGTCGGTGACGTGGACCAGCCGCCGCCCCACCGTGGAGCGGGCATGGGCGAGGAACGCCTGCCCCAGCCGCGCCGGAGTGGCGGCGTTGACCCGCATCGCCGGGGTGAACACCTCGGGATCGAGCCTGTCCGCGCCGTCGATGTCGAACACGCCCGCGCAGTTCACCAGCACCCGCCAGTCGCCCAGCCGCCGGGCCAGCGCCTCGACCATCGCCGGGCCCTCGTCCCAGTCGTCGAGGTCGGCGGAGACGATCTCGGCGGAGGGTAGCTGCGCGGCGAGGTCCTCCGCCTGCGCGCGCGAGCGGCCGTAGTGGATGACGACATGCCAGCCGGCCTCCCCGAAAGCGCGTGCGATCGCGGCGCCGATCCGCTTGGCGCCGCCGGTGACCAGCATCGCGGGACGGCCTTGCGATTCGCTCATCGACGGGCCCCGCAGACCGTCACGAAGCGGCGAGGTTTACACGGTTTACACAGTCCAGGGAGAACGGCGCGGAGGCCCGGGAAGGCCGCCGGATGCCCGGCCGGGCGCGGGGTAAGTGACTGAGAAACGGGTGAGCGGAGCATGTTTTCCATTGGAGCATAGCCGGCCCGCGTAGGAAAGGGGCTGGGGCCATGTCACCGCGCGGATCGCCTTGGCGTGCCGGCGACGGGCCTGTGCAACGCGCCCCAAGGAAAAAGCGCGCCGCCCGCAGGGACGACGCGCTTCTCGCTCAGGGAAGGGGTAGGCCGCAATCAGCGGCAGCGCGACTTCGAGCCGCCGCGATCGATCTCGCGGCCGAGCACCGCGCCGCCGGCCGCGCCGAGCAGGGTGCCGACGGTGCGGTCGCCGCGCGTGTCGATGGCGCGGCCGGCAAGGGCGCCGGCAACGCCGCCGACCAGCAGGCCGGTGGTGCCGTTCGACTTCTTGCAACGGTAGCGACCGTCGTTGCCGCGCCAGTAGCGCACGCCGTCGCTGGTGCGGTGATACTTGCGGTTGTCGCGCGCTTCGGCGGGAACGGTGACGGCGGTCATCGCCGGAACGGTGAGCGCCAGCATGGTGGCGGCGAGAATGGTCTTACGCATGATAATGTCTGCCCTTGGCTGCGTGGTTTGATCTGGTAACGCCACTCTTCGTTCATTGATCCACAACGTCAGATGAACGGTCTGTTGTGACCACAAATCTCCGGCAAGACGCGCGACAGGCGCGACGAGCGGTGGGATCATGTTGCCGGCAGACATATTTCCCGCCGTCTTTTCCGGCGCTTGCCTTGCGATGCGGGCGGTCGGCGCGTCCGCTCCAATTTCGGCAACGCGCCCGGCGAACTATAGCGTTGGCCGTGGCCGCGGCCGGCCGATAGAGCAGAGGGGGTCATACGGAGAACTGCCCTTGCCGCCTGTCCGCGCCGCCCGCCTCGTCCTCGCCACCCTGCTCGCCGCCGCGCTGGCGCTTCCCGTCACCGTGCAGGCCGCCCCGGAACGGCGCAAGGTCATCGTCGACCAGGACGCGTTCGAAGGCCCCGGCCTCCAGCCCATCCTCATGCTGCTGCAGGACCCTTCGGTGGAGGTGCTGGGCATCACCACCGTCAGCGGGGACGGCTGGGCGCCCGAGGAAACGGCGGCGACGCTGCGGATGCTCGAACTCGTCGGCCGCACCGACGTGCCGGTGGTCGAAGGCGCCGTGTTCCCGCTCGTCAACACGCGCGAGAGCACCCGGCGGCGCGAGGCGCTCTACGGGCCGATGCCCTACAAGGGGGCGTGGATGGACAGTTGGCCCGCCTACAACACCATGAAGCGGCGCGAACCGCACGAGCCGTTCGACGTGCCGCCGCTGCCCGAAGGAACGCCCAGGGCGAAGCCGCGCGCCGGTTCGGCGGCGGAGTTCCTGCTTGAGATGACGCGCAAGTATCCGGGGCAGGTCAGCGTCGTCGCCATGGGGCCGCTCACCAACCTCGCGTTGGCGCAGCGGCTCGATCCGGGGTTCGCCGGGCGGCTTGGGGAACTGGTCACCGAGGGCGGGAACTTCATCGCCAGCGACGTCGATGGCGACCATGACGAGTTCGCGATGCAGACCGCCTATAGCCCGCGCATGTCGTTCAACCACTTCTTCGATCCGGAAGCGGCGCATATCGTGTTCACCACCAAGTGGAAGCGGCTGGTGCTGGTGACCGGCGATGCGAACGAAGGGATCTTCGGCACGCAGGGCCTGATCGACAGGGCGGCGGCAAGCGGCAGTCCGTCCGCGCGCTACCTCGCCAAGACCGCGCAGGCGGGCTTTCCGCTATGGGACGAAGTGCAGGCCGCGGCCTGGCTGGACCCGGCGATCGTGACGCGCAAGGGCCGCATGGCGATGGACGTGGACCTCATGCCTGGCGCCAACTACGGCGCGCTGCTGACCTGGCCTCCCGGCAAGGGGCCGGGGCTGGGCGAGCAGGACGTGGACGTCGTCTACCGCGTGGACAAGGCACGGGTGGAAGCGATGTTCGTGGACCTGCTGAGCCGGTAGCGGCGCCTGATCCTCCCTGTCGGCGGAGCCTGTAAGGACGGGCCGCCCGCGCAGTTAGGGGGTGGAGGGGTAACAAAACCCCCTCCGTCAGCCCTGCGGGCTGCCACCTCCCCATTGCCTGCGGCAACAGGGAGGATTTTGGACCTACCTCACCGGCACTTCATGTCGCCCTTGTCGATCTCGCGCCCGGCAACGCCGCCCAGCACGCCGCCGAGGATGGTGCCGATGGTCTTGTCGCGGCTGCCGGCGATCTGGTTGCCCGCCAGCGCGCCCACGCCCGCGCCGATGATGAGGCCGGTCGTGCCGTTGTCGCGCTTGCAGTAGTAGCGGCCGTCGTTGCCGCGCCAGACGCGCGAATTGCGGTCGATGCGGCGGGGCTGGGCATAGCGGCCGCGCGAATCGTAGATGCCGCTGCGCTGGTAGCCCCGGCGGTCGCTGCCGCGATAGTCGCGCCTGTCGTCGCGGCGATCGTCCCGGTAATCGCGCCGGTCGTCCCTGCGGTCGCGGCGATCGTCGCGGCCGGACCACGACTGGTCGGCGAAGGCGGGGGCCACCGGAAGGGCGGCGGCGGTGGCGGCGAAGGCGGCGAGCGCCAGCAGGGTTTTCTTCATCGGTCTTGCTCCTGCGGTGATTAAGTCCGAACCATGGGCGCGGCGTTTGCCTCGATGGAACGCGCAAGCGCCTGATTGGATGCGGAGAACTACGTGATGTTGCTCGATTTGGTGGACGTGTTCGGCTCCGGCCCGCTCAGCGGCAATCCGCTTGCCGTGGTGCGCGGGGGCGAGGGACTGGACGATGCGGCGATGCTGCGGCTGACGCGGTGGCTGGGATTCTCGGAGACGACGTTCCTGCTGCCGCCCACCGATCCCGCCGCCGACTATCGCGTGCGCATCTTCTATCCCGCGGGCGAACTGCCGTTCGCCGGGCATCCGACGCTCGGCACGGCCCATGCCTGGCTCGCCGCCGGGGGTGTCCCGCGCGCGCCGGGGCGGGTGGTGCAGGAATGCGGCATCGGCCTCGTCGAAGTGCGCGACGATGGCGAGCGCCTCGCCTTCCGCGCGCCGCCGCTGATCCGCTCGGGACCGCTCGACGCGGACGACCGTGCCGGGACGCTGCGGCTGACGGGTGCGGATGCGAGCGAGGTCGTCGCCGCCGTCCATGCCGCCAACGGGCCGGGGTGGAAGCTGCTGCACCTCGCCTCGGCGGAAGCGGTGCTGGCGGCGGAGCCCGCGCCCCGCGCGCCGCTGGGCACCGACGTCGCGCTGCTCGGCCCCTGCGCGCCGGGCGCGCCCGCGCAGTTCGAGGTGCGCGCTTTCTTCGCCGACGCATCGGGCCGCCTTGCCGAGGACCCGGTGACCGGCAGCCTCAACGCCGCGATCGCGCAGTATCTCTTCGCCAGCGGCCAGGTGCAGGGCAGCTACGTCGCCGCGCAAGGCCGCAAGGTCGGCGCCGACGGGCTCGTCCACTGCTCGCAAGGGGCGGACGGCGAGGTGTGGATCGCCGGCCGGGTGGAGACGGTATCGCAGGGCGGGGCGCTGTTGGCGTGATAACGTCGTCCCGGACCTGATCCGGGGCCGCTGGCGCTCCTCGAGGCACCGCCAGCGGTCCCCGCTTGCGCGGGGACGACGGCGGTCAGGCTTTCTTCGGCAGTGCGATCTCGGCGGTGCCGGTGCACATGGTGGTGCCCTTCTGGTTCTTCATCAGGTGCTTGACGTGGACGAGGTGGCGGCCCTCCTCGTCCACCGACTTGTCGACCACTTCGGCGGTCTGGATGGTCACGTCGCCGGTCAGCGCGGGGCCGCGATAGTTGGCGACCGAGTGGACGACCATGCCGTGCTCGCCCGCCCAGCCCGAGAGGAAGTCCGTCACCCACGAGCCCATCGAGGCGCCGTAGCCGTAGCCGCGCGGCATCCCGATGCGGCGCGCGAACTTCGGGAACAGGTGCCCGCGCGAGGGGCCGTAGTACGCGCCGTCGGTGAGGAAGGGGTTGACCTTCTGCATGGCGGGATCGTTCTCGTAGCCCGCCATCTCCTTGGTGAAGCCCATCGCCTCGAGGTCCTGCGTGCGCAGGTCCATCGTGCCCCAGGTGTTGACGATGAAGGCGCGCCACTCGGTCGCGAAGCTGGCGATTGAGTGGGGGCCGAAGACGCGCTCCGGCAACTGGTCGCCCACCGTCACGTCATCCCACCAGCGCTCCTTGTGGCCGAGGTCGTGGAGCATCTGCACCCAGGCGAACCGGCGCGCCTCGACGTCCTCGATCTCGGCGTCGGTCCATTCGGGCTCGTCGAAATCGTCGGTCTTGACGTTGTCGCCGCCGGCCGAGGCGCGGTAGCGGATCGAGGTGGAGCGCTGGCGCGCGATCGCCTCGCCGTCCTGGTTGGCGTAGTTGTTGTCGCCGCGCTGGAACACGGTCGGGCCGAAACCGGTCTGCTTGAGCGTATAGTCGAAGGGGACGCGGGTGTTGGTCACCACGTCGCCCGGCTTGATGCGCGGGCCGTAGAACCACCACTCGTCGCCGCCGAACAGGAGGTGCGAATCGGCGAGGCGGCCGACGCATGCAGGCGCGGCGCCGTGGCCGTCGTCGGTGGCGATCGCGAAGCTCTGCGGCGCGACGTGGCCGCCCCAGCGGCTGGCGGCGGCGGCATCGCGGTCGCCATCGCGCACGGCCTGCACGGCGGTGTGC
>DATKFS010000292.1:0-2048 GCA_035511275.1 Novosphingobium sp.
GCTGGCCTCGACGCTCGCCAAGCAGCTGGGGCTCTATCTCGCGATCTACTCCCCGATCCAGATGGCGGCGGACTTCATCGAGCAGCTCGACAAGTACCCGCGCGAGATGGACTTCATACAGTCCGTCCCCACCGACTGGGCGCAGAGCCACCTGATTGCCGGCGAAGTGGGCGACTATGCGATCCTTGCCCGGAAGGACCGCAACTCGCCCCGCTGGTTCGTCGGCGGCGTGAACGACGCGACCGCGCGCACGGTGTCGCTGCCGCTCGATTTCCTCGAACCCGGCAAGCGCTACAAGGCGAGCATCTGGAAGGACGGCGAAGGCGCCACCTATCTCACCGAGGCACGGCACCGGATCGCCTACGAAACCCGCACCGTGCGCAAGGGCGACACGATCGACGTCTGGCTCGCTCCCGGCGGCGGCACGGCGATGCGGCTGGAACCTGTGCGCTAGCAGCAGACGCCCCCGCGCATCCCCTCCGTCACGGACGGCAGGGAGTGCGCGGTGGTATCAGGTGCAGAGCGACTTGCCGTTGCCGCCGGTCACGCCGGGAGTCAGGTTGCGGTCGTCGCGGATGATGAAGGCGGCTTCGCGGCGGAAGCTCGGCGTGCCGACGAACATCGTGCCGAACAGCGGCTGGTAGGTGTAGTAGACCTCGACGAACATCACGGCGGAATTGGCATTCGCAGTGATCGCCGGATTGCCCATGCCGTTGAGCTTGGTGCCGGTCAGGCCGGCGCCCGTGCCGCCATACTTCGACGGCGTCTTGAGGCTGCCCCGGCACCGCTGCCAGTGGATGTACTGGCGCCCGGTCGCGGAATCCAGCTCGAGGCTGGAGAGGATCACGCGGCCGCTGGATTCGAACTTGATCCCCGCACCTTCCACCAGCGCCCCCGTCATGACGGAGTCCACCATCGTCTCGCTGACGGTAGGCGTCACCGCGCTGTTGTCGGTCTGGCCGAGGCGCGAGGCATTGTCCGCCACCGAGGAAGCAAGCTGGCCCAGCTGCATGTTCACCGTCGCCATGTAGGCGAGTTCGGCACCGTAGAAGCCCAGCGTGATCAGGATCGGCAGGATCAGCGCGAATTCCATGAACGATACCGCGCGTTCGTCGGTGCGCAGGCGCCGGGCGAGCGGGATCAACCTGCCGGTCACGAGCAGGTCCCCGCCGCGGAGCCGTACTTCTCCTGGAGCGCGTAGGGCTGGTTCTTCTTCACCACGCTGGCGCTGATGGTGCGCGCGGTGTTCTTGCTCGTTCCGAACGGGATGAAGAACACCGGGGTGTAGGTCACCGTTACCGTGTAGAGGACGACGTCGTTGGCGCCGCCATTGTCGCTGGTGCCGACATCGGCGTCCCAGCGGCCGTTCTTGTTCTCGTCGGTGTAGCTTTCGGAATTGTCGCAGGTTCCGTTGCCGTTCTTGTCGTTCCACGATTCCGCGCGCTTGATGTCGGCGAAGTCGTAGTAGCTGACGCGCTTGGAAACCACCGTGGCGCCGGGCGCGACGCCGCGCACGATGCTCGAGACATAGGCGTCGGCCTTCGACGTGTCCGCCGTCTCCAGCGTATCGCTGCGCGCCGCCTGGTTCACCGCGCCGCGCAGCACGGCGGTCAGGTAGGCCCAGTGGCCCATGTCGTAGATACCGAGCAGCAGCGTTATCAGCACGGGCGCAGCGACCGCGAACTCGACCACGGTCGCGCCGCGCCGATCGCGCAGGCAGCGCCGCAGCGACCCGCCCCGGCGCGGGAGACGCGGGGCCAGCGTCACTGCACGACCCGCAATTCGCCCACCTGCTTCGCGATTTCCTGGAACGCGGTGTTGAGTTCGGAGGCGTTCGTCGCGGGGTAGGAGCTGTCGTCCGAGGCGCAGGTCTTCAGGTCGTCGCTGAGGCCGGACGTAAAGGCGATGACCCAGACGCGGATGCCCTTGTCCTTGACCGCCTCGCACGCCGCCAGGAAGCGCGAGGTATGGCGCGCCTCGTCGTTGGAGGTGCCGTTGCTGGTCACGCGGCGGTCCCAGTACTCCATGCCCCAGGCCTGCGGAATATA
>DATKFS010000293.1:0-4891 GCA_035511275.1 Novosphingobium sp.
ATCCCGACGACTACGAAATCATCGAGAAGCTCCACGCCGACGACCAGCTCACCGTGCGCATCAGCTACAACCTGTTCACGCAGAAGCCGAAGGAGGAGCTGGCCGACTTCTCGGGCTGGGTCTCGCAGGTCACGCCGGGGCAGGGCGACGACACCTACCGCCACAACGGCGCGGGCGAGATGCTGGTCTATTCCGCCGCCGACTTCGAGGACTTCCGCCAGCCCCGCCCCGACATGGCGCCGAGCATGGAAGGCGACCTCGAACCCGTCGTCCGCCTGCTCGCCGAGCACCGCTGGCCCTGGCGCCTCCACGCCACTTACGACGAGACGATCGGCCGCGCGCTCGACGTCTACGAGAAGGTGAACCGCGACATTCCGCTCCAGGGCATCAACTGGTTCTTCGACCATGCCGAGACCATCTCGGACCGCAACATCGACCGCATCGCCGCGCTCGGCGGCGGCATCGCGGTGCAGCACCGCATGGCCTACCAGGGCGAGGACTTCGTCGAGCGCTACGGCGCGAAAGCGGCCGAGCGCACGCCGCCGATCGCCAAGATGCTCGCGGCCGGAATCCCGGTCGGCGGCGGCACCGACGCCACCCGCGTCGCCAGCTACAACCCGTGGGTCTCGCTCTCGTGGCTGGTGAGCGGGCGCACCGTGGGGGGCCTCAGGCTCTACCCCAATGCCAACCGCGTCAGCCGCGAGAAGGCTCTGCGCATGTGGACGCACGAGAACACCTGGTTCTCCAGCGAGGTGGGCAAGAAGGGCCAGATCAAGGCGGGCCAGCTCGCCGACCTCGCGCTGCTCTCGGACGACTACTTCGCGGTGCCCGAGCACGAGATCGTCCACATCCGCTCGATCCTGACGATGCTCGGCGGCAAGGTCGTCCATGGCGACGGCGACTTCCGCCCGCTCGCCCCCGAACTGCCGCGCCCGATGCCCGACTGGTCGCCGGTCGCCACGTTCGGCGGCTACTACCAGACGCCCGAGGCGAAGCAGAAGCTGGCCTCGGCCTGCGGCTGCGCCAGTTCCTGCGGCGTCCACGGCCATGACCACGCGGCCGCGCTGGGTGCCGATGTCCCCGCCGCCGATGTGCAGACCTTCTGGGGCGCGCTCGGCTGCGGCTGCTGGGCGGTGTGAGCCCCCCGTCGCCCCCGCGAATGCGGGGACGACGATCAAAATCGGAGACCATCATGACCCCCGCCCCCGCTTCCCCCGCGACCTCGCTGCCCCGGCTGCTGCTGTTGCTCTCGGCCACCACCGGCCTCGTCGATGCCGCCTCCGTGCTGGGGCTCGGCAAGGTGTTCACCGCCAACATGACCGGCAACGTCGTGTTCCTCGGCTTCGCGGCGGCGGGAACGCCGGGGTTCAGGGTCGGCCCCTCGCTGCTGGCGCTGGCGACCTTCATGCTCGGCGCCTGGGGAGCGGGCCATCTCGCCCGCGCCCATGCCGAGCGGCCGCTGCGACGCTGGCTGATCTGGGCGGCGCTGGTGGAAGCGGCCCTGCTGTGGATCGCGGCGCTGATCGCGCTGGGCATCGACGTTGCCGCGCAGGCGCCCGAGCTTGGCGTGCTCTCGGTGATCGCGCTGACGGGCTTCGCGATGGGCCTGCGCAACGCCACGGTGCGCTCGCTCAAGGTGCCGGACCTCACGACCACGGTGCTGACGCTGACCATCACCGGCATCGCCGCCGACCGCTCGGGCGCCAACCTCGTCCGCCGCTTCGGCGCGGTACTGTCGATCTTCGCGGGCGCGGCGGTGGGCGCGCTGCTGCTGTTCCACGGCGGCCTCGCCCTGCCGCTGGCGCTGGCAGGCGCGATCGTGATCGGCGCGACGCTGCTGTTCGCCCGCGATCCCGGCTCTGCCGTCCCGCACAAGGCCTGAAGCCGGCACTCGGCTCGCCGTACTTTTACGACGATCCCGGAACCACAAGGCGTTCTGCGCACTAAGCACACTCATACATTCGTATCCTTCAGCCGCCCGCCGATGCACGATAGCGTCCGCGAGTGGCGGAGGCCGGGCGGGCCCACACGGGCAGCGGGAGGAGTGAGCATGAGGAACCAGCCGGACCCTGCAGCCGCGCCATGGGTGCAGGATTCGCTCCTCGAACGCTTCCGCAAGACCCGCAATCTCAGCCGCGATCTGGCCCAGGGCCTCAACGAGGCGGACATGACCGTCCAGTCGATGCCCGACGCCTCGCCGGTGAAGTGGCACCTCGCGCATACGACGTGGTTCTTCGAGACCTTCCTGCTGCGCGACCAGGTGCCCGGCTACCGCCTGTTCGACGAGCGCTGGCCCTTCCTGTTCAACAGCTACTACGAGGCCGAGGGCGCCCGCATGGCCCGGCCCGAGCGCGGGTTGCTGACCCGGCCCACCGTGGCCGAGGTCCTCGCCTATCGCGACCATGTGGACGAGGCGATGGTCGCCGCGCTGCCCCGGCTGATGGAGCGGCACGGCGATCTCGTGGAACTGGGCATCCAGCACGAGCAGCAGCACCAGGAACTGCTGCTGACCGACCTCAAGCACCTGTTCTCGCGCAATCCGCTCGGCCCCGCCTATGCCGAGGCCGCGCCCTCGCCCCTCGCCCGCGACCTGCCGCTGCGCTGGATCGCCGGGCGTGAGGGGCTCGCCGAGATCGGCAGCGACGGCGAGGGCTTCGCCTTCGACAACGAACTGCCGCGCCACCCCGCCTGGCTCGCCCCGCACGCGCTGGCCAACCGGCCGGTCACCAACGGCGAGTGGATCGAGTTCGTCGCCGACCGGGGCTATGCCAGCGCCGCGCTCTGGCTGTCGGACGGCTGGGACTGGGTCCGGCGCGAGGACGTCGGCGCGCCGATGTACTGGCGCGGCCACGGCGGCGAGTGGGAACAGTTCACGCTTGCCGGCTGGCAGCCGGTCGATCCCCACGCCCCCGTCACCCACGTCTCGTTCTACGAGGCCGACGCCTTCGCCAGCTGGGCCGGCGCCCGCCTGCCGACCGAGCAGGAATGGGAAGCCGCCGCGCAGGGACGCGATGCGCTGGCGGGCGTCCAGCTCGACCATCCCGGCGCTGTCACCCCCACGCCCGAGGACGAGGCGGACGGCTTCGCCTCGCTGTTCGGCAACGTCTGGGAGTGGACGGGTTCGTCCTATCGCCCCTGGCCCGGCTACCGTCCGGCCGCGGGCGCCGTAGGCGAATACAACGGCAAGTTCATGTCGGGCCAATGTGTGCTCAAGGGCGGTTCATGCGCCACCCCGCGCGGCCATGTCCGCGCCGCCTACCGCAACTTCTTCCATCCCCATCAGCGCTGGCAGTTCACCGGCGTGCGCCTTGCAAGGAGCCTCTGACATGCTCTTCACGCCGACCCGCGACGAGATCCTCGACCGCGACGCGCTCGCCCCCGCCGACCCCGCCTTCCGCGCCGACGTGCTGCGCGGCCTCGCCCAGAACGACAAGGCGATCCCCGCGCGCTGGTTCTACGACATGCGCGGATCGCAGCTCTTCGAGGCGATCACGCAGGTCCCCGAATACTACCCCACCCGCACCGAAACCGCGCTGCTCCACGCCCATTCCGGCGAAGTGGCCGGTCGGATCGGCACCGACGCGACGGTGGTGGAGTTCGGATCGGGCAGCTCGATCAAGACGCGCATCCTCCTGAAAGCCATGCCGCGCGCCACGTATGTCCCGATCGACATCTGCGGCGAATTCCTCGACGAAGCCTGCGAGGGGCTCGCGGCGTTGTTCCCGCACCTCAGGATCGTGCCGGTGGAAGCCAACTTCATGAACCCGGTGAACCTGCCGGTGAAACGCGATGCTCAGGCGATGCTGGGCTTCTTCCCCGGCTCCACCATCGGCAACATGACCGCCGCCGCCGCCGTCGACCTGCTGCGCTCGATGCGCGGGACGCTGGGAGCGGGCGCCCACCTGCTGATCGGCATCGACCGGGTCAAGGACCCCGCCCGCCTCGTCGCCGCCTACGACGATGCGCAAGGGGTGACCGCGCTGTTCAACCTCAACCTCCTCCAGCGCATCAACCGCGAGCTGGGCGGCACCATCCCGGTGGGCGAGTTCCGCCACGTCGCCCGCTGGAACGAGAGCGCCAGCCGTATCGAGATGCACCTGGAAGCCCGCCGCGCCATCCGCTTCGAGGTGGCGGGCGAGGCGTTCCACATGGACGGCGGCGAGACCATCCACACCGAGAACTGCCACAAGTACCGCCCCGGCGAGATGCGCCTCCTCCTCGCCGCCGCCGGCTGGGCCGAGCTGGAGCACTGGACCGATCCTGCGGGCGACTTCTCGCTCGTGCTGGCGAAGGCCGAGGACGACCGCCAGACGCCGTGAGGAAATCGTCCAAAATCCTCCCTGTCGCGAAGCGATGGGGAGGTGGCAGCCCGCAGGGCTGACGGAGGGGTCTCTACCCCTCCACCACCGCTTCGCGATCGTCCCCCTCCCCATCGGCTTTGCCGACAGGGAGGAGTTCTTCAGAAGAATCGCGGGATCGGGCCCAGTTGCGGGGTCTGGTCCGGCAGGTCCACCTCCACGCCGTCGACGTAGCACCAGCCCCAGCCTTCCGGCGGGTCGTAGCCCTCGATGATCGGATGATGGCTCGCACGGAAGTGGGCTCGGGCGTGACGGTTGGGGCTGTCGTCGCAGCAGCCGACGTGACCGCAGCTTCGGCAGAGCCGCAGGTGGACCCAGAAGCTACCGGTCTTCAGGCACTCCTCGCAGCCCTTGGCGCTGGGCGTGACCTGGTTGATGGTCATGGTGTGCGAACAACCGGTCATCTCGCGTTCTCCCGATTGGCGGCGAACATGCCGTGGATCTGCGCGACCACCGCCGCGCCCTCGCCCACGGCAGCAGCGACGCGCTTGGTGGAGCCGGCGCGCACGTCTCCGATCGCGAAGACGCCGGGC
>DATKFS010000294.1:0-7308 GCA_035511275.1 Novosphingobium sp.
ATCTGGTTGAGGAGGTCGGAGATCTGTTCGGCACCGGCGACGGCAACGTCCGTGACGCTCTTGGCATTGTTGAGCGAGCTGGTGACAGCGTTCAACTTGCCGAGGTCGCCGCGGAGCGTCTGGGCGACGGTGTACTTCGCCGAGTCGTCCTTCGTGGAGGCCACGTTCAGACCCGTGGTGATACGGCTCTGTGTGGTTTCCATCGAACGGTTGGTGGCATTGAGGCTCTGGAGAGCTGCCATGGCACCAGCATTGGTGTTTACCGAAAACGCCATTTCTATTTCCCTTCTAGGTTACAGGCCGATTCTGCGGCCCGGCGACAGAAACGCTGCCGTGCGTGCGGTCCCGAAACGACGGGTGCAGATCTATTCTAGGAGGAGTGCGGAGAGGGCGGTTGCCTAGGAAAAACTATAATGTTCGCGCGGGATGCGAGCGGCGTCAGAACGGGAACAGCGCGTCGTAGATCTGCTGCCCCCAGCGCGCCTGCTGGGCATCGGTAAGTTGGCCGCGCCCGCCGTAGCTGATGCGCGCCTCGGCGATCTGGCTGTGGCGGATGGAATTGTCCCGCGCGATATCCTCGGGGCGGATCACGCCCGAAACCACCAGTTCCCGCAATTCGAAGTTCACGCGCACTTCCTGCTTGCCGCGGATCGAGAGGTTGCCGTTCGGCAGCACCCCCGTCACCGTGGCGGCGACGGTCATGTTGATCTGCTCCGAGCGTGAGGTATTGCCCGCGCCCACTGCGCTGGACTTGGAACTGGTGCTGGCCAGATTGCCGGGATCGGGGTTGCCCGGAAGCACTTTGCCGATCTGGCTTTCGAGCCCGAGCAACGCTGCAATCCCCGCGTTCTCACTGCCGTTGCGGGTACGGGTGGTGGCGTTGTCCACCCGGGCGCTGTCGGCGATGTTGATGCGGATCGTCACGATGTCGCCCACGCGCGATGCGCGCTGGTCGCGGAAGAAGGCGCCGCCGCCGGTGCGGAACAGCGAGGCCCCGCGCGCGGCATCTTCGGCTTTCGGGTCGCCACCGTCCGTCGTGCGCCCGGCGACCGCGTGGTTGCCGATCGAGGGCTCGACATGGGGCGCCACCGGATCGCCCGCTTCGGTCAGCTTCGGCGCCTTGCCCACGTTCTGAAGTCGGCCGACGGAGCCGCAGCCCGCAAGCAGCGAGGCAGCGATCAGGCAGGCGAGCGTGGCGTAACGAAGGGGCATGGCGCGGGACATCCTCATGGCGCGGAAATGCGGACTTCGCCGGGGGCTGCGGCGACTGCCTCCAGCGTCCGGTTGGTGGCGAGGCTGACGACCCGCACGGGCTCGCCCCGCCCGGCGTCGCTCAATGCGCGTCCTGCGGAGGTGATGCGCATCGCGCCCGACACCACGGCGATCGTCACGGAATCGCCGCGCCGCACGACGCGTGCGGAGGTCACGTCACCCGCCCGCACCGGGGCGCCCGCGTTGAGCCGTCTCACGGCTTCCCGGCCTGCCGCATCCGCCGGGCTCAGGGCGTTCCGGGCGGTGGCAGGAAGGACGCGCGCCGTTTCGAAATCGGTTGGAGACAGGACCTCGCCGCGCTCAACCGTGCGCGCCAGAACGGGGACGGGCGCGGTCGCAGGGCCTTGCGCGCCTGCGACCGCGGCGGCAAGGAGCAGGGCGGCGAACATCGCCATCAGACGGTCTGCGTCGATGTCTGCAGCATCTCGTCGGCGGTCTTGAGTACCCGGCTGTTCATCTCGTAGGCGCGCTGCGCGGTGATGAGCGAGGTGATCTCGGACACCGGATTGACGTTCGACGCCTCGATGAAACCCTGGCTGAGCGTGCCGAAGGCAGGCTGGCCGGGCGTGGAGATGGTGGGCTGGCCCGACGAGCCGGTCTCGAGCAAGAGGTTGGCGCCGATCGCCTCCAGACCCGCCTCGTTGATGAAGGTCGCCAGTTCCAGTTGGCCGACGGTCTGCATCTCGGCCTGGCCTGCGAGCTTCACCTGGACCTCACCGGTCTTGGATACGGTGACGCTTAGCGCGCCTTGCGGGACGGTGATGTCCGGTTGCACGCGGTAGCCGTCCGAGGTGACGAGTTCGCCCTGGTCGGAAAGCTGGAACGAGCCCGCGCGCGTATAGCCGATATCGCCCGAGGGCAGCATGACCTGGAAGTAGCCCGGCCCGTCGATGGCCAGGTCGTAGGCATTGCCGGTGCTGGTCAGCGCACCCTGATCGGTGATGCGGTAGACCCCGCCGGTCCGCACGCCCGCGCCGATCTGGATGCCCGAAGGCACCTTGGTGCCATCGGCACTGGTCGCCGCGCCGGGTCGCTCGACCTGCTGGTAGAGCAGGTCCTGGAACTCCGCCCGCTGCCGCTTGAAGCCGGTGGTGTTCATGTTGGCGATGTTGTTCGAAATGACGTCGACGTTGGTCTGCTGTGCCAGCATCCCGGTGGAGGCGATGGAGAGCGAACGCATGGAAACTCCTGTGGCGGGAAAGGGCGGGGCAGGCTCAGCCGATCTTGCCGAGGCGGTCGATGGCGCGGCGGCGCATGTCTGCGAGGTCGGCGGAAAGGCGCTGGCTGGTCTGGTAGGAGCGCAAAATCTCGACCATGTGGGTGGTCTCGGAAATCGGTTCGACGTTCGATGCTTCCACGCCGCCCGAACGCAGGCGGGTCTGGGCGGCGGTCATCATCCGGCCGCCGGTGCCGGTCAGGACTCCGTCGCCCCGCGCCTCCAGCAAGTTCTCGTCCGTGAAGCTGGTGACTGCGAGCCGCCCCACGGCCTCCTCGCCCGCCATGACCGAGCCGTCGGCGGTGATGGTGAGGGCGGCGGCGCTGTCCGTGGGCACGACGATCGGCCGACCATTCTCGTCGAGAAGGCGCTGTCCGCCGGAGGTCGCGAGTTCGCCGCTCTCCAGCACCTTGACGAACCCGGCGCGGGTATAGCCGGTCGAGCCGTCGGCCAGTTCGACGTTGAGGTAGCCGGGGCCGTCGATCATGACGTCGAGCGGATTGCCGGTGGCCTGGAACGCGCCCTGGGCGATGTCGTGGACGGCGCCATAGTCGAGGACGAACGAGGTCTTGCGCGCCTCGTCAACGGGCGCCTGCTGCGCCGTCTCGACATATTCGTGGAACAGCGCCTGTTCGCGCTTGTAGCCGGTCGTCGAGACGTTCGCCATGTTGTTGGCGGCGACGTCGAGCTGGCGGCGGAGGGCCTGTTCATGGCTCAGCAGCACGAAGGAAGAGACGTCCATTGGCACCCTGCCGAAAAAGTTCCGCATAACCGGTTCGGAGGGCCTCCGACCGAACGACAATCCTATATATAGGAGTGAAATCGAGTACGCGGGTGGACGTGCGCGATTTAAGGGGTGAATGCGTGTCCAGCGACCAGGCGATCGAGTTGGTGCCGGAGGAAACGTCTGCGGGGCCGGCCGCTGCGAAGAAGAAGCGCGTGCGGTTGATCGCGATCGCCGTGGTCGCGCTCGGCATGATGGCCGGCGCTGGCGGGGTCTGGTGGTACACGCAGCGCAGCGAACCAGCGGGGACGGAAAAGCAGGTCGAGCCTCCGGCCGAAGCGGGCTCCGACGCAGACCCGGCCGCCTCTTACATCGAGGTCCCGCCGATGATGGTGAACTTGCGCGGAGGCGGGGCGCAGGCGAAGTTCCTCAAGCTGCGCTTCATCGTCGTCGCCGCGGAGGGCAAGACCGAGGCCGTCAAGGCACGCCTTCCCGTGGTGCTCGACGCGCTGCAGCCGTTCCTGCGCGAATTGCGCCCGGAGGATCTCAACGGCGCCGCCGCCATCTTCCGCATCAAGGAGGAGATGATGCGCCGCTCCACCTCGGCGCTCGGCGAAGGCATGGTGCGCGATGTTCTGATCCAGGACCTGATCCAGCAATGAGCGACGAGGAGGGCAGGCCCGAGACGTTTCGGCTCGCAGCGGTGGACGGCGAACCCGTGCCCCGGCGCGGCCTGAAGGCGGTGCTGGAATCCAACGTCATCAGCCACGAGCGGCTCCCCATGCTCGAAGTGGTGTGCGAGCGGATGGTCCGGACGTTCGCCACGTCGATGCGCAATCTGACCTCTGACGCGATCGACGTGAGTCTCGAGGCGATCACTTCGGTGCGTTTCGGCGATTTCATGGACCACATGCCATTGCCGGCACTCTTCGGTGTGTTCCAGGTCAAGCCATGGGAGAGTTACGGTGTGGTTACGGTCGATGCCGGGCTCATCTACGCGGTGGTCGATGCGCTGCTAGGCGGGCGCGGCGGCACGCGCACGCCGCCGCCCGAGGGCCGGACGTTCACGACCATCGAAATGGGACTGGTCAGCCGCGTGGTGCAGATGGCGCTCGACGACCTGGCCCTGGCTTTCGAGGAGATCGCGGCGGTCGCCATGGGGCTGGAGCGCATGGAATCCAGCCCGCGCTTCGCCGCCATCGCCGAGCCGAGCAACGCCGCCGCCGTCGCCAGCTACCGCGTCAACATGGAAGGGCGCGGCGGGGTGTTCTCGATCCTGCTCCCTTACGCCACGATCGAGCCGGTTCGCGACAAGCTGCTCCAGCGCTTCATGGGCGAGAAGCTGGGCCGCGACCACATCTGGTCGGCGCACATGGCCAGCGAACTCTACAGCACGCAAGTCACGCTGGACGTGGTGCTGGGCGAAAGGATGATGTCCCTTCGCGAGGTGCGGGACCTTCGGGTCGGGCAGACGATCGCGCTGAGCCACAGCCCCGAGGACGCGCTGCAGGTCCATTGCGGCGGCGTGCCGCTGGGCCGTGCGCACATCGGCCAGCGTTCAAGCAACATCGCCATCCGCATGGCCACTGACATGTCCAAGGGATACCCGAAATGAGCGCTTCCACCGCGATCAACCTCGCCCTCGTCGTGCTGTGCCTCTGCGTGCTTGTGCAGAGCATCCGCATCGACAGGCGCATCCGCGCGCTGCGCGACAGCCACCTCGACGATGCCGTGGACAAGCTGGACCGTTCCACCCAGCAGGCGCGGCTCGTGCTGGCCGACCTCAAATTCGTGCTTTCCACCGAGGCGACCACGCAAGCCAACGCCGTGGGCGCGGCAGAGGCGATGCGCGAGGAACTGGCGGTGATGGTCGATATCGGCAATTCCGTCGCCGAGCGCATCATGGATGCCGCCCGGCAGGCGCAGGCGGTGGAGGCTGGCGCTCGCAGACGTTCGGTCCTGAGCGATGACGTGCTGATTGACGACGGCATCCTGAACGGCGAGGCCTTGCCGTCGCCGGGCCTCGATCTTCCCGGCAATGTCCGGGGCATCTCGCCGGCGCGCTTCCCGCGTGGAAGTGCGGTGGCATGATCGCTCTCAAGGCCCTGAACCGGCCGACGCGCCTGATGCTGGGCTTCGCGGTGACCGCCGCCGTCGCCAACGCCATTGCGCTGGCCGCCTCGCCGGACCTGGCGGGTCTCAAGGCCGGGTTCGGTGCCGGGGATTCGGGGCGGCTCGGCGCGTCGTTGCGCGATGCGACCGAGCAGCGTGAGCGCGGCAGCGCGGCGGAACGTCGCAGGCTGGAAATGCGCGAACAGGCCGTGCGCGCGGCCGAGGCTCGCCTCGCCGGCCAGCTGAAACAGCAGCAGGCAGAAGCCGCCGCACCGTCGGCCGCCGCTGCGCAAGGTCCCGGCGCCGCGCAGGTGCCATACGACAATCTGGCCCGCATCTATCAGACGATGAAGCCGAACCGCGCCGGGCCCATCTTCGAGAAACTCGACATCGAAGTGCAGAAGGAAGTGGCTCAGCGCATGCGCGAGCGCGCGACCGCGCAGATCATGGCGAACATGTCCCCGGCAGGCGCGGTAGAGCTGTCGATGGCGCTGGCCGGACGCAATGTCGTCAGGCGGCCACCTAGCGCCCGGTCGCCGAAACCCTGACGACGAGGACCTTGTCGATCGAACGGTCCAGCGCCTTGACCGGCGGGGTGATCGTCGCGGCAAGGCGGGTAACGTCGACGGGAACGAAGCGGGAGGCGTGCAGGCGGGCGAACTCGATCACCGCCGGCAGCGTGACGGCCCTCAATTCAGGCATTCGCCCTACGAGCGCGGTGGCCTCGTCGGCAGATTTCGCCTGTAGCACGATGGTGACGTGGAACACGCCATCGATGCGTCCGCCATCGACGATGGGCACTTCGATCGGCTCCAACGAGACGAAGGATGCGTCCGGCGCGGGCACGGTGGCAGCCTTGCGCGGTTCGGTGTTGGCGGCATGGACAGGCGCCGTGGCTGCCAGCAGCAGCGCCGTCAGGGCGCCGACGCCGAACGTGAAAAACCGCATCGTGAACTCCATCGGCGGGGCCGCGTGATCCATCAACCGCGCCATCAGTCTATAATAGGATGGAATTCGAGGAGTGCGGTGCAGATGAGCAGCGATCGGCGTCCGGCAAAAGTCAGGGTGGTGTCTTCCGGCCGGTCCGCCGTTGCGCCCGGCCCGGCGTCTGGCCCCGTGCGGCAACGGCGCCGGGGCGACAATCTCGGGCCCGATACCTCGCCCACGTCTGCGCAGCCTGGAAAGGCTAGGGATGGCGCGAGCCTGCTCTGGATCGCGGGCGCCATGGTCCTGTTCCTGGTTGGCTGCGGCATCGGCGGGGCGCTGTTCATGGTTTCGGGCCTGGCCCTGTCCGCATCGCTATGAAGACGCTGCTTGCCCGCGTTTCGCTGGTGCCGTTGACCGCGCTGCTGTGCGGAGTTGCAGCGGTGCCGGAGCAGATTTCAAACGGCGAGCCCCGACTTCCGGGTTTCGCCGCCGAACTGGCGCAGCGCGCCCCGCTCGTCGGGAAATCCGCTTGGCTCGCTACCAGCGATGCCGATGCATGGCGCCGCCTTTCTACCGCATCCCCGGACGAGCGGCAGGGCGCGCGCTGGGACTATGCGCGTGGCCTGATCGGGGGCGAACGGGGCGCCGATGCGCTCGGCGTGCTGGACGTCATGTACCAGGACGACCGCGATCTCGGCATGGTCGATGCCTATCGCCTGGCAAGAGGGGCGGCATTGACGCAACTGGGCCGCGTCGAGGAGGCACTGGCGGCGCTCGATATGCCGGGGCTTCGCGGCGATCCAGAGGCCTGCCTCTGGCGGATGCGGGCCTTGGCGGAAGGCGAGCTTGCTGAGCAGGCCCTCCAGCAGCTTGCCTGCGCTGGATCGGCGCTGGAACATCCGCGCGCCATGCCATTCGTGCTCGCGGCCGCACGGGCCGGGGTGGAGGGCGGCGCTCCCGAAAAAGCACTCCACTGGCTTTCATGGACGCCCGATCGGGACCCCGCAGCCAACCTCCTGCGTGGCCGCGCGCTCCTGGCGCAGGGCCGGGCCGACGA
>DATKFS010000295.1:0-2479 GCA_035511275.1 Novosphingobium sp.
GCGGCAGATAGGCTCCTCCTTATGCGCGACGTGGATTGAATGGATTTGATTACGCGCGCCAAATCGATCCGCCCCCAGGCCAGCTACAGATATCCCTATATTAGCGGCGATCCTTCAAGTTGATTGTTCGACCCTTGCCGACGAGACTCAAGAAGGTCGGTCGATGACTCACCACCACGACTCCGGTCCCTGTCTCGCGAAGCCACGCGTCGAGGTGGCCCGCAAGCCGCGCCTCCGTCGCCATGTCCAACCCCTCGCTCGGCTCGTCGAGCAGCAGCCACGGCCTGCCGGCAAGCAAGGCGCGGGCGATCGACAACCGCTTGCGCTGGCCGCCCGACAACCGCGCTCCGCCGTCGCCGACCCATTGGTCAAGCCCATGCGGCATCGCGCGAATATCGACAGCGAGGCAGGCGACTTCCAGCGCCGCCCAAAGCCGTTCGTCGCTGAGGCCGGGGCGCGCCACACGCAAATTGTCGCGGATGGTTCCCGACAGGAGCTGGGCATCCTGGGGCGAGAGCGCGAATGCCGCTCGCACGTCCTCGGACGGCAGGGAAGCAAGAAGCTGGTCATCAAGAGCAATGCCACAATGCTCGCCAGCGGGCCGAATACCAGCGAGCGTTTCCAGAAGGCTGGTCTTGCCGCTGCCGGATTTGCCTGAAATCCCCAAGCGCTCGCCCGCCACGATCCGGACATGCAGGCCGTCCCGATCAAAGGCAATGCTCCGCGCGGGCGCCATGGATGCCGTCGCCTTGCGGACAAGCGCAGAGGGTTGACCCGCCATGCCCTCCAATCGCGAGAGGGCGGCCGCGACCAGCGCGCTTCGCGATACGCCGCGCACATAGCCGGAAAGGGCCTCGATCGCACCCGCCGCCGCCAGCACGGCAAGCACCGTCAACGGCAGGGAGGCATGGGAGAGGATCAGCATCGCGCCCATGGCGATGCCTCCACCCAACACGAGGCCCGCGTCGATGATTGCTTCGCCGCGCGCAAAACGACGCCGCGCGCTGTCCAGTTCGGCCGTCTCGACCGCGAGGCTTCGCCCGATCGCCGGAGCGAGATCGTAGGCAAGGATTTCGGGCGAGGCGGCGGCATAATCCACCATGCCCGCCTTGAGCCGCGCAAGCGCCGCTGCCATGTCGGTCGCGGCGCTCGCCAGCAGGTGGGGGGTCGCCAAATGCGCCCAGAGGACAAGCCCGACAAGCAACGCCAGCAAGACAAGGCTCGCCCAAGGGCTGGCAAGCCATGCAAGGACAAGACCGATCGCAGCCCCGGCGAGCGCAGCAGGCAACGCGGGCCTACGGATCAGCCTGTCCTCCAATGCGCCGATGTCCTGCACGAGCCGCGTCACGGCATCGCCCGCCGAGACCGCCCGCACGTCGCGCTCGGACAGGATGCGATCGAACAGGCGCGCGCGAACCGCGGCGAGCGCCAACAGCGCGCCGCGATGGCCACATAACCGTTCGCCATAGCGTGCCGTGGTGCGAATGATCGCCAGCAGCCGGATCAACGCGCTCGGCACCAGGTAGTTGAAACCCTGCGCGGCCAGCACGCCGGCCAGTCCGGCAAGCGCAGCACCGGTGATGAACCATCCGGACAGGCCCAGCAGCAGGACCGCAGAGATCGTCGCGGCGGCGGCGAGCAGGCCCGCAATCCGGAAAGCCCGGCGCTCCGGGCCGATCGCCTCGGCCAGCAGCCGGTCCATATCCGCGCGGCTCATGAAAGCACCGCTTCGCTGTCGGCGATCGCGGCCAGTTCGGTGCTGTGCGTCACGATCAGGACCGTCCGTCCCTTTGCGGCGGACGCCAGTATCCTGGCGATATCGGCCGCCGATCCCGCGTCGAGATCCGCGGTCGGCTCATCCAGCAACCAGAGCGGCGCGTCCTTTAACAGCACCCGGGCGATGCCGACACGCCGGCGTTCCCCGCCGGATAGACCCGACCCGCGATGATCGAGCGGCAAGGCCAATCCCTGCCCCCGCGCTTCGATCATCGGCCCAAGGCCCGCCCGATGGGCCACGGCTTCGACCGCCGCGTCCTCGGCATCGGGACGCGCAAGACGGATATTGTCGGCCAGCGTGCCCGGGACGAACGCGACCGATTGCCCCGCCCAGCCAACATGACCGGAAAGCGCAACATCGGCCGCATCCCGGCCGTCGATCAAAACCCGCCCCTTGCCGATGGGAGCCAGCCCCAGCAGCGCGTGGAGCAGGCTCGACTTGCCGATCCCCGTGCTGCCGCGAAGGGCAAGGCTGGTGCCCGCGGCAACGTCGAGCGTAAACGGGCCGATAGCCGTCTCGCCATAGTCGATGACCACGCCGTCGAAGCGGAGCGCGGGCGGTCCTTCGATGGCGACTTTCGGCGCGGGCAGCACTGCAGGCGCAAGAGCTTCAAGGCGCTCGACCGCAGCCTCCCCGACCTGCTTGTCGTGATAGGCAGCGGCAAGGCGGCGCATGGGCAGGTAGAATTCAGGCGCGAGGACG
>DATKFS010000296.1:0-7848 GCA_035511275.1 Novosphingobium sp.
GCACACCGACGTCAGCGACCCGCGCGCGATGCAGGCGCTCGTCGATACCGCGGTGGATCGCTTCGGCGGGCTCGACGTGATGTTCAACAACGCCGGCATCTCGACGAAGGCTTACCCGAGCTTCCTCGACGACGAACTCGACGATTTCGACCGGGTGATGCGCGTCAACGTGCTCGGCCCGATGCTTGGCACGCGCAACGCCGCGCGGATCATGCAGGAGCGCGGGACCGGGGGCGTGATCCTCAACAACGCCTCGATCGCGGGCACTTTGGCGGGCATCGGCATGATGACCTACCGGGCGTCCAAGGCGGCGCTGATACAGTTCAGCAAGTCCTCGGCGATCGACCTCGCGCAGCACGGCATCCGCGTGAACTGCATCGTGCCGGGCCATGTCCGCACCGACCTGTCCTCGTTCGGCCAGGCGGGGGCCGACGCTGCCCTGGCGGCGCGGATCGAGGAGGGGGTCAATGCCGTCTATCTTTCGAACCAGCTCATCAAGCGGCGCGGCGAACCGGACGACGTGGCGCAAGTCGCGCTGTTCCTCGCCAGCGACCGTTCCCGCCACATGACCGGCGCCGTGCTGCCGGTGGAGGGCGGCGTCACCGTGGGCGACCCGGTCAACCACCTCAGGGACATCCTCGATGCCCGCGCCAATGCCATGGCGGTCCAGGACGTCGAGGCCTGAGCGACGACGGCGACCCCGGGCAACGGGGCGCCGACATTCAAGGACGGGGGCGGCAGCGATCGCTCTCGCGGAGGAGAGGACGATGAGGACCATTTTCGTGGCCGCGCTGGCGGCCGGCACCATGCTTTCGCCCGCCGGACCGGCGATAGCGCAGTCGGCCTCGCAGGCCGGTGAAGCATCCCAGGTCAACGAGGGCGACATCGTCGTCACCGCCCGCCGCCGCGACGAGACGCTGTCCACCGTGCCCGCCGCGATCACTGCGCTGAGCAGCGACGACCTCGTCCAGCGCGGCGTCCATACCGACGCCGACCTCCAGACGGTGGCGCCCGGCCTGACGATCCGCCAGACGCAGGGCAACAACTCGCTCACCTATTCGATCCGTGGCCAGACGGCGGACACGTTCTCCGGCTCGCCCTCGGCCGTGATCGCCTATCTCAACGAGGTTCCGCTGACGATCAACGGGGCCTCCTCGTTCTACGACCTCGAGAACGTGCAGGTGCTCAAGGGCCCGCAAGGTACGCTGTTCGGGCGCAACGCCACCGGTGGCGCAGTGCTGTACAACTCGGCGAAACCCGCAGACCGGATCGAGGCGTTCGTGCGCGGGCGCATCGGCAACTACGACCTGCGCGAGGTCGAGGGCATGCTCAACGTGCCGCTGGTCGCCGACACGGTGCTGCTGCGCGGTGCCTTCGACGTCGTGCGCAAGGACGGCTACATCCACAACCTGTTCAATGGCGACCGGCTCGGCAACGTGCGGCGGGACGGTGGGCGGGTGACGCTGACCGTGAAGCCGGCCGAGGGCATCAGCAACACCACCATGGTGCAATATGCCAAGGCCGGGGGCACCAATACAGGCGCATCCTATACGTACAGCGTCTATGGCTGCGGCGACACCAACAACGGCTTCGCGCTGACCTGCGGCGCCGGGTTGCTGTTCGGGCCGACGCTGGGCGGCGTGGCCGGGCCTGGTTCCTGGGATGCCTACCTCGCCGCCCATCCCGAGGCCTACGCGCCCGGCCTCATCGCCTACGTCGACGAGCAGAAGCGCATGGGGCTTTACCGGACGCGCCATCCCGGCGGCGCCAGCCATCATGGCAAGGACTGGTTCGTGACGAACACGACCGAGGTGGAACTGGGCGACACGGCGACCCTGCGCAACATCTTCGGCTATTCCGATTCGCGCACGCGGTCCGAGCAGCCTCAGCTCGGTGCGCCCTTCGTCACCATCCTCACCGCGAATGCGGACGCGGACCAGTACGGCAACCAGCTCAAGGTCCGCTCGGTGTCCGAGGAACTGCAGGTCGTGGGCGATGCCATGGGCGGCAAGCTCGACTACATCTTCGGTTACTACATGCAGCGCCAGCGTAGCGACACGCTGTGGCCGCAGACCTATTTCGACGTCTCGCCGGTGCTCGCGCCGAACTATGTGACCAACGCGTTCCGGCTGCGCAACAGCACCGATGCGCTCTATGGCCAGCTGTCCTATGCGATCCTCCCGGATCTCAAGCTCACCGGCGGCCTGCGCTACACGTGGGAACGGGTGAAGATCCAGCAGCGCCCGGAGGCGACCTATACCTTCGGCGCGCCCGACCAGAAGAAGACGTTCTCCGACCCTTCGTGGGAGGTGGGCCTCGAATACAAGGTGAGCCCGGACTGGTTCGCCTATCTCAAGACCCGGGGCAGCTTCCGTTCGGGCGGCTTCAACGGCGCCGCCCCGCCGGTCAACGCGACCGCGACCGACGGCGGCAATCTCTTCGACTCCGAACACACGCAGGACATCGAGGGCGGCGTGAAGTTCTCCGGCCAGGCCTTCGGCCGACCGGCGAACTTCGCCACCGCCGTCTTCGTCCAGTGGATCCAGGACGTGCAGCGCGTCGAATTCCCCGATCCGGATGGGCCGGGCGGCCTCGCCTCGATCGCGGTGACGGCGAACGTGCCTTCCAGCCGTGTCTGGGGCTTCGAGGCGCAGGGCGCGATCCGGCCGACCGACTGGCTCGAACTGGGCGGATCGGGTGCCTATACGAACGCGAAGTTCACGGACGGCGAGATTTCGCTGTTCGGGACGCCGTACTCATATGGTCCGGTGGGCGACACGCCGAAGTTCTCCGGAACGGCCTACGCGCAAGTCTCGCTGCCGGTGGGCGAAGGGATGGGCGACCTGTCGCTGCGCGGCGAAGTCTACGGGCAGACCGCACAGTACTTCTCGAACACCGCCGATTCGATCGGCCCGGGCACCCGGCTGCCGGGTTACGCCCTGCTGCACGCGCGGCTCGACTGGAGCGACATCGCGGGGTCGAACTTCTCCGCGGCGCTGTTCGCCAAGAATATCACCAAGGAGGAATACTTCGTCGGCGGCATGACGCTGGCCGCCGCGCTCGGCCACAACGCCGCCGCCGTGGGCGAGCCGCGCACCTACGGACTGGAACTCAGCTTCCGGTACTGAGGAACCGTTCGATGTCCCCGGCGATCACGTCGGGGATTTCGAGGTTCAGCATGTGACCCGCGCCGGGATGGTCGATGCGGGTGACGTCCTCGCCGATGGCCGCGATCACCTCGGCGATCAGTCGGAAATCCTCGGTGTCGCGCCCGCCGGTGAGAAGCAGCGTTCGCACTGACAGGCCTGAGAGGCGATCGATGTCGGGCAGGGCGGGGCGCTGGTCGTCCTGAATCCACTGGCGGCCGTGGAAGGCCTCGATGGAGGCGCGCATGGCCGCGGCTCCCGGACCCTTGCGCACCGCGTCGAACAGCGGATGGTGCCACCAGAGGTCGCGCGCCTCGGCCATGTCGCCCGCCCGCGCGGCGCGGCCGATCGCCTTCCAGCGCTCGATCCAGTCACTGGTCCAGGACCAGCCGACCATCAGCGGGCTGACGAGGACCAGTCGGCGCACCCGTTGCGGATGGGACAGCGCGAAGTCGAGGACGGTCGCGCCGCCCAGCGACATGCCGCAAAGGTCCGCCCGCTCGATGCCCAGCGTATCGAGCAGGGCAAGCAGATCGTCGGCGTGCGAGAACGGGGTGCCGGCGGCAGCATGCGATTGCCCGAAGCCGCGCTGGTCGTATGCCAGCAGCGCCCGGTCTCCGCTCAGCCGCGCGACGAGCGGGTCCCAGTCCTGTCGCGAGCCCCCGAAGCCGTGGACGAGCACGAGCGGATCGCCCGCACCCGATCGACGGGCGCCGGAGAGCACCGCGCCGTCGACGTCGATCTGGAAGGGGACGAATTCCATGCGCGCAGGGTAGTCCTGCCTCGCACGGAGTAAAGTGCCGTCCCGGGCACCGCCGGGGACGGCAATGTACGGTTCAGGCCGAGCCCATGTAGCGGCCACCGTTGGTGCTGATCGTCTGGCCGGTCATGTAGCTGGCTTCCTCCGAGGCCAGGAATGCCGCCGCTGCCGCGATGTCCGCGACCTGTCCGAGGCGGCCGACCGGGAGCGAGGCACCGTAGGCCTCGGCATCGATCGGCGCGCCGCGCAGCATGGGCGTGTCGATCGATCCGGGCGGGATCATGTTGGCGGTAATGCCGGTCTTGCCCAGTTCCAGCGCCAGCGCCTTGGTGAGCCCCAGAAGGCCACCCTTGGACGCGACGTAGTGGCTCTGCGCGAAGGAGCCGGATTGGGTCGAGGACGAGGTGATGTTGATGATGCGGCCCCAGTTGGCGGCCAGCATGTCGGGCACGATCTCCTTGGTGACCAGCCATGGGCCCTTCAGGTTTACGCGGATGACCTTGTCGAACTCGTCGTCCTCGATGTCCATGAAAGGTGTGAACGGTGCGATACCCGCATTGTTCACGAGGATGGTGATCGGCCCCAGTTTCGCGCGGGTTTCCTCGGCAGCGGCCTTGATCTTGGCGCGCTCGGAGCAGTCGGCCACCACGGCGATCGCCTTGCCGCCGGCGGCTTCGATCATCTTCACCGTTTCGGCGGCGCCCTCGGGATTGAGGTCCCATACGGCGATGGCGGCCTTGTCTTCGGCGAGGCGCAGCGCGATGCCGCGGCCGATGCCCGATCCGGCACCGGTGATCACGGCAACCTTGCCGTCAAGCGAACGTGTCATGTGAATGGCTCTCCCAGGTCAATCTTGCTGAACAGCTGAACAGCATCCTTGCCGGGAGAGTCAAACCGCCGCCGCGATGAACGCTTACATCTTCTCCGCAAAGCTGCCGTAGCGGCCACGGTGGAACAGCATCGGCTCGTCCTCGCGCACCGTTTCCATGCGAAGGACCTCGCCCAGAACGAACCAGTGGTCGCCCGCTTCGGTCACCGAATAGAGCCGGCATTCGATCGCGGCGATCGAGTCGGCGATCACGGGCAAGTCATGCTCGGAGATCGCATATTCCACGCCGACGAACTTGGCTTCGCCCTTGGCGGTGACGGCCCGGCAGACCTCGCCCTGGTCGCTCGCCATGACGTTGACGCAGAAGTGGCCGGCCTTTTCGATCAGCGGCCAGGAGGTCGAAGACTTGTCCGGGAAGAAGCCGACGAGCGGCGGATCGAGCGAGACCGACGTGAAGCTGCCGACCACCATCCCGGTGGGCCTGCCTTCGTCCAGCGCGGTGATCACGCAGACGCCGGTGGGATAGCTGCCGAGAACCTTGCGGAAGGCTGCCGGATCGATCGTCGTCTCACTCACGCACATATACCTTTTCTCGTTGGCGTCGCCCCCACAGGCTCGCCGATGTTCGCGATATCGAAACATGCGTAGCATATCCGAATGCATACGCCATCGCGATATCGCGTCGCACTAGTGCCCGTTAGCCCTGTGCCGGGCAAGAGGGCACGGCTATTCGTGGCAAATCGCCGGCCTCCGACCATTGCAGCGCATGACGGCAGGCTTGATGTTTTTGCAACGAAGGCAATTTAATCGCGCGCTTAAAATACTTGCCTCTGCTCCATCAAAAGTGCAGGGGACGAACCTGTAACGGATCGCCTATCGCGGCAGTGCTCCATGTGGCGCGCTATGTGGATAAGGACGATCCGGACACCTGCTCATTGCGGGGCCGGTTCGGCCGGACACCTGCGCGCAAACTCTAAGGGAAGATGCACTATGGCCACTGCTGAACTCATCGCCGAGACTCCCGTCGCTGCCGAAGTCGCCGAACTGGTCGCCCGTTCGCGCGCGGCCCAGCAGCAGATCGAGAACGCAACCCAGGAGCAGGTGGACCACTGGATCCGCGGCATGGTCTACGCGGTCTGCAAGCCCGGCATGGACGAGGAAATCGCCCGCGAAACCGTCGAGGAAACGCAGCTCGGCAATTACGAGGGCAAGTTCAAGAAGATCTCGATCAAGACCCGCGCGACCCTGTACGACATCATCGACGACAAGTCGGTGGGCGTGATCGAGGAAGATCACGAGCGCAACCTCGTCAAGATCGCCAAGCCCGTCGGCGTGATCGGCGCGCTCTCGCCTTCGACCAACCCCGAGGCGACGCCTGTCATCAAGGCGATCAGCGCGGTCAAGGGCCGCAACTCGATCATCATCTGTCCGCATCCGCGCGCCAAGTTCGTCAACGCCAAGATCTGCAACCTGATGCGCGACGCGCTGGTGAAGATGGGCGCGCCTGCCGACCTCGTGATCCCGATCGAGCAGCCCTCGGTCGAGAAGACCAACGAAGTCATGAAGCAGTGCGACCGCATCCTTGCCACCGGCGGCACGCCGATGGTCAAGGCTGCCTATTCGTCGGGCACCCCGGCGCTGGGCGTGGGCGTCGGCAATGCGGTCATCACCGTGGACGATACCGCCGACCTGGACGACGCCGCCTCCAAGATCCTGCTGTCGAAGACGCTGGATTACGCCGCCTCGTGTTCCTCCGACAATGCGGTGGTCCTGCTCGACGCGATCTACGACACCATGCTCGAGAAGCTGAAGGCCAAGGGCGGCTTCATCATCGAGGGCGAGAACAAGACCAAGTTGCAGAACGCGATCTGGGAAGATGGCGAGCACATCAACGCCAAAGTCGTCGCCCAGTCGGCGCAGTTCATCGCCGACTATGCGGGCTTCACCGTTCCCGAGGGCACCGCGTTCTTCATCGTGCCGGAAACCGGCTATGGCCCCGACTACAAGTTCTCGGGTGAGAAGATGACCGTCACCATGGCGCTCTATCGTGCGAAGGATATCGACGATGCGATCCGCCTGACCAACGCGATCCAGGGCTACCAGGGCCAGGGCCACTCGGCGGGCATCTACTCGACCAGCGACGACAACATCATGAAGCTGGCGCTGGGCACCAAGACCAGCCGCGTGATGGTCAACCAGCCGCAGTCGGCCTCTAACTCGGGCAACCTGTGGAACGGCATGCGCCAGACCTTCTCGCTCGGCTGCGGATCGTGGGGCGGCAATGCCACGAACAACAACGTCACCTGGCGCGACCTCGTCAACGAGACCTGGGTGTCGAAGCCGCTGGCGCAGCACAAGGTGATCCCGTCGGACGAGGACCTGTTCGGCAAGGACATCATCGAGCTGGTCGGCTGAGCTTATTTGCGGCAACCGGATGGGGTGGGGCGCGTTTCTTCCACCTTTATCCGGTGCCGTGAATGGAGACGACCGATGAACCGAACGCTTCCCCTTGTTGCATTGACCGCCGCGCTCGCGCTTGCAGCCTGCTCGAAGGAACCTGACGCGACCGCGACGCAGACGGTGGCGACAGAGACCGAGGAAGTGTTCCAGGAAGAGCCGGCACCGGCAAGCGAAGCGCCCGACGCGGAAGCCACCAGCGCCTCGCTGGACGAGATTCCGCAGGCGGTGCGCGGCCGGTGGGGGCTCGTCCCCGCCGATTGCACGAGCAAGCTGGGCGATGCCAAGGGGCTGCTCGAAGTATCGGCGGACCAGCTCAAGTTCTACGAATCGGTGGCGAAGCTGGGCACCATCAAGGAAGCGGGCGAGAGCCGCATCCGCGCCACGTTCGCCTATACCGGCGAGGGGCAGAGCTGGAGCCAGGACGTGGTCTTGGATGCGCAGGAAGACGGCAAGACGCTGATCCGCCGCGATTATGGTCCGGATGCCATGCCCGGGCCGCTGAAATACACGCGCTGCACGTGAGCCATCACGGCGGCGCCCATCACAGGGCCTGAGGGCAGGGGTAACGATGACCGAACAGTTTGGGCTGACTGAAGACCAGCTTGCGATCCAGGAAACCGCGCGCAAGTTCACCGCCGACAGGATCACGCCCT
>DATKFS010000297.1:0-50000 GCA_035511275.1 Novosphingobium sp.
ATCGTGGGCGGCATCGACGAAGGCGCGCAAGTCCTCGGGCGAGCCGTAGGCCGGGTGCGGGGCATAGGGCAGCACCCCGTCGTATCCCCAGCCATGGTCGCCGTCGAAATGCGCGACGGGCATCAGCTCGATCATGGTGATGCCCAGTTCGCACAGGCGCACCAGTTGGCCCATGGCGGCCGCCAGCGTGCCCTCGGGCGTGAAGGTGCCGAGGTGCAGTTCGTAGACCACCGCCTCGTGCCAGGGCCGTCCGTGCCACCTGGCCTTCCACGCGAAGGCCGGATCGACCAGTTTCGAGGCACCGTGGACGTCGCCCGCCTGCGCGCGGGCGGCGGGGTCGGGATAGGCGTCCTTGTCGATCACCCAGCGATAGGCGTCGCCTGCCACCGCTTTGGCATCAAGCTGCCACCAGCCGTCGCCCGCCGCGTCAGCGGGCAGCACCGCGCCGCCGAGTTCCACGCCGACCTGCGTCGCGTCCGGGGCCCAGAGCCCGAAGCGCCAGCGATCCGCGCCGACAGGGCGCGCGCCCCATTCCCCTCGTGCCATCGGTCAGACCGGGCGGAACAGGCAGACGCTGCCGGGCGAGATCGGCGCCGTCTCGGCATCGACCGGCTCGACGGTAAAGGGATCGTCGCGCGCGGTGTCGAGCACGCGCTCCCAGCGGTCGGCGCCGTTGCCGCTCGGCAGGGTGAAATCGAGCCCGTCGCCCGCGTTGACCACCGCGAACAGCGGCCGCCCGCCGTCGAGGAAGACCTCGCGCGCGGAGTAGTCCACCATCATGCCGAGCACCTTGAGGCCCGCCTGCTCCCACAGTTCCGCGTCCATCGCGCGGCCGTCGGGCTGGAACCAGGCGATCTCGACGCGCTCGTTGTCGCCCGTCTCGCCCTGCAGGAAGTTCTCCTGGCAGAGCACCGGGAACTGGTGGCGCAGCGCGATCATCCGCGTGCAGAAATCGAGGAAATCGTCGTCACGGCCCGGCCAGTCGATCCAGGCGAGTTCGTTGTCCTGGCAATAGACGTTGTTGTTGCCCTGCTGGCTGTTGCCGATCTCGTCGCCCGAGAGCAGCATCGGCACGCCCTGGCTGACCAGCAGCGTCGCCATCATCGCGCGGCGGCGGCGGGCGCGGGCGGCGACGATGTCGGCATCGTCGGTCGGCCCTTCGGCGCCCATGTCGTCGGACAGGTTGTTGTCGTGCCCGTCGGCGCCGCCTTCGCCGTTCGCCTCGTTGTGGCGCTCGTTGTACGAGACGGTGTCCATCAGCGTGAAGCCGTCGTGCGCGGCGAGGAAGTTGATCGAGCTGGTCGCGCCCCGGTCGGAGTGGTTGAACTGGACCGGCGAGCCGATCAGCCGCTGGGCGATGTCGCCGACCAGCCCCTCGTCGCCGCGCCAGAAGGCGCGCACGTCGTCGCGGAACTTGTCGTTCCATTCGCGGAACGGATGGGGGAAGCCGCCGACCTGATAGCCGCCCATGCCGATGTCCCAGGGTTCCGCGATCAGCTTGACGCCTGCGAGGATCGGGTCCTGCCGGATGGCGTCGAAGAAGCCGCCCTCGCGGTCGAACCCGGTCACCTCGCGGCCGAGGGTGGAGGCGAGGTCGAAGCGGAAGCCGTCGACGTGCATGACCTGCACCCAGTAGCGCAGCGAATCGAGCACCATGCGCATGACCATCGGATGCGCGACCTGCAGCGTGTTGCCGGTGCCGGTATTGTCGAAGCTGAAGCGCGGGTCCTCGGGCGAGAGCATGTAGTAGCTGGCGTTGTCGAGGCCGCGGAAGCACATCGTCGGCCCCTTCTCCGAGCCTTCGGCGGTGTGGTTGTAGACCACGTCCATGATGACCTCGATCCCGGCCTTGTGGAACCGCTTGACCATGTCCTTGAACTGCCGGATCGCGCGCGGCGCCACGTCCCCGCCGCGCAGGAAGCGCGGTTCGGGCGCGAAGAAGCCCAGCGTCTGGTAGCCCCAGTAGTTCGACAGGCCCTTGTCCAGCAGCATCCGGTCGTCGAGGAAGAACTGGCAGGGCAGCAGCTCGATGGCGCTGACGCCGAGCTTCCGCAGGTGGTCGAGGATCGGTTCACTCGCCATGCCCTCGTACGTGCCGCGCAGGGCCTCGGGCACGTCGGGGTGGGTCATGGTCAGGCCACGCACATGGGCCTCGTAGACCACCGTCTCCGTCCACGGGCGGCACAGCGCGCGGTCGTTCTCCCAATCGAAGTCGGGGTCCTGCACCACGCTCTTGACCATGAAGGGGGCGGAATCGCGCTCGTCGAAAGTGGTGTCGTCGCCGGTGGTGAGGTCGTAGCCCCAGAGCGCATCGTCCCACCGCACCGCGCCCGAGACTTCGCGGGCATAGGGGTCGAGCAGCAGCTTGTTGGGGTTGAAGCGGTGGCCCTGGTCCGGCGCGTAGGGGCCGTGGGCGCGCAGGCCGTAGAGCTGGCCGGGCTTCACGCCGGGCAGGTAGCCCGAGAAGATCGACCCCTCGCGCGAAGGCAGTTCGAGCCGCGCGGTCTCCTCGGTCCCGTCGTCGCTGAACAGGCACAGCTCGATGGCCTCGGCATTTTCGGAAAAGACGCCGAAATGCGTGCCTTCTCCGGTATATTCCGCGCCCAGTTCGTGGATCATCCGCTCCGGGCGGGTGAAGGAAAACTCTGCCGGTTCCCCGGCGATTGGCCCCTGCGACACGTCTTGGCTCCCGAGTGAGGAGGACGAGCCCCGGCTCGCTCCATGCTGCAGCTGCAAACACGCGTGGAGCCACCGCGTTCCCGCCGTGGCGGGAGAAGGGCCGGGAGGCTGCGGGCGCCGGCGGGGCAACTCATGGCGTCTCGCGCGTTATATCCATGATATCCGCCAGAAAAGGAGAGTGACATGGCGCCCGGCAAGACAAGTGCCAGCATGCACGACGACCTCAGGAACGTGGGCCTGCGCGCGCAGGCGACGGCGGCCGGACTGGTGCAACTGTGCAAGGAACTCAACGCTGCCGGCGTGCTCGACGAGGGTGCGGTCCAGCGCGTCAAGCACGCCATCGCCGACGAGATCGCCCTTACCGCCCCGCGCCCGATCCCGCGCGCCGACTTCCGGCGCGACGTCTGCGAGCGGCTCGATGCGCTTTTCGCGGGCGACGAGAAGGTCGGCCCCGCCGACCGGCTGTCCTTCGCCACGCGGGACTGATTGCGGACGGGGGTAGCGGGGCAAAGGCAGCGCACGGGTCGTTAACCGTCCCACCTCCGCTCAGCCAGAGCTTGTCGAAGGCCCCGGGACGGCCTGCTCTCGCCAGACTAAAACGGCCCGCCCTTTCGGGCAGGCCGCTCTGGAACCGGGAATGCGCAGGCGTCAGCCGACGAAGGCGCGCTCGATCACGAAGTCGGCGGGCTTGTTGTTCGAGCCCTCGACGAAGCCCATGCCTTCGAGCATCGCGGCGATGTCCTTGTTCATCGCCATCGAGCCGCAGAGCATGACGCGGTCGATCGCCGGGTCGAGGCGGGCCTCGCCGGGCAGGCCCTCGAACAGGCGACCGTTCTCGATCAGCGTGTTGATGCGGCCGGTGGTGTGGAACTCCTCGCGCGTGACGGTGGGCACGTAGTGGAGCTGAAGCAGCGCCTGGTCCTCGACCAGCGGGTCGCCGGCAAGCTGGCTTTCCAGCTCTTCGCGGAAGGCGAGGTCGGCGACGGTGCGGACCGAGTGGACCACCACGACCTGCTCGAAGCACTCATAGACGTCGGGGTCGCGGATGAGCGAGAGGAACGGGGCGAGGCCGGTGCCCGAGCCGAACAGGAACAGGCGCTTGCCCGGCGAAAGCGCGTCGGTGACGAGCGTGCCGGTGGGCTTGCGGCCGAGGTAGATCTGGTCGCCCGGCTGGATGAGCTGGAGCTTGGAGGTCAGCGGGCCGTCCTCGACCTTGATCGAGAGGAACTCGATCTCCTCGGCCCACGAGGGGCTGGCGATCGAATAGGCGCGCAGCAGCGGCTTGCCGTTGTCGCCCATGAGGCCGATCATGATGAACTCGCCCGAGCGGAAACGGAAAGAGGCCGGGCGGGTGATCTTGAAGCTGAAGAGGTGATCGTTCCAGTGATGGACCGAAAGGACGGTCTCCACGGTCAGCGCGCCGGTGGGTTCAAGCACGGCCGCGTCGGCCTTCACGTCGCTCATCAAACTCTAGTCCTCGATATTATGCGGGGCGATCAGGGCGATCCCGAAGCCTGCAATTGTCATCGCGGCACTGGCGCGGGACATTGCCTGTGCGACCGCCGCCACGGTATCATCCGGCACGATATGCGCCAGAGTCGCACGTACGTTCTCGCGGCGCCCTATACCGACGTCGCGCCAAAGTGCAAGCAGCATGGCTTCGTGCTCGGCGATCCGGGTGCAGCCCATGGGGGCGAGCATGACGCGTTCGCGGGCCCGGCGGCTGAACAGCGACATGGCGATGTGGAAGTCGGGCAACACCGTAGCGGCGTCGAAGCCGGCAAAGGCGCGGTTCAGCGACTGCGCGGGGCAGTTGCCCTTCGCGGTCGAATGGACCCAGCCGCGCATCGCCCAGAGCAGGAAGCGCCCGTCGTTGTCGAGCTCGGTGACGGGACGGTCGATGAAGTCGTACACGGCGGCACCCCGGGGGCTGGAAGAAGCGCTATTGCGAAGCAATCGCAGAAGAGTGGTTCTGCATGGCCCCGGTCTGCGCGTCAACCCTTGTCCGCCGCGAGGGCGGGATTTGCCGTCCGGGCCTTGCGCCGGGAGACCCGGACCAGCCTTTCCCGGACAGCGGCGCCCTCAGGCCGTGACCGCCTGGTCGAGCATGGCACGGGCCAGCGGCGAGGGGCCGAGCGCGTCGACGATCTCGCCGAACGTCTGGCGGTTTTCGTCCTGCCCCAGCTTGAAGCGGGCGTCCATTCCGACGACCCGCGCGCGGAAAGCGGCGACGTGGCGTGCGAGCTGGTCGAACCGTGCCCCCATGCGCGATACGTCCCAGGCATCGCCCTCCATCGCCGCGACCAGCGTGCGGACCGCGTCGGGCCCGCGCTCGTCCTCGACGACGATCTCGACCTCGAACTGGGCGAAGCGGTAGTTCCACGTCGGCCCCCAGCCGGGCGCGGAGACCATGGCGGGCGAGATGTAGCCCTGCGGCCCGAGGAAGGTCACCAGCGCGCGGGGCGCGGCGCGGACCCGCTCGAGGTGCGGGTTGGACCGTGCGAAGTGGCCGATGAACCCGGTCACCGCGCCATGCCCGTCCACTTCGGCGACCAGCGGCAGCGGCGTCGCCACGTAGCCTTGCGCATCGTGCGTGGTGACCAGTGCCAGCACGTCCTCGCGCACCATCCGCGCCACGTCGGCGGGATCGCGGGGGGAGAACTGGCCCATGTCAGTCCGCCGCCACCGCCGCCGGGGCGGGGCCTTCGAGCGCGCCGTGGACCGTGCGGCCCCTGAACACCGTGGCAATCACTTTCGCCTCGTGGATCTGGCGGGGCGCGATGCGGAAGATGTCCTTGTCGAGCACGACGAGGTCGGCGCTCTTGCCCACTTCGATGGAGCCGGTCTCCTTGTCGAGGTGGTTCACGTAGGCGACGTCGAGGGTGTAGGAGCGCACCGCGCGCTCCAGCGTCACCGCCTCGCCGGCGAGCAGCGGGGGCTGGTCGCCGCCGGGCGCGACGCGGGTCAGCGCCACTTCGAGGCCGAGCAGCGGATTGGCCGAGGCGACCGCCCAGTCGGCCCCGTAGGCCACGCGCCCGCCGAACTTCTCAATGCTGCCGACCGGGTAGATGTACTGGGAGCGGACCGGGCCGATGCGTTCCTTGGTGAGGTCCATGTAGGGCTCGTTGCAGGTCCACAGCGGCTGGAAGATCGCCGTCACGCCGAGCTGGCCGAAGCGGGGCTGGTCGGCCGGGTCGATCACGTTGAGGTGCGAGATCATCGGCCGGGTGTCGCTCTTGCCGTCCGCCTTGCGTGCGGCGGCGACGGCATCCAGCGCCTCGCGCGTCGCGGCATCGCCGATCGTGTGGTAGTGCGATTGCATGCCCGCCTTGTCGAGCGCGGTGGTGGCCGCCGCCAGCGTCTGCGCCGGGATCTGGGTGGAGCCGCGCTCGCTCGTGCCCTCGTAGGGGGCGAGCATGTAGGCGGTCTGCTGCGGGATTACGCCGTCGATGTAGAACTTGACGCTGCGCGCGGTGAGGCCGAGCGAGCGGGCCCGGTCGGACGCCTTGAGCAGGCCGGGAAGCTGCTCAAGCCCCTTGTCGTTCTTCCACTTGAGGTCGATCGCCACGTCCACCGTCAATCCGCCCTTGTCGGCCACGGCCTTGTAGGCGTCGATCACCGGGGAGGAACCGTCCGCCTCCCACTCGATCCCGGCATCGTGCCAGCTGGTGATGCCGAGCGCGTTGAAGTGGCGGACGGTATAGGCGATGGCCTCCTCGAGGTCCTGTGCGGTGGTTTCGGGCATGATCTTCGCGACGAGCGCCTGCGCCGATTCCTGGAGCCCGCCGATGGCCTCGCCGGACTTGGGGTCGCGGTCGATCTTGCCGTTGAGGGGATCGGGCGTGGTCCGGGTGATGCCGGCCATTTCCAGCGCCTTCGAGTTCACCCAGAGGCTGTGCCCGCCCACCGACTTGAAGATCAGCGGCCGCGTGGTCGACAGCGCATCGAGGATGCCCTTGGTCGGCACGCCGTTGGGCGGGAACAGCCCGTCCTCCCAGCCGACGCCGTAGATGACGCCGGTGCCGGGGGTCTCGGCGATGCACTTGGCGATGATGCGACGGTAGTCGTCGATGGATCCGCCGGCGTGGAGCGAGCAGCGCGCGTGGCTCATGCCGCCGAAGATCGGGTGATTGTGCGCGTCGCCGAACGAGGGGAGCACGAGCTTGCCGCCCATGTCGACCACCTTCGTCGCCTTGCCCGCCGCCTTCGCGACCTGTCCGTTCGAGCCCACCGCCACGATCCGCCCGTCACGGATGGCGACGGCCTCGGCCCAGGGCTTCGCGGTATCGACGGTGTAGACCCGCGCATTGGTGAGGATGAGGTCGGCCTTCGGCGCCGCCCCGGCAGCCGCGGGAAGGACGGCCAGCGCTGCCGTCAGCGCCGTGGCGGCGGACAGCCGGCGCAGGGTCGGGGATCGGGTCATGGCAGCAGTCCTTCTCGTTGTCGCTCGGGCGCATCGGCCGTTGCGGCCATTCAACAGCAGGGCGCGGACGCAGCCACCTCAAAATCGGGGTAAGGTTCGCAGGGCGACGGGTAAGCGGCCGGGCAAAGGCGTGCCCCGGTCGCCCCATGCCATCGCAAGGGACGGTTTCAGCCCTCGCCGGACGCGCGGATCAGGCCCCTCTCGTGCGCCACGCGCACCGCGTCGCGCCGCTTGTCGACGCCGATCTTGCGGAAGATCGACTTGAGGCGATACTTCACGGTGTCCGGCGACATGCCGATCAGCCGCGCGATCTCCTTGTTGGAGTAGCCCTGGCTGAGATGCCCGAGGATTTCCGCCTCCGCCTCGTTGAGCACGCCGTCGTCGGCGGGCTGGCCCTGCGCGGCGAGGGCGCGGGAAAGGGTGCCGAGGAATTGCGCGCGGTAGCGATTGGCCTCCCCCGTGCCGGCCGAGGTGCCGTCCATTGCCGGGCGGACGAAGCGCTCCCAGTCGAGGAAGGGGCGGACGAGGGACTGGAACATCGACATGCCCACCGCCTCGTCGAACGCCGCCTGCGCCAGCGCGCCCTCCCCCCTCTCGCGCAGGGCCTGCGCGCGCAGCACCAGCGTATCGACGAGCGTGCGCCCGGCGCCGTGCCGGGCCGCCCAGTGCTGTAGCACGCCGAGGTCTTCGAATGCGCCGGTCTGGTCGCCGTGGGCAAGCCGAAGCGCGGCGCGGCAGGTGGCGGCGGCGGTGGCGACCGGGCGGTAGTGCGGGTTTTCCAGCGCCATCTCGTCGGCCAGCGCGTCGAGGTCGAGCGCCGCGGCGCAGGCGGATGTCTCCTCCAGCGGCGCGCGGGTGGCGATCAGCAGTTCGAGGCGGCAGAGCCCGGCAAGCAGGCTGAGCTGCCGGAACCGGCGCGTCGCCGCGATCGTCCCGGCGCGTTCGAGGATCGCGAAGGCGTCCGGCAGGGCGTGGCGGGCGGCGGCGCAGCGCGCGGTGGTAAGGTAGGCGGCGGCGTAGACGTCCACCCAGGCGTCGGACTGCTGCTCCATGTGCGGCAGCGCCCAGTCGAGCAGCGCCTGCGCATCGTCGATCCGGTTCTGTTCGTAGAGCAGCTCCGCCTCGAACGCGGCGCAGTTCGCGGCAAGGTCGCAGCGGGGGCCGAAATGCGTCTCGATCAGCGCCCGCACCGAGGCCATGATCGCGCCGGCATCGTTGATGCGCCCCTGCGCGTAGCGGATGCGCGCTTCGAGGAAGTGGGTGAACACCTCGCTGTAGAGCGAGCCGAGCGCCTGGTAGTGGCCGCGCGCATCGAGCAGGGGTTCGAGCGCGCGCTCCAGCCAGCCGCCTTCGAGGTACTTGGCAGCCAGCGTCTCGGTGAAGTTGGCGAGGACGAGGTGGTCGTCGGCGGGCAGCGCGCGCAGCAGCGCCTCGCGCGCGAGCAGGTCGTCGAGGGTGACGGGCAGGTTCTCGTAGTCGGCCAGCGTATCGCCGACGACGCGCATCTCGGCGCGCTGCTCGGCCGGGGCGTCGCCGCCGCCGCTCTCGGCCGCGAGCCGGTCGTAGGCCTCGCGCGCGGCGGCGAGCTGGCCGTGCTTGATCTGCAGGTAGATCGCCGCGAGGCCGAGCCTCATGCTGGCCTGCACCTGTGCGGGGGAGAGCCGGGACAGGGCCGTCTCGACCATCGCCAGGTGCCCTTGCGGGATCAGGCGCCAGCCGCCGCCTTCCTCCAGGATCGCGGCGACGAGTTCGCTGTCTCCCGCCAGCAGCGCATGGTCCACCGCCGCCGAGATCGCCCCGCTGGCCGCGAAGTGGCGCGCCGCGCGGCCGTGCAGCAGGCGGAAGCGGGGCAGGTCCTGCCGCGCCAGCCGGTCGCGCAGGTACTCGGCGAAAAGCTGATGGTATCGGAAGGATTCGCGCGCCTCGCTCGCCGGGGTGAGGAACATGCCCTGCTGTTCGAGCCGGTCGAGCACCACCCAGCCGTCGGTCCGCTCGCACAGGGCGTCGACCGCCTCGCCGGTGAGCCGGTCCAGCAGGGCGGTGGCGATGACGAGGTCCTGCGTCTCGGCGGGGAGCGAGGTGAGGACCTGCTCCGACAGGTAGCGCGCAAGGTCGGAGCTGGACCCGCTGAACCGCTCCAGCAGCCGCGCATGGTCGATCCCGCGCTTGAGCGAGAGCGAGGTGAGCTGCAACGCGATCGGCCAGCCTTCGGAGCGCGCGACGAGGCCGAGCAGCGCCTGTTCCGGCAGCGCCGGCACTTGCGCGCGGTCGAGCAGGGCTTCGGCCTCGGACTGGTTGAACTTGAGGTCGTCGCTGGTGAACTCGGTAAGCTGCTCCTCCGCCGCCAGTACCGACTGGCCGAGCCAGGGGTAGTCGCGCGAGGCGATGACGAAGTGGCAGTTGCTGGGCGCCAGCCGGATCAGCGACTGGACGAAGGCGTTGACCTCGGTCCCCTCGGCGCGGTGGAAGTCGTCGAAGATCAGCACCACCGGCCGCGTCTCGCGCGCGATGCGGTTGATGATCGCGGAAAGCGCCGTGCGGGGCGGCAGGTCGGCGGCGGTCTCGTCGCTTCCGCTGCCGCCGTCGCCCAGCGCCAGCATGATGTAGCGGGCGAGGCGCTGGAGATCGGCCTCCTCGCGCTCCAGCGTCAGCCAGCCGAGCAGGATCGAGCGCTCCTCGCACCGCGCGCGCCACTGCGAGAGCAGGCTGGTCTTGCCGTAGCCGGCGGGCGCGTGGATCAGCGTCATGCGGCGCGCCAACGCCTCGTCCAGCCGCGCGAGCAGGACGTCGCGGCGAATCTGGCTGCCCAGCCAGATCGGCGGCGCCACCTTGGTGCGTATCAGTTCATGCACGCGTCACAGTCCTGTCGCGAAACCCGGTTAGTGTCTTCCAGACGCGCTCTACCCGGCCGCGAACCTATGCGAGCCGGGGACTTCGCTCAAGTGCGCATGGCGCTACCCGGCGCAAGAGGCCCGATTACCCGTTTGGGCAGACCCCGCACCCGTCTTGCACGTTGCTGCCACCGGGCCGAGACTCCTACCTCGACCGCAGAGTGCCTCCCCGTCGGGCAGGCGGGGCAAACGGAGAAGCGTGTGCGGATTGGCGTCGACGTCGGTGGTACGAATACCGACGCAGTGCTGATGGACGGGAGGCAGGTGGTCGGCTGGACCAAGCAGCCGACCTCGGCGGACGTCGAGGGCGGCGTCGCGGCGGCGATCGGCGCGGTGCTCGGCGAGACCGGCGTGGGCGCCGGGCAGGTCACCTCGGTGATGATCGGCACGACCCATTTCGTCAACGCGCTGGTGGAGCGCCGCGAACTCGACCGCGTGGGCGTGCTGCGCCTCGCCAGCCCCTCGGGCGAGGCGCTGCCGCCGCTCACCGGCTGGCCGCAGGACCTCGTCGCCTGCATCGGCCGCCGTCATTTCCTGCTGCCGGGCGGCTACGAGGTCGACGGCCGCGAGATGGCCCCGCTCGACGAGGAGCGCGTGCGCGAGGCGGCGCTGGCGTGCCGGTCCGAGGGGATCGACGCGATCGCGATTTCCTGCGCCTTCTCCCCCATCAATGCCGAGATGGAGCGCCGCGCCGCCGCCATCGTGCGCGAGGCGCATCCGCGCGCCGCCGTCACGCTCTCGGGCGAGATCGGCCGGCTGGGCTTCATCGAGCGCGAGAATTCGGCGGTGCTCAACGCGGCGCTGACCAGCCTTGCGGGCCGGGTGATTCGCTCGTTCGCCCGCGCGCTCTCGGCACTCGGCATCACGGCGCCGCTGTTCATCTCGCAGAACGACGGCACCCTCGCCTCCGCCGCGCAGGCCGAGGCCTACCCGGTGATGACGATGGGGTCGGGCCCCACCAACTCGATGCGCGGCGCCGCGTTCCTCAGCGGCGTGGCCGACGCCATCGTCATGGACGTGGGCGGCACCACCACCGACATCGGCGTACTCTCCGGCGGCTACCCGCGCGAATCCTCGATCTCGGTGGACATCGGCGGAGCGCGCACCAACTTCCGGATGCCCGACATCCTCGCCATCGGGCTTGGCGGCGGCACCCGCGTCCACCTCGATCCGGGGCTCTACGAAGCTGGGGCCTTGCGCGAGGATGCCTTGCGCGTCGGCCCGGATTCGGTCGGCTACCGGCTGACGAGCGAGGCCATGCTGTTCGGCGGGGAGACGCTCACCGCCAGCGACATCGCGGTCAGGACGGGGCAGGCCGCGTTCGGCGACCCCGCCCTGCTGCCCGCGCTGTCCGATGCCGTCGCCGAGGCCGTCGGCGGCCGCATCCGCGCGATCCTGGAGGACGGGGTGGACCGCATGAAGACCGGGCGCGACGGGGTGACGATCCTCGCCGTCGGCGGCGGCAACTTCCTCATCCCCGACACGCTCGGCGGCGCGGCGAGGGTGATCCGCCCGCCCCATGCGGTCGTCGCGAACGCGGTCGGCGCGGCCATCGCGCAAGTCGGCGCGCAAGTCGAGCGCGTGGTGAGCTACGAGGCCGTGGCGCGCGAGGAGGCGATCGAGCAGGTCGCCGCGCTGGCCCGCGAACAGGTGCTGGAAGCCGGAGGCGACCCCGCCAGCCTCGCCATCGCCGATGTCGAGGAAACCTATCTCAGCTACATGCCGGGCCGCGCGGTGCAGGTGCGCGTGCGCGTCGTCGCCGACCTTGCGCTCGATCCCGCCCGCGCCTCCATCGGAGCTTCCCATGCAGCTTGACCGCCAGGGTCTTGCCGACCTCGCCCGCGGCGCCGCCTTCCTCGGATCGGGCGGTGGGGGCGACCCCTACTACGCACTGCTCCTCGCCGAGGCGGAGCTGGAGCGCTGCGGTCCCTTCGAGGTCGTCGGCCTCGACGCGCTCGCCGACGATGCGCTGGTCGTCCCTTGCGGATGGATCGGCGCGCCCACCGTCTCGGTGGAGAAGCTGCCCAACGGGCGCGAGGCGGTCGACGGTCTCAGGCGGCTGGAGGAGATCATGGGCCGCCCGATCGACGCGGTGATCCCGGTCGAGATCGGCGGCAGCAACGGCCTCGCCCCGCTGTTCGCGGCGGCGCGCCTCGGCATCCCGGTGCTCGACTGCGACGGCATGGGCCGCGCCTTCCCGGAATCGCAGATGGCGATCTTCAACATCCGGGGGCTTTCCGCCTGCCCCTCGATCCTGACCGCCGCCTGCGGCGCGCTCAGCCTGATCGAGACGGACGACAACCTCATGCACGAGCGGCTGGCCCGTGCGCTCTCGGTGGCGGTGGGCGGCATCGCGCACCTCGTCGAGTATCCGCTGACGGCGCGGCAGGCGCGCGACCATGCGATCCATGGCACCGTCACCGCTGCGCGCGACGTCGGCGCCGCGATCCGGCGGGCGCGCGAGAGCGGCGCGGACCCGTTCGCGGCGATGTTCGCGGCGCTCGCCGGCACCGGGCTCTACCCCCATGCGGGCGTGCTGTTCGACGGCAAGATCACCGACATCGAGCGAGAGACCCGCGACGGCTTCTCGGTCGGCCGCGTCGTGCTCGAGAGCTTCGACGGCACGAGCCGGATGGAGCTGGAGTTCCAGAACGAGAACCTCATCGCCCGCCGCGACGGGGAAGTCGTCGCCATGGTGCCCGACATCCTGACGGTGATGGACAGGGAGACCGCCGACAGCATAACCACCGAGCGGCTGAAGTACGGCCAGCGGGTCAAGGTCGTCGGCGCCGCCGCGCCCGCGATCCTGCGCGAGGCGCGGGCGCTGGAGTTCGTCGGCCCGCGCGCCTTCGGCTATCCGCACGACTACAGGCCCATCGAGGAGATCGCCGCTTGGCTGAAGCCGTGAGCCACCACGAGGCCCACCACGAGAGCGGGGACCAGTACGCCAACTCCCCGCTGCCCGAGGCGTTGACGGTCGGCGGGTGGCGGGTGGCGCTGATCATCGCCAGCTTCTCGATCTCGTTGCCGACGTTCCTGAACGGCGCGCAGACCTCGCTGGCGCTGGGGTTCTGGCCGGCGGTCACGGCGGCGTTCCTTGCGGGGCTGTGCCTGTGCCTTGGCGGCTGCCTGACTTCGCTGGTGGCGGTACGATCGCGGCTCAACACCTACCTGCTCATCCGGCGCTCGTTCGGGCTGCGCGGCGCGGCGCTCGTCAACATCATCATCGCCGTGGTCCATTTCTGCTGGTTCGGGGTCAACGTCTCGTTCCTCGGCGATGCGGTCGCGGCGGCGGGGGAGGGTTTCGGCTTCGCGCCGGACCACGTCAGCGTGGTGGTGGCGGGCTCGCTGCTGATGGCGGTGACCACGCTGATCGGCTTCCGCGCGCTGGACCGGCTGGCGATGATCGGGGTGCCGCTGCTCGCGGCGATGGTGGTCGCGGTCTGCATCGCCGCCGCCCGGCGCCACGGGATCGTGCTGGAGGCCCCGGCGACGGGCGGATATTCCATGACCTTCGGCATCGCCGTGTCCGCGATCATCGGCGGGGACATGCTGGCGATCACCACGCTGCCCGACCTCTCGCGCTATACCCGCACCCGGCGCGGCGCGGTGCTGAGCATGGCGCTGTCCTATCCCTTCACCGCCCCGCTGCTGATGGCGGGCGCGGCGATCGCCGCGCTGGCGACGGGCGAGACCGACATCATGCGCATGATAACCGGGTTCGGCTTCGGCGCCTGGGCGCTGCTGCTGCTCGTCATGCCGACGTGGACGCTGAACTCGCTCAACCTCTATTCGGCGAGCCTGTCGCTGGCGGCGACGTTCCCGCAGGTGCCGCGCTGGGCGTTCATCCTCGTCGGCACGGTGATCGGCACGGGCCTGGCGCTGATGGGCATCATCGAGGGGTTCATCCCCTTCCTCGTGCTGCTGGGCGTGACGATCCCGCCGTTCGCCGCGATCTACGTGATCGACGGGTGGACGAAGTTTCGCGACACCGATGCCGCCGCCTCGCTAGAGGCGACCGCCGGGGTGCACTGGCCCGCCGTCACCGCCTGGGCGGCCACCAGCACGCTGGCGGCAGTGGCGCTGCACTACGACGTCTCGCTCACCACCGTGCCCGCGCTTGACGCCACGGCGTTCGCCAGCCTGTTGTACCTTGCACTGCGGCGCGTGGCGGGCACGGAGGCATCGGCCGCGCCCGAGGCTGCCGCGCCGCGATAGCGTCGCTCGCCGTCACGCCCGCAAGGGCGCTCAGCGGGCGGGCTTCATCGCTTCCATCTTCGCGCGGGCGGCGGCCATCTCGGTCTTGTCGAGGTTGCCGTCGCCGTTGGTATCCGCCTTGTCGAAGATCGGCGTCGGCATGGCGTCGTATTCGGCGCGGGTGACCTTGCCGTCCTTGTTCGCGTCCGCCTCGGTGACGAGCAGTTCGAGCTTCTGTGCCGCGTCGGGCCGACGCTCGGCAAGGCGGGCGAAGTCGTCGCGGCTCACCGCGCCGTCGCCGTTGCGATCGAGCCTGGCGAACTTCGCCCCCCGCGATGCCCGGTACTCCTCGCGGCTGACGAGCCCGTCGCCGTTGGCGTCCGCCGCTTCCAGCATGTCGCCACGCTGCCAGCCCGCCTGCGCATGGGCGACGGGCGCCGCGACGAGGGCAAGGGCGCCGAGGATGATCCTGTACATTGCCATTCTCCCAAACAGGGGCCGGTCTTCCCCGGCCCGTTTCTACAACAGCTTGTCGAGCGTGATCGGCAGGTCGCGCACGCGCTTGCCGGTGGCGTTGTAGATGGCGTTGGCCACCGCCGCGCCGGTTCCGGTGATGCCGATCTCGCCGATGCCGCGCGCGCCCATCGGCGTGCGCGGGTCGGGGATGTCGGTCCATATCACGTCGATCTCGGGTACGTCCATGTGGACGGGCACGTGGTATTCGGAAAGGCTGGGGTTCATCACCCGGCCCTTGCGCTCGTCGAACTGGGCTTCCTCCATGAGCGCGAGGCCGAGCCCCATGACGATGCCGCCGCGGAACTGGCTGGCGGCGGTCTTGGGGTTGAGGATGCGCCCGCAGTCGAACGCGCCGAGGAACCGGCTGACGCGCGGCTCGCCGGTGACGGCGTTGACGCGCACTTCGCAGAACATCGCCGAGTGGCTGTGCATCGACCAGTGCTGCGTCTCCAGCGGCATCGGCGCTTCCGCCGCCACGCTGACCGAGGCCTGCCCCGCCCGGGCGAGGATCGAGGCATAGGTCTCGTGCCGCTCGGGCTCGTCGATCTTGCACAGGCCCCCGTCGCGCCCCGCCACTTCGTCGGACTTGAGCCCGGCGAGGGGCGAATCGTTGCCGGCGATCTTGAGCAGCTCCTTCACAAGGTCGCGGTGCGCGGCGATCACGGCGGCGCCGATGGCCGCCGTCTGCTGCGATCCGCCTGCCATGACCAGCCCGGGCAGGGTGGAGTCCCCGTAGCGGAAGGAGATCGCCTCCATCGGCAGGCCCAGCCGGTCCGCCACGACCTGGGTCTGCGCGGTGGACGTGCCCATGCCCATCTCGTGCGCGGCGATGTCGACGCTGGCGTGGCCGTCGGCGGTGATCGTGATGCGCGCCGCGCCGCCGGGCATCCGGTGATACGGATAAGTCCCCGTGGCACAGCCCATGCCGACCAGCCACTCGCCATCGCGGACCGCGCCGGGCACGGGGTTGCGCCGGTCCCAGCCGAACCGCTGCGCGCCGGTGCGCCATGCCTCCACGATGTTGCGCGAGGAGAAGGGCAGGCCGCTCGTCGGGTCCTTTTCCGGCTCGTTGCGGATGCGCAGTTCGACCGGGTCCATGCCGAGCGCTTCGGCCAGTTCGTCCATCGCCGATTCCAGCGCGAACGTGCCCACCGATTCCCCAGGCGCGCGCATGAAGGTGTTGGCCAGCATGTCCAGCTCCACCACCTGCACGTCGAGCGTGATGGCTTCGGAGGCATAGGCGCTCATCGTCGGCAGGATGAACGGCTCGGGCATGACGTTGTGCGCCGTCTTCATCGTCGTGCCGGTGTGGATCAGCGCCTTCAGCCGGCCGTCCCGGTCCGCGCCGAGCGCGAGGCGCTGCTCGGTGGAGGAGCGCCCGCCGACGACGCGGTAGACCCCCTCGCGCGACAGCACGAGGCGCACCGGCCGCCCGCAGACTTTCGCCGCCATCGCTGCCAGCACCTGGTGCTGCCACAGCGCCTTGCCGCCGAAGCCGCCGCCCACGAAAGGCGAGGTGATGACGACCTTGTCGTCCTCCAGCCCGAAGATGTGCCCCAGCGACCAGGCGGTGTGCGCCACCATCTGCGAGGCGTCGTGGATGCGCAGCTCGTCGCCGTTCCATGCGGCGGTGACGGCGTGAAGCTCGATCGCGTTGTGGTTGTGGCGCGGCGTCAGGTAGGTGGCGTCGATCGAGACGGGCGCGTCTGCCAGCGCGGCCTCGGCGTCGCCGACCTCCATGTGCAGCGGCTGCCCCATGAACATGCCGACCCTGGTGCCGGCGGCCCGCGCCTCGGCGAAGTCGGTGAGGGCGCGCTCGGTGGAGTAGCTGAAGTGGACCAGCGTGGCGGCGTGGTCCGCCTGCTCCTGCGTTTCCGCCAGCACGACGGCGACCGGCTCGCCGTTCCAGCGCACGATGTCCTCCTGCATCACCGGCAGGTCGTCCCCGCCGGCCGCCTTGGAGCTGGACAGCATGATCGGCGGCGGCGCGATGCGCGGCGCGTTGCGGTAGGTCATCACCGCCACTACTCCGGGCGAGGCTTCGGCCTCGCCGGTCTCGACGTCGATGATGCGGCCCCTGGGGATCGTGCTGAACACCAGCGCGGCGTAGACCATCCCCTCCATCGGGAACTCCGCCGCGAAGGGCGCCTGTCCCGAGACCTTGAGCGGTCCGTCCAGCCGCGAGATCGCCTGCCCGACGTGGCCGTGGCGGGCGCGGATCAGGGGATCGGGCTCGCCGCCGGGCATCCAGCTGTCGGGCGCCAGCGCCACCGCCTTCGCCATGAGGCCCTGGACGGCGCCCTGAACCAGCTGCTTGGCGTCCTTGGCGATGCTCATGCGGCGTCTCCCACCAGTTCGCCGAGGACGGCGGCGATGGTCCGCCGCGCCAGTTCGATCTTGAAGCCGTTGCCGGCCAGCGGCTTCGCGTCGGCCAGTTCGGCATCGGCGGCGGCGGCGAAGGCCGCGGCGTTCGGCGTCCCGCCGCGCAGGACTTCCTCGGCCTTGAAGGCGCGCCAGGGCTTGTGCGCCACCCCGCCGAGCGCGATCCGCAGGTCACGGATCCGGCCGTCCGCCATCTCCACCGCCGCCGCTACGGAAACGAGCGCGAAGGCGTAGCTCGAGCGGTCCCGCACCTTGCGATAGGTGGAGCGGGCGGCGAAGGGCAGCGGCGGCAGCTCGATCGCGGTGATCAGTTCGCCGGGCTCCAGCAGGGTATCGACGTCTGGACGCACGCCGGGCAGGCGGTGCAGGTCGGCGACGGGGAAGCTGCGCTCGTCCCCGCCGGTGCCCTTGAGATGCACCACCGCGTCGAGCGCGGCGAGGGCGACGGCCATGTCGGAGGGATGGACGGCGATGCACGAGGGCGAGGCGCCCAGGATCGCGTGGTTGCGGTTGAACCCTTCCAGCGCATCGCAGCCCTGGCCGGGAAGCCGCTTGTTGCAGCGCGAACCGTCGTCGTCGTAGAAATACGAGCAGCGGGTGCGCTGGAGCAGGTTGCCCCCCACCGTCGCCATGTTGCGGATCTGCGCGCTCGCGCCGGCGACGATGGCGCGCGACAGCGCGGGATAGCGGGACCGGACGACAGGATGCTCGGCAAGCGCGGTGTTGCGCACGCCCGCGCCGATGCAAAGGCCGCCCTCCGGGGTCCCCTCGATCGCGCGGCCGAGGCCGGTCACGTCCACCAGCGCGTCGGGCCGCTCGATGCTTTCGCGCATGAGATCGACGAGGTTGGTGCCGCCGCCCAGGTAGCGGGCGCCGGAAGCCGCGCCCTGCCGCAGCGCGTCGGCAACGTCGGCGGCGCGGGAATAGCGGAACGGCGTCATTCGGCGGCTTCCGCCAGCCGGTCGCGGGGCGCGAAGACTTCGGTGATGGCATCGACGATGCCGTTGTGCGCCCCGCAGCGGCAGAGGTTGCCGCTCATCCGCTCACGCAGTTCGTCATGGGTCAATTCGATGGTGTCGGCGGTGAGGTCGCCGGTGACGTGGCTGGGCACGCCGCGCCGGATCTCCTCGGCCATGCCGATGGCGGAGCAGATCTGGCCGGGCGTGCAGTAGCCGCACTGGAAGCCGTCGTGCTCGACGAAGGCGGCCTGCAGCGGATGCAGCGCGCCGGGGGCGCCGATACCCTCGATCGTGGTGACCGCGCGGCCTTCCATCTGGACGGCGAGCGTCAGGCACGAAAGGACGCGTTCGCCGTCGACAAGGACGGTGCAGGCGCCGCACGCGCCTTGGTCGCAACCCTTCTTGGTGCCGGAAAGGTGCAGCCGGTCGCGCAGCAGGTCCAGCAGCGATACGCGCGCGTCGTCAGGCAGGGGAACGGCGTTGCCGTTCACGATGATGGTCATGGGTCGGCCTCACAGTCGGCGGGTGCCGGATACGGCATGGCCCGCTCGTTGGAGGGTTAACGCGGGACCATCGATTTTGTGCCGGACGATGTGCGGCTTAGCGCCGCCCGCGGCCCCCGGGCTCAGGCCAGGCGGACCTGCGAACCCGCGCGCTCGAAGCGATCCTCGCGGATCACGCTGGTGGTGTAGTCGCGCGAGAGGACCGTGCTGACCGCGACGAAGCTGGCGGTGCCGCTCCGGCGGCCGAACTCCACGCGGACGTAGCCCTGGTGCATGTTGTCGGTCCAGACGACCTCGGGCATGTGGTCGGCATAGGCCTTGTCGAGCGTCACCGACATCTCGGGGCCGAAGCCGCTGTCCATGAAGTCGCCCGGCGAGGAGATGCCCGCCGTGCCGAACTCGATGCCCGCCGGGCGGCCTTGCGCATCGGCGAGGTCGTTGGTCCAGAAGCTGTGGCTGTCGCCCGAGAGGAACACGAGATCGCCCGCGCCGGCGCGGCGCGACAGGTCGTAGAACTGCTCGCGCGCCCAGGGGTAGCCGCCCCAGGCGTCGGTATAGTCGGGCAGCGCCCAGCGGCCGCGCCAGGCCAGCGAGACGTGCGGGTCCATGGCGAGCTTGAACATCTCTTCCCTGGTCTTCGCGGCGGCGAGCTTGGGGAAGGGGTCGGGCAGGATGCCGAGCCTGGTGAGGTCGGGCACGATCAGGCGGCCGATCACCATCGGGCAACCGATCACGCGCCACGGCTGGCCGTCCTTGACCGACTTGGCCAGCGCAGCGCCGAGGTCGGCCTCCAGTTCCGGCGAGATGATCGGCCGGTTCGGCGCGCCGAGGACGTCCTTGCGGAAGCGTTCGGCGGAAGCGTCGTCGACGATCTTCGATGCGTACTGCATGTAGTCGATCTGTTCGGCCCGCGCGGTGTGGCGCGTCTCCAGCGTGTGCAGCAGGGCAAGGTCGCCGAAGCTGTAGGCGCGCCAGAACTGCGTGCGGGTACGGCCCTTGACCGCCAGCCACTCGGGCTCGCGCACCGGCATCCACTCGTAGTAGGCGCGGATCGAGGCGGCGCGGCGGGCCTGCCAGTCGCCCTCGGTGTCGGGCTGGTGGTTCTGCGCGCCGCCGGTCCAGGGGTTGTTGGCGCTCTCGTGGTCGTCCCAGCAGGCGAGCAGGGTGTGCTGCGCGTGCATCGCCTGCGATCCGGCGTCGGTCTTGTACTGCGCGTGGCGGGTGCGATAGTCCGAGAGGGTGACGATCTCGTGCGCCGGAGCATGGGCGCGGCCGATCTTCGCGGCGACCGTCTCGCCCCAGCCGTCCTTGCCGCCGTATTCGTAGATGTAGTCGCCGGTGTGGAGCACGAAGTCGATCGCGGGGTCCTTCGCGATCGCGTCGTAGGCGTTGAAGAAGCCGAAGGCGTAGTTCGAGCAGGATGCCAGCGCGATGCCCAGTTTGTCGAGCTTGCCCTCTGGCAGGGTGCGGGCGCGGCCGACCGGGGACACCGCCTTGCCGACGAGGAAGCGGTAGTAGAACGTCGCGCCCGAAGGCAGGCCGTTGGCGAGGACCTTGACGGTATGGTCGCGGTCGGCATCGGTGGTGGCGGTGCCGGATTTCAGGACTTTCGCGAAGTCGGGAGTGGCGGCCAGTTCCCAGCGGACCTGCTGCGCGCCCTCGGCCTCGATGCGGGTCCACAGCACCACGCTCGATGCATCGGGATCACCGGCGGCGACGCCATGGCGGAACACCGGGTTCACCGCCGCCGCCAGCAGCGCCGAGGGCACGGCCAGCATCGCCGCCGTTCCCGCGAGCCCGGCGAGCATGGCGCGGCGGGAAACCTGGGTCTTGCGGAGGATGCTGGTCATGGGTGCGTCCCTTGTACGTGTCGTGAAAGGTAGACGGGCGGACCGGGCCCTTTAGGCTCCGGCCCGCCCGGTAGGCGTTCGGTCGAGGGCGATCAGAAGTCGGCGGTGACGCTGAACACCATCGTGCGCGGCGTGCCGATCCAGGCGTAGTTGCCCGAGATGCCGCCGAGGTAGCTCTCGTCCGTCAGGTTGGTGACGTTGAGCGCGAACTGCAGCGACTTGAGGCTGTCGGTCAGCGCCTCGCCCTTCACCGCGACCGAGAGGTCGGTCAGGAAGTAGTTCTTCGAGACCCACGAGTTGTCGGCGTTGACGAAGCGGTTGCCGGTGTACTTGCCGGTGAGGCCGACCGTGACCGGGCCGTAGTTGTAGGTGCCCGAAAGGACCCACATGTGCTTCGGGATGCCGGCGACCTGGTTGCCCGCCGTCACGCCCTGCTCTTCGTCGAGTTCGGTGTTGCCCGTGCCGCGATAGGTGGCGTCAATGTACGTGTAAGCGCCGTATAGGCTGAGGCCATCGACCGGGCGGATGTTGGCGAGGATTTCGAAGCCCTCGCTGTCGATGCCGCCGGCGTTGAAGAAGCGGCCGTCGCCTTCGCTCAGGTAATCCGGGCCGGCCGAGGTGCTGCTCGGCACGAAGATCACCTGGTTGGAGAACTTGCTCTTGAACCACGTCGCCGAGGCATTGAAGATCGGGCTGGCGTAGCGCACGCCAGCTTCCCAGTTTTCCGCGGTTTCGGGCTCGATGTCGGAGACGGCGTCGGCGCTGTATTCGAGCAGCGTATCGGAGAGCGCCTTGAAGTTCTCCGAATAGCCACCGAAGATGTCGAGCCCGGCGAGCGGCTCCACCTGGATGCCGCCGGACCACAGGACCTTCGACTTCGATTCGGTCTTCAGGTTGTCGGTCTCGCCGAACAGGTCTTCACGGTCGGTGTGGTTGATGAACTGCTTGCCGCCGATGTTGGCGGTCACCGGGCCGACCTTGATCTGCTCTTCGACATACCACTTGAAGGTGCTCTGGGGATACTTGCGGTCGTACTGGGTCCAGTAGGGATCGGCGTCGTAGGCCGGGCCGACGCGGGTGTCGGTGATGTGGTGCCAGTCGCGCCATTCGCGGCGGTTGGTGTCCTCGTACCACAGGCCGCCGCGCAGGGTGTTCTCGATCGAACCGAACTGCGCCCTCCACGCCGCGTCGGCGGTGCCGCCGAGACGGTCCTTGCGGTAGTGGGTGTGGCGGTAGGACTGCTGCCACAGGAAGTTGGCGGTGGTCAGCGGGTTGACCGCCTGGCCGGCGGCGTTGGTGGCGTAGTAAAGCGGCGTGCCGGTGCCGGCAGGCAGCGAGGCCCACCAGGCGGGCGTGCCCTTGACCGAACCGCCCGAGATCTCGCTCTGCGCGCCGGTGCCGTCCTGGATCACGTCGACGATGTAGGGCGGCGCCCAGTCGCCGCGTCCGGCCATGTCGTGGTAGTAGACCGAGCCCTTGAGGTCGATCTGGTCGGCGATGGTGGTCTCGGCCTTGACGTAGCCGAAGAAGTTCTTGCGCTTGGTGTTCCAGACCTGACGGTACTGCTGGTCGGCCACCGGCACGCCGGTCCACACGCCGACGAGGCCGTCGGAGTTCGGATTGGCGTCGAACTGCGCTTCCGAATACATCTGGTCGTAGTTGCTCTCGAACGCGTCGTCGTAGCTGGCGTAGCCGGTGATCTTCACGGGCGTGTCGATGATGAACTTGCCCGAGAACGTGTCGCGGTAGTTCTTGGCCGAGCCTTCCATCCAGTCGGTGGCTTCCTGGTGCGCGTAGGAGAACCACGCCTTGGCGACGCCGCCGATGAGGCCGGTGTCGACGCGGCCGTAGTAGCGGCGGGCCTCGTAATCGCCGACCGAACCCTGGACGCGCACGTTCAGCTCGTCCTTGGGGTCCGAGGTCACGAAGTTGATCGTGCCGCCGAGCGCCTCGTTCGAACGCGAGGCGATGTCGGCGGTGCCCTGGAAGACTTCGACCGTGGCGATGTTGGCGCTGTCGACGAAGCGGTTGGCCTTGGAGCCGCCGCCGTAGCCCGAGCCGCCGTTGGGCAGGCCGTCGATGGTCAGGCCGACCTGCTGGGTGTCGAGGTTGGTCTGGTAGCCGCGGATCGAGTAGGTCGTCGACCAGTCGTCGAAGCCGTAGGCGTCGCCCTCGTTCACCTGCACGCCAGGCAGGGTGCCGATGAGGTCGATGGCGCCGGCGATCGGCGACTTGTCGTCGAGCAGCGTCTCGTCGAGCGCGGCGTTGTTGTAGGTCGTGCGCTGGCCGGTGACGACGATGGCTTCGCCGTCGGCATAGTCCGCGGCGGCGTCGGCGGCCTCGTCGGCGAAGGCGGGCGTGCTCGCGACGATGGCGGCAGCGCTCGCGCCGAGGATGCAGGCGTTACGGAATGAAGTGGTGCGCATGGCTGAAACCCCCTGTGCCAGTTCGTTGTGCGACGCAGCATCTGGGCGCAAATTCTGACGCGCTGGAGACGGTTCGGAGACGGTTCGAGGTCATGTTGATGACCGTGGTTCGACGATCGCATTACGAAACCAGCCGAATCAATGTGCTGTTCGTGCTCCATGGCGTTTCGATGGCGATTGCATGTCCGCCAAAAGACCGGCGGGACGACCGTCACAAACGCGAAATCATCCGACCATAGAGCGCCGCAGCGTGACCAAACCATGAGCACGGCTGGCGGTGTCGGACTGAAATGCACGGACCTCTCAGGATTGCCATACCCATCCACAGCCTGGAGCCAGGCGGGGTCGAGCGCGTCGCGCTCGGGCTCGCGACGTGCTGGCGTGCGGCCGGCCACGAGGTCACGGTAGTGCTGGGCCGGGGCGGCGGTTCGGGACTGTGCAGCGCGCCGCCGCTCGATTACTGGAGCATACCGACCCGCCTTTCGACGAGGGGCTGGCAGACGCCGTGGATGGTGCACTGCCTCTACAGCTTCCTGGTCGAGCGCCGGCCCGATCTCGTGTTCTTCCCGGGCAATACCTACGCCATCGTCGCCGCCGCGATGAAACTACTGCTGGGCAGCCATGCGCCGCCGATGGTGCTCAAGGTCAGCAATGCACTGCACCGCCCTGACATGCCACAGCCGATGCGGCGGGGCTACGGGACGTGGCTGCGGGTGCAGGGGCACCTGTTCGATTCGATCGTCGCGCTTTCGGAGCCGATGCGGCGCGAGGTGCGCGAACTCATGCTGGCCGAGCCCCGGCAGGTCAGCGTGATCGCCAACCCGGTGCTGCCGCGCGAGCGGCTCGCCCGGCTTTCCGCGATCGAACGGCGCGCGCCGTCCGCCTGGGGGATGCGCTACCTCGCGGCGGGCCGGCTGGTGACGCAGAAGAATTTCCCGATGCTGCTGCGCGCGTTCGCCGCGGCGGCGCGGGCCGAGGACACGCTGACCATCGCCGGTGACGGCCCCGATCGCATTCGACTGGAGACTCTGGCCTGGGAACTGGGAGTGGCCGGGCAGGTCCACTTCATGGGCCACGTCGCCAGTATCGACCCGCTGCTCGAGACGACCGACGCGCTGGTCCTCAGCTCTGACTACGAAGGGCTTCCCGGCGTCGTCGTCGAGGCGCTGGCGGCGGGGCTGCCGGTGCTGGCCACCGACTGCTGCGTCAGCATGGGCGCCATCGTCGAGCACGAGCGGACCGGCCTCGTCGTGCCTCCGGGCTGCGTGGAGAGTTTCGCCGCCGGGCTGGCCGCCTTGCGGACCATGCGCGGCGACCCGGCCCGCGCCCGCGCCACGGCCGCCGTCTACGAGGTCGAGCGCGCCGCCCACCGCTACATCGAACTCATGGCCGAAGTCACCCGCCGCCGCGACAGCGATCGCAAGGCGGGCCTCGCCCTCAGCACTCTCGGGCCCAGCGGTTCGCTGCGCCGCTTCCAGTAACCCCGCGTCATTCATGGAGACATCCTTGCCACCATCAGCGGCACTCGGCAGCCTCGAGCTGACGGCGATCCAGCTGAACCCGCAGGACCGCTCGCATCGCGGGCGCAACGCGGTGTTCTCGATCCTGCTCTCCCTCGCGGTGATCGCCGCCGTGGTCCACGAGACCAGCAGCATCGAGCTGCGCCGCCTGCCGGCGATGATCCCGACATCCCCGGCGTTCTGGCTGGTGTTCGCGGCGTCCTACCTCGTCACCCCGTTCAGCGAATGGCTGATCTTCCGTAACCTCTGGGGCATCCCGGCGGCCGGCTTCTTCGCGCTGATCCGCAAGAAGCTCTACAACGAGCTGCTGCTCGGCTACCTCGGCGACGCCTACTTCTACACCTGGGCACGGCGCCGGGTGGCGCTCGTCGCGGCCCCGTTCGGCGCGGTCAAGGACACGGCCATCCTTTCGGCCATGACGGGCAATGCGGTGACGGTGCTGCTGCTCGCCATCGTGCTGCCGCTGATGGGCACCCGTGCGCTGGGGATCGAGGGGCCGGTGCTGCTGCTCTCGCTCGGCGTCATCCTGGCAATCTCGATCGGCGCCATGGCCTTCCGCCGCCGCGTCTTCAGCCTGCCGCGCGAGCAGCTCTGGATGATCGGGCGGATGCACCTTGCCCGTATCGTCATCTCCACGCTGCTGTCGGCAGTGCTGTGGAACTTCGTGCTGCCCGACGTCGCCCTCAGCTGGTGGTTCTACCTCGCGACCTTGCGGCTGCTGGTTTCGCGCCTGCCGCTGATCCCGAACAAGGACCTCCTCTTCGCGGGCATCACTGTGGTCGTGCTGGGCGAGGAGCGCGACATCGGCACGCTCATGGCGCTGATGGCGGGCCTCATCCTCGCCACGCACCTGGTGCTCGGCGCGCTCATCGCCCTCCACGATCTCGCCAACAACCTCAACAATGCGGAGTCCCGTACATGATCCCGCTCGTTTCCGCGCTGTCCCTCGGCGCCGTCATGCCTGTCGCCGCCGCTCCGACGCTCGCCTCGACGCCCGACCTCGGCAAGGCAGAAGCGCGCTGCCGCCAGGGCGAGACCGGGCCGTCCTTCGCGGTCGAGGTCAAGGGTCTCAAGGACCGTACCGGCAACCTCAAGCTCGAAGTCTACCCCGCCAACGACAAGGACTTCCTCGCCGATGACAACGTGCTCGTCAGCGAGGACAAGACCTTCCGCCGTGTCGAGGTGCCGGTGCCCGCCAGCGGTACGGTGCGCCTCTGCGTGCGCCTGCCCGGTCCCGGAACATACGCCGTCAGCCTGCTCCACGACCGGGACGAGAACCGAAAGTTCGGCTGGAAGATCGACGGCATCGGCTTCGCCGGCAACCCGAAGCTCGGCTGGAACAAGCCCCGCGCCGCCAAGGCGAGCGCGACGGCGGGCAGCCGGCCGACCCCGCTCTCGATTGTGATGAACTACCGCAAGGGCCTCGGCGTGGCCCCGCTTGCAACGAGGTGATGGCGTCATGAGGATCGTCGATGTCTGCGCGTTCTACACGCCCCGCGGCGGCGGCGTGCGCACGTATGTGGAACAGAAGCTGCGCATCGGCGCGGCGCTGGGCCACGAGATCGTCATCGTCGCACCCGGAGACGAGGACGGCGTGATCGAACGCGGGCCGGGCGCCCGGATCATCACGCTCAAGAACCCGCGCTTCCCGCTCGACCGCAAATACTGGTACTTCGCCTCGGCCGCGCAGCTTCACGACACGCTCGACGAACTGGCGCCCGACTATGTGGAGGCGACCTCCCCCTGGCGTAGCGCGGGCCTCGTCGCCGAATGGCAGGGCGATGCGCCGCGCAGCCTCATCATGCACGCCGATCCGCTTTCGGCCTATGCCTACCGCTGGTTCGGGCACGTCTTCTCGCAGCGCACGATCGACTGGCAGTTCCGCGTCTACTGGGACCACCTGCGCCGCCATGCCGCGCGCTTCGACCATGTCGTCTGCGCCAACCCCGACCTTTCCCGCCGACTGGCGGAAGGCGGCGTGCCGCGCACCGTTTCGATTCCGATGGGCGTGCAGCCGGGCCGCTTCTCGCCCGCCAACCGCGATCCGGCCCTGCGCGCGCAGTTGCTGGCCGGCTGCGACCTGCCCGAAAGCGCCAGCCTGTTGCTGGGCGTCGGGCGGCTCGCGGCCGAGAAGCGCTGGCCATTGGTGATCGACGCGGTGAATGCCGCCTCGCAGGAGCGTCCGATCGGCCTCGTCGTCTTCGGCGAGGGGCGCGAGCGGCGCGTCGTCGTCAAGCACATCGCCGGCAACCCCCACGTCCGCCTGTTCACGCCCGAGCGCAACGGCGATACTTTCGCCCGCGTCCTCGCCAGCGCCGACGCGCTGATCCACGGCAGCGAGGCGGAGACGTTCTGCATGGCGGCGGCCGAAGCGCGGGCGAGCGGCATTCCCGTGATCGTGCCCGACGAGGGCGGCGCGGCGGACCATGCATCGGGTGGGGCGGGGACGACTTACGCCGCGCGCGATTCCGCCGCCGCCGCACGCGCGATCCTCTCGGTACTGGCGGGCCCGCCGCATGTCCCATGCCCCGCGCGCACCAGCACCGAGCATTTCGCCGAACTCTTCGCCCTGTACGAACGGACCCACGCGGCAAGCCGCCGCGCGGCCTGACGCGGAGGCGCCAAGCCCGGGCCCTGGCCCGAATTAGCTCCAAAAGGGTCGTGCCGGGGGTTGCGCCCATCGTAAGCCATCCCCTAGGCTCCCGTGGTCCCCCATTGGAGTGAAGTTTTGGAAACAGTCTCGATCGTTCTTTTCCTCCTGCTGGCGGTCGTCGTCAGCGGAGCCGTTGCCAGGATGCTTCCGTTCTCGATACCCACCCCGCTGGTCCAGATCTTGCTGGGAGCGGCGATCGGACTGTCCACCTCGTACCGGGTCGAGCTTGATCCAGAACTGTTCCTGTTTCTCTTCCTGCCGCCGCTGCTGTTCCTCGACGGGTGGCGCATCCCCAAGGACGACCTGCTCAAGGATGCCTCCACGGTGGTGGAACTGGCGCTTGGGCTGGTGCTGATAACCGTCGTCGGCATGGGCTTCTTCATCCACTGGATGATCCCGGCCATGCCGTTGGCGGTGGCCTTCGCGCTGGCCGCCGTCGTCTCGCCCACCGACCCGATCGCGGTTTCCGCCATCGCCGCGCGCGTGCCGATCCCCAAGCGCATGATGCACATCCTCGAAGGGGAATCGCTGCTGAACGACGCGTCTGGTCTGGTCTGCTTGCGCTTCGCCGTCGCGGCGGCGCTGACCGGCACGTTTTCGGCCGGGCAGGCGGCGCTCAACTTCGCATGGGTCGCCGGGGCCGGCCTCGCGATCGGTGTCGCCGTGACGCTTGCCGCCACGCGCGCCAAGGCCTGGGTCACCAGGCGCTGGGGCGAGGATACCGGCTCGCAGATCCTCGTCAGCCTGCTGATTCCCTTCGGCTCGTACCTGCTGGCCGAGCATTTCCATGCCTCGGGCATCCTCGCGGCGGTGAGCGCGGGGGTGACGATGACCTATGCCGAAATCTCGCGCCAGGCACTCGCTGTAACGCGAATGCGGCGCAATTCGGTGTGGGACACCATCCAGTTCACGCTCAACGGCATGATCTTCGTGCTGCTGGGCGAACAGTTGCCGGGCATCCTCACCGGCGCGAAGCAGACCGTGGCGTTGACCGGGCACGCCTCTCCCTGGTGGCTGGCGGTCTACACCCTCGCCATCGTCGCGGGACTTGCCGGGCTGCGCTTCGCCTGGGTGTGGGCCTCGCTCAAGCTGACGATCCTGCGCAAGACCAGGCAGGGCACCGGAATGCACAGCCCCGACTGGCGCCTGATCGCCGCCACATCGCTTGCCGGCGTGCGCGGCGCCATCACGCTGGCGGGCGTGCTGACACTGCCGCTGGTGCTGAACGACGGCACGCCATTCCCCGCGCGCGACCTTGCGATCTTCCTCGCGGCGGGGGTGATCGTGGTCTCGCTGGTGCTTGCCAGCATCGCGTTGCCGGTGGTGCTCAAGGGTCTGACGATGCCTCCCGAACCGCCCAAGCACGCGGAAGAGGCCGAGGCGCGGGTTACCGCCGCCGAGGCCGCGATCCAGGCGATCGAGCGCCACCAGCACGCGCTGGCCGCCGATCGCGTCGATGCGGACATCTATGCGGAGGCCGGCGGGCAGGTGATGAACCTCTATCGGGAGCGGGTAGAGGGGCTGAGCGGCCGGCAATCCGACGAATCGCGCGTGGGCGACAAGCTCCTGCGCGAATTCCGCCTCGTCGGCGTCCGGGCCGAACGCGCCGCGCTCGCCCGGCTCGTGCGGGGCCGCGAGATCAGCAGCGAGACGGCGCGCAAGCTGACGCGCGAACTGGACCTGTCGGAAGCGCGCTACCTGGGCTGAGCGCGGGCTCCCTCCGCGTGCCCCGGACTTGAAAAGCCGGGGCGATGGCGGCAATCGTCGGCGGGCAACTGCACGGGAGCATGGCTTGAACGGGACGGTGCAGCGGTTCGGTAGCGGGGAAACGGCGCTTCTGCTCGCCGCCGAACGCCTTTTCGCGGAGCGCGGAATCGAGGCGGTGGCGCTGCGGCAGATCAACCAGGCCGCGAACCAGAAGAACATGTCGGCCGCGCACTACCACTTCGGCTCGCGCGAGGGGCTGGTACAGGCGGTGCTGCGCTATCGCCTGCCGCAGATCGACCTGCGCCGCCGTGCCATGCTGGAGCGCGGGGACGTGGCGAAGGATATGCGGTTCTATCTGGAATCGTTCATCGCGCCGCTGGTGGACGAACTCCAGCCCCGGCCTGAAGGCAACCACTACATCCGCTTCATGCAGCAGTACGAGCGCTATCGCGGCGACTATGTCTTCGTGCGCGAACTGACGCCGGCAAGCGTGCGAATCTACGAGGCGCTGGAGGGCCTGGTCACCGACCTGCCACCCGCCATCGCCCGGCTGCGTATCGGTTACATGATCAACATGATCCACTCCGTCCTCGCCAGCGCGGAGGAGCGGATGGGCCGGGGCGAGGTTGCAGTGGCCGACCTGCCGCTGATCGCGGCCAACCTGGTGGACATGATCGCCAATGCGCTGACGGCACCGCCCTCTGCGGGGACGCTGGGCATATTGTCTGCACGGTGATCCAGACTTTCCTCTGGCGGAGATAGCCCCCGGTCCGGCTTGACCCTCGCGATTAATTCGCGTGGATTAAATCCGACGTCAGCCCGCAAGAGGACCGACCGTGGGGATGCTGCAAGGGAAAGTCGCGCTGGTGACCGGCGCCGGCTCGGGAATCGGGCGGGGGATCGCCCGGATGTTCGCGCAGGAAGGGGCCCGGGTGGTGATCGCCGCGCGGCGGCTCGACAAGCTGCACGACACCTGCGCCCTTGCGCCCGATGCGATCAGCGCCGTGCGCATGGATCTGTGCGATGCCGGCGAGAGGCAGGCGGCGATCTCGGCAACGATCGAGCGGCACGGCAGGCTGGACGTGCTCGTCAGCAACGCCGGGGCGCAGCTGTGGAAGAGCTTCGAGGATACCACCGACGAGGAGATCGAGACGCTCTACGGCACCAACCTTGCCGCCACCACGCGCTTCATCAAGCAGGCGCTGCCCGCGCTGGAGGCGTCCGGCGGCAACATCGTCGTCATCTCCTCCACCGCCGCCCGCTACACCCTCAGCCCCACCCAGAAGCTGTCTGTCTACGGCGCCTCCAAGGCGGGTCTCAACCAGCTGGTGCGCACGCTGGCGCCCGAGATCGGGCCGAAGGGCGTGCGGATCAACGCCGTCGCGCCGGGGCTGACTCGCGGGGAATATGCCGATGCCAGCCTGGCTCCGGACGAAGCGACGCTGGAGTGGATACGCTCGGTCACCCCGCTCGGCCGCATCGGCGAGCCGGAGGACATCGCCCGATCCGTGACCTTCCTCGCCAGCGGGATGGCGTCGTGGGTGACGGGGCAGGTGCTCGATGCCAGCGGCGGCTGGCAGATTTCGGGAGGCTGAGGCGATGACGACCGTGCAGCGCGCCGTGCTGGTGACCGGAGCCGCGGGGGGCATCGGCCGCGCCACCGCCCAACGGCTCTCACGCAGCGGCTGGGCGGTCCTGGCGGTGGACCGCGACACGGCGCGCCTCGACTGGGCCGAGCGCGCGGGCATCGCCAGCATCGCCGCCGATATCGCCACAGAGGATGGCAACCGCGTGATGGTGCAGGCCGCGCTCGCGGAATTCGGCAGGCTCGACGCGGCGGTGCTGAATGCAGGCGTCACCGGTGGCGGCGCCATCGACGCGATGCCCATCGAGGATTTCCGCCATGTCCTCGACGTCAATCTGGTGGGTACGGTCATGGGCATCAGGGCCGTGCTTCCGGCGCTGCGGCAGACGATGGGACGAGATGGCGACGGAGCGATCGCGGTCACCGCGTCGACCATGGGTCTGGGCGGCGATGCCGAGAACTGGGCCTATTGCGCGGCCAAGCACGGGCTCGTCGGCCTGGTGCGCAGCCTTGCCCGGGAACTGGGCGGCGAGGGAATCCGCATCAATGCGCTCTGCCCCGGCCCGACACGCGCCACAGGCATGACCGCGCCGATCGAGGCGCAGGGGTCTGCGCATTTCGACGCGCTCGCCCGCGCGGTGCCGCTCCGGCGCTGGGCCGATCCCGACGAGATGGCGGCGTCGCTCGAATTTCTCGTCAGCCCGGCAAGTTCCTACGTCAACGGCCATGCCCTCGTCGCGGACGGCGGGGCGATGGTCGGCACCGGGCTCGTCCCACCGAAGGCACCAAGCGAGGGCAATCCATGAGCGATCGCAGCACGGCCATGAACCAGACGAACTTCGCCGCAACCACCCGCGATGCCGAGGCGGGCCCGGCCGATTTCTCCACCGACGAGGGCGCGCTCGCCTACGCCCATGCCCAGCTGGACACGCTCGTCGCGGCGATGCGCTACAAGCTGGAGAAGCATGTCACCGGCTGGCCGGGCGACGACCGCGAGCTGAATACCCACGAAGCGCTCCGGCACCTCCTGCGCGACGTCAACTTCGCTCATTCCGCCTACGTGGAGGCGGATTACGACAACCCCGCCTTCGCCAAGATGGGCGCGACGAGCCGGATCAACTTCCAGCTGCCGTCGCCCGACTGCATGTACCATTCGGTTATCCTGCATGGCGACAACCGCTATCGCATCACCGGTGCGCGCGGTTCGGCGGCGATCTTCCAGCTCACCGTCTACGCCGGCCACGCCTGCGACCTCTTGGGGTGGAAGACCCATGCCATGGTCAATGCGATCGACCATGCGGACAAGCTGGCCCCGGGCGGCACGGTGGACATCGTGCTGTCCCACGAAGAACCGCAGGATCTCGGCGACGCATTGTGGCTGCCGCTGCCGGAGGGGCACTGTGAACTGCACAGCCGCCAGTACTACGGCGATTGGGAAAGCGAGGCGCCTGCCGACCTGACGATCCGCAAGCTCGGCCAGCGCTTCCCGCCGCGCCTGCTCGACCGGCCGACTGCCGAAACCCGGTTCGCCCGGCTGGTGGACCTGCTGCGGGTGCACACGGAATTCGCCCGCGCGGGCGTGCAGGCCCATCTGGCCGCCGATCCGCACGAGATTCCCGAACTTGTGATCCCCGGCGCCTTCGAGGGGACCAACTACTTCCCCGGCCATTTCCGCTGCGGCCCGGACGAGGCCGTAGTGATCGAGATCGAGGATGCCGGCGCGCCCTACTGGAATGCCGCCCTGTTCAACCTGAACTACGAGAACATCGACTGGTGGGCGCGCCATTCCTCGCTCAATTCGCACCAGGCGACGGTCGATGCCGACAGGCGCATCCGCATCGTCGCCAGCTGGCACGATCCCGGCGTGCCGAACTGGCTGGACGCGTCCGGGCGCCAGTTGCAGCTGATCGCCTTCCGCTTCTTCCGCGCCGGGCGGACGCCCGCCATGCCCCGCCTGCGGACGGTGCCTTTCGCCGACCTTGCGTCGCACCTGCCGCCGGGCACCCCGCAGGTTTCCGCGCCCGAGCGGCAGGCGCAGATGGAGCGCCGCCTGCTGTCCGTCTACCGCCGCCGCATGGCGGACTTCTGACCTCTATCCGGGAGCCGACCGCGATGAACGAGATCGCCAGCATCACGCCACCCCTGACCGTGGATGCGGTGCTCGGCACCGCCTTCGCGGAGGCCGGGCGGGACCATTTCGCCGACGAGAGCTTCCTGCCCAATCTTGCCCGGGTCATGGAGATACCCGGACGGTTGCCGCTCTCGGCGGCGGGGCTTGCCGGGATGCGGGCCAACACCGTGCGATGGCTGGTGAACCGCCTGCGCTGGGAGGCCGACCTCGAGGGCCATCCCGAAATCCTCGACGAGGACGTGTCCGACCCGATCGTCGTGCTGGGCCTGCCGCGCAGCGGGACCACCAAGCTCCAGCGCTTCCTGTCGGCAGCCCCGGGGCTGCGCTCGACGCCGGCCTGGGCGATGTTCAACCCTGCTCCGTTCCCCGGCGAGGCGCGGGGCGAGGCCTCGCAGCGCATCGCCTGGACCCGCGCGATGATGGCGACCGTCACCAACACCGGCGACAGCTACCAGGTCATGCACGAGTTCGACGCGGAGGAGGCGGACGAATCCAGCTTCGTGCCGCTGGCGAACTTCGACTACCCCATGCAGTACATCACCGCGCCGGACCGGGCGTTCCTCGACTGGGTGCGAACGCGGTCTCGGGTTCCGGCGCTGACTTATCTCAAGCGGATGCTCCAGTACCTGCAGTGGCAGGACGGCGGGCGGCGCGGGCGGCCGTGGTTGCTCAAGAACCCGGGCCATACCGGCGAGGTGGCGGAGATGCTGGAGGTGTTCCCGAACGCGACCTTCGTCATCTCCGAACGCGACCTTGCCACGACCATGGCGTCCTCGATGCGCATGATGGGCGAGATCATGGCCAACAGCATCGAGGATTACGACCGCCACCGCATGGCGGACGAGACGGTCGAGTACTGGGCGCACGAGCTTGGCCGCTACCAGCGCCAGCGCGCCGACCTGGGAAATCGCATCCGCATCGTCGAGGCGACCTACGGGCGCTGCGTCGGCGACGCGCTTGGCGTGGCGCGCGAGGTCTACGACATGGCGGGGCTTGCCTGGACCGCCGAGGGTGAGGCGGCGATGCGCCAATGGGACGAGCGCAATCCCCGGCACAAGCTGGGTTCCTACGGCTACGCGCTGGAAGACTACGGGTGGGATGCCGCGCGGGTCGAGCGGGCTTTCGGGCCGATCGCTGCCGAATGGAGGGGGAAGTGACCATGTTCCTGCGCGGCCACATGCAGAACGCCTACGTCACGCGCGATCTCGACAAGGCGATGGAGATCGTGGGCGAGCGCTACGGCTTCGAGCGCTTCGACCGGTTCGATCCCGACATGGTGGTGAGCACCCCGCATGGCGACGAGCCGATGGTGGTGCGGGTCGCCTCCGCCTGGGCCGGGGGGCTCAACATCGAGATCATCGAGCCGGTCTCCGGCTATGTCGACCATTACGCCACCATGCTACCGGCGGATCGGGCTGACCCGACGCCCCGCTTCCACCATGTCTCGCTGCGGCGCGACGACCTTGCCGACATGCGCGCGGAGATCGCCCGGCTCGGCCTGCCGCTGGCGTTCGAGGGGCCGGTGGCGATCCGCGAGGCGATCCCGAGCCTGGTGTTCGTCTACCTCGATGCCCGCGCGTCGCTGGGACACTATGTCGAGTACACATGGAAAAGCCCGGAGGCGTGGGCCTTCGTGGGCTGGCCCGAGGGACGGCCGGTATGGTGACGATCGCCCGGGGCCACTACCAGAACGCCTACGTGACCCACGACCTCGACCGCGCGATGCAGCGGGCGGGGGACCTGCTGGGCATCGCCGAGTTCATCGTCTTCGAACCCGACATGGTGCTGGAGACGCCGCAGGGGCGGCGCGAGGCGAGCGTGCGGGCCGCGCTCGGCTGGTCCGCGGGACTTCAGGTGGAACTGATCGAGCCGGTGTCGGGCTACGTCGACCACTACCTGCCCTTCCTCCCGCCGGACCGCCGCGACCCCAGCCCGCGCTTCCACCACGTCGGCGTGCGCCGTGACGACATCGGGGCAATGCGGGCGGAGATCGCGCGCACCGGCCTGCCGCTCGCCTTCGAGGGCTCGGTGCCGGGGCTGACCTTCGTCTACCTCGATGCCCGCGAGACGCTGGGGCACTACTTCGAATATGTCTGGGCGAGCGCCGAGGGCTGGGCCGGGCAGGGCTGGCCGCCGGACCGCCCCATCTCCTGAGCGGCCCGTGACCTTCCGGCGCGGCGCCTAGTCCTCGCCGCGCTCCCGGCAGCGGGCCAGCGGCACGACCATCGGCGTCGCGCCGCCCATGTCGATGTGGCCGGTGACGCCGTAGACGGTGCGCAGGCGCTCGGCGCTCAGCACTTCGCGGGGGGTGCCTTCCGCCACCAGCACGCCCCGGTCGATCAGCAGCAGGCGGTGGCAGTAGCGCGCGGCCATCGTCAGGTCGTGCAGCACGGTGAGCACCAGCGCGCCGTTCCCGGCCTCGCGGGCCAGCAGTTCCATCACGTCGATCTGGTGGCCGGGGTCCAGCGAGGCGAGCGGCTCGTCCGCGACGATGCCCCGTGCGCCGACGGCCAGCGCCCGCGCCAGCATGACCCGCGCCCGCTCACCCCCCGAAAGCTCGGTGACGATGCGGCCGGACAGGTGCCCCACGTCGGCGCGCGCCATGGCCTCGCGCACCGCCTCGCGGTCGTCGGGACCGATGCGCGACATCGGCGCCAGGTGCGGCAGGCGGCCCAGCGCCACCACCCGCTCGACACTGAGCGGCCAGTGCAGCGTCTGGCCCTGCGGCAGGTAGGCAATGGTACGGGCAAGGTCGCGCGGGTCGAGCGCCTTGAGGTCGCGCCCGTCGATGGTGACCGAGCCCTGCAGCGTCGGCACGAGGCCCAGCATCGCGCGCACCAGCGTGGACTTGCCTGCGCCGTTCGGGCCGATCACCCCGGTCAGCGTGCCGGGTCGGAGTGTGGCGCTGATGCCGGTGAGCACGGCACGCCTGCCGAGGTCGGCGGAAAGGTTCCGCATTGCGATCGTCACCACGAGCGGCGCTCCCGCAGCAGGTGGACGAGGAACACGGGGACGCCGAGGAAGGCAGTCACCACGCCGAGCTTCAGCTCGCTCGCGGTCGGGATCAGGCGCACGAGGATGTCGGCGCCGACCAGCAGGATCGCGCCGCCCAGCAGCGAGGGGAGCAGGACGGTGGACGGGCTGCGGTCGGTCAGCGGGCGGACGAGATGCGGCACGATCAGGCCGATGAAGCCGATAGAGCCCGACACCGCGACCGCGCCGCCGACGCCGATCGCCAGCCCCAGCAGCAGGCGGCGGCGCGTGCGGCGCAGGTCCACGCCGAGCGATCGCGCCCCGTCCTCTCCCAGCGCCAGCGCGTCCAGCGCGCGGGGATCGTAGAGCAGCAGGCCCATGCCCAGCAGCGCGCAGGGGAGGGCGATCCAGACGTGCTCCATCGTCCGGTTCTCGATCGAGCCGAGCAGCCAGGCCATGATCTCCATCGCCGCGAAGGGGTTGGACGAGAGATTGAGCGCGAGGCTGATCCCCGCTCCGGCGAGCGTGGAGACGGCGATCCCCGCGAGGATCAGCGTCAACGGGCTTTCCGAGCGGCCCGACAGCGCGAACAGCAACCCCAGCGCGACGAGGCCGGAGGTGATCGAGAGCAGCGGCAGCATGACGACGTTCCAGTCGGCGATGCCGAAGTAGATCGCCGCCACCGCTCCCAGCGCCGCCGAGTTCGATGCGCCGAGCACCGAAGGCTCGGCCAGCGGGTTGCGCAGGTAGCCCTGCAGCACCGCGCCGGCGAGGCCGAGCATGGCGCCCACCAGCAGCCCCACCAGCGTGCGCGGCAGGCGCAGCTCGAACAGGATCGCCTGCGCGATCGCATCGCCGTGCCCGGTCAGCGCGGCCAGGATGCGGCTTTCCGAGAGGGCCACGGGGCCAAGGCTCATGGAAGCCAGGGCCATCGCCAGCAGGCCGGCGATGAGGAGCGGAATCAGCGCCGGATGGCGCGCCGCCGGGAATGCGTCGTCGAGCACGAATACCTCGCGATGGATCGGTTCCCCGTCACGCTTGTGTCCCGGGGTCGTGTTGCTATGGGAGCGCTGGAATGGCGCTTACGGCTTATCTTCGTTCTTGCAAGCTCGCGCTTGGCGCCGGCCTTGCCGTTGCCCTTGGCCTTGCCTGCGGCGGGGCGGCATCGAGCGCGCCCGCGCCGGTCCCGCGCGGCGCCGGGACGCCGACGCGCATCGTCTCGCTCAACCTCTGCGCCGACCAGCTGGTGCTGGCGCTGGCGGATCGGGGCCAGATCGCCGGGCTCACCCGCTACGCCGCCGACCCGGCGATGTCCGCCGCCGCCGGAGAGGCGAAGGGCTTGCCGATCCTGCGCGGTTCGGCGGAGGAGATCATGGCGATCGGACCGGACCTCGTGATCGGAATGCCCGCGCGGCGCAGCCCGGCCATCGCGGTGCTGAAGGCGAGGAAATACCCCGCCCTCGATATCAAGTCGCCCGACAGCTATGGCGCGATCCAGCGCTCGATCCGCGAGGTGGCGCAGGCCGTGGGCCATCCCGAACGCGGAGAGGCGCTGATCGCGCGGATGGACCGCGAGCTTGCCGGGCTGCCCCGGGCGCGCCGCCCGGTGGTTGCCGCCTACTACCAGCGGCGCGGCTACCTGACCGGCACCGGCACGCTGATCGACGACCTGATGACGCGCGTGGGTATCACCAACCTGGCGGGAAAGCTCGGCAAGCCCTCGCTCTCGCAGATGAGCCTCGAGGAAATGGCCGCGTCCCGCCCGGACTTCCTGATCGTCGACAGTGCCACCGACAAGGTCGTCGATCAGGGCACCGCGATGATGCACCACCCGGTGCTGGCCGGCATCCCGCGTATCGGCATCCCGCAAGCCTGGACGGTCTGCGGCGGCCCGGCCTACGTCAAGGCGGCGCGGGCCATGGCTGCGGGGGTTGGGGCAGAACGCGTCAACGCACGCTGACATGGGCGCTCCCGTCGAGGCGGGCCTGCCAGCCCCGGCGTTCGAGTTCGGGGACATCGTCGCACCGCTCGGGCTCGCCGAGGCAAAGGAGGGCGATGAAGCGCCAGCCCTCCGGCACGTCCAGCATTGCGCTGACGGTGGCGGCCTCAACGATCGAGACCCAGCCCAGGCCGAGGCCTCGCGCGCGGGCGGCGAGCCACAGGGTGTGGATCGCCAGCACCACGGACCATTCGCGCGTCTGCGGCATCGTCGCCGCGCCGAGCCCGGCGCCGGCCTCGGTCGCGTCGTCGCAGAACACGGCGATCACTTCGGGTGCCTCGCGCAGGCCGTGGAGCTTCAGGGCCGAGTAGGCGCCCCGGCGCCCGCCCATCGCCTCGCCGGCGCGGGCGGCCTCGTCATCGACGTGGCGGGCGAGGTCTTCGCGGATGTCGCCCGATCGCACCCGCACGAAGCGCCAGGGCTGCGAATTGCCGACCGACGGGGCAAGCTGGGCGGTGGCCAGCAGCTCGGCCACGACCTCCCCGGCGATGGGTTCGCGCCGGAAATGCCGCACGTCGCGCCGCCAGGCCAGCAGCGCGGCGAGGTCCTCGCGGAATGCCGCGTCGAAGCGGGGTGCGTGCATGTGTCGTCCCGGATGCGATCCGGGAGGCGACGGGGCATGGTGCATCGTCAGAACTCGATCCCGGCCTGCGCCTTGACGGCCTGCTCGCGGAAGGGGTGCTTCACCAGCGTCATCTCGGTGGCGAGGTCCGCCTGCTCGATCAGCGCCTCGGGCGCATTGCGGCCGGTGACGATGACGTGCTTCATCTCGCCCCTCGTGCCCAGCACTTCCAGCACTTCGGCGAGCGGCAGGTAGTCGTAGCGCAGGACGATGTTCAGCTCGTCCGCCAGCACCATGTCGTAGGCCGGGTCCGCGACCATGCGCTTCACTTCGTCCCATGCCTCGCGGGCGAGGGCGATGTCGCGGGCGCGGTCCTGGGTGTTCCAGGTGAAGCCCTCGCCCATCGGCTTGAACTCGACGTTGCCGGGGAAGGCATCGAAGACGACCTTCTCGCCGGTGGTCATCGCGCCCTTGACGAACTGCACGACGCCGACCTTCTTGCCGTGCCCGATGGCGCGCACCACCATGCCGAGCGCGGCGGTGGTCTTGCCCTTGCCCTTGCCGGTGTGGACGATCAGCAGGCCTTTCTCAACGGTCTTGCCGGCCATGATCCGGTCATGCGCGGCCTGCTTCTTCTTCATCTTCTCGGCGTGGCGTTCGTCGGTGCGTTCGACCATTCTAATCTCCTGCAAGCTGGGCGAGCAGCAGCCCTGCGCTGTTCGACCTGGGTTTCCAAAGGCCGCGCTCCAGCGCCTCGGCGAGGCGGGCGGCGGTTTCGCGCAGGGCCGCCGGATTGGCCTCCTGCATGAAGGCCCGCACCGCCTCGTCCTCGACGAAGGCGGCGTGGACGGCGTCGAAGTGGTGGTCCTTCACCGCGTGGGTCGTGGCGGCGAAGGCGAAGAGGTAGTCGACCGAGGCGGCGATTTCGAAGGCGCCCTTGTAACCGTGGCGCATGACGCCCGCGATCCACTTGGGGTTGGTCACGCGGGCGCGCACCACGCGGCCGATCTCGTCCTCCAGCGTGCGCACGACCGGGCGTTCGGGGCGCGAGTGGTCGTTGTGATAGGACAGGACCTTGCGGCCCGAGAGGTGCTCGACCGCTGCGGCGATGCCGCCTTCGAACTGGTAGTAGTCGTCGCTGTCGAGCAGGTCGTGCTCGCGGTTGTCCTGGTTTTGGACGACGGCATCGGCCTGCGTGAGGCGGGCGGCGAACAGCTCGCGCTCGGCTTCGCCGTCCACCCCCGCGCCATAGGCGTAGCTGCCCCAGTCGAGGTAGACGTTCGCAAGGTCGGCGCGGTCGTGCCACAGTTTCTCGTCGATCATCGCCTGAAGCCCGGCGCCATAGGCCCCGGGCTTCGAGCCGAACACGCGGGCCCCGGCGCGGCGGGCGGCGAGGTCGGGGTCCTGTCCCTGTGCGGCGAGCAGGGCGGCTTCCTCGCGGTGCCGTTCGGCGGCGGGATTGTCGCCCTCGGGCTCGTCGAGCGCCATGACGGCGCGGGCGGCGCTGTCGATCAGGTCCATCTGCTCGGGGAAGGCATCGCGGAAGAAGCCCGAGACCCGCAAGGTCACGTCCACGCGCGGACGCCGCAGCTCGGCGACGGTCATGATCTCGAACCCGGTGACGCGGCCCGAAGTCCACTCCCAGCGCGGCCGCACGCCCATCAGCGCAAGGGCCTGCGCGATGTCGTCGCCGCCGGTGCGCATGTTGGCGGTGCCCCATGCGGAGAGCGCCATGGCGCGCGGATACTCGCCCTCGCGCTGAAGATAGTCCTCGACCAGCAGTTGCGCGGACTTGAAGCCGAGGTCCCAGGCGACGGCGGTGGGCACCGCGCGGGTATCGACGGAGTAGAAGTTGCGCCCCGTGGGCAGCACGTCCGGGCGGCCGCGCGTGGGCGCGCCGGAGGGGCCGGGCAGGACGAAACGTCCGTCGAGGCCCGCGAGCAGGGCGGCGATTTCGGCCTCGCCGCAGCGGTCCACGCGGGGCGCGAGATTGCCCGCGATTTCGCCGAGGACGGCGGTGGTGTGAGGGAAGGCAACCTCTTCCACCCCTACTCCGTCACCCTGAACTTGTTTCAGGGTCCATCGGGCCGCAGGCGCCGAGGCTTCAGGCAGTAAACCGATCGGGCCTTTGGTAATCCCGACGTCCGCGTCAGGCGGAGAAATGGGCCCTGAAACAAGTTCAGGGTGACGGGTGTGTGCGGCGGAGGAGGAGGGTGCCGCGTCGTCCCCGGCTTGACCGGGAACCGCTGGGTACTCTTGAGGGGGACCCTCGCAGTCGGGCGTGCCGAGGGGTGGGTGCGGCCCGGCCAGCGGCCCCGGATCAAGTCCGGGACGACGATCGACCCATTCCGCCGCGAGCAGTTCCAGTCGCTCCACCGTATCGCCCAGCGTGCGCCACGGGTCGTCCGACACTGCTGCCAGAACCTCTGGCCTCGGGCCGTCCCAGCGATCGCCCATCCGGCAGTCGAGCGGGTCGAAGCAGAGCTCGAAATCCTGCGCCATCGCGCGCAGCAGCGAGGCTTGCCCCGGCCGGTCGTACCCGCGCGGGGTCCGCGCCAGCGCCACCAGCAGGTCGCGCCGCAAGCGGCCCTCGGGCGAGTGGCCGAAGACGTGGAGGCCGTCGCGGATCTGCAGTTCCTTGAGCTCGCACAGGTAGTTGTCGATCGCCGAAAGCGCATCCTCGCCATCCCCTGTCGCGCCCGCGTCCTGGTCCAGCCCCTGCCCGCGCGCGAGGTCTAGGATGTCGCGCCGCAGCCGTTGGAGGCGGCGTGGGTCCATGCCGGCGGCGAGGTAGTATTCGTCCACCAGCGCTTCGAGTTGCTTCAAGGGCCCGTAGCTTTCGGCGCGGGTGAGCGGGGGCGTCAGGTGATCCACCACCACCGCGCCGATGCGGCGCTTGGCCTGCGTCCCCTCGCCGGGGTCGTTGACGATGAAGGGGTAGAGCTGCGGCACCGGCCCGGCGCAGATCTCGGGGAAGCAGTCGGCGGCGAGCGAAACCGCCTTGCCGGGCAGCCATTCGAGATTGCCGTGCTTGCCGACATGCACCAGCGCCTGCGCGCCGAACTGCCGGTCCAGCCAGACGTGGAAGGCGAGGTAGGCATGCGGCGGCGGCAGCGCCGGATCATGATAGCTCGACTTGGGATCGATGTTGTACCCTCGCGCCGGCTGCACCGCGAGCGCGACGTTGCCAAAGCGATGGACGGCGAGGTGGAACGCGCCCTCGCGCACGAACGGATCGGCCTCGGGCTCGCCCCAGCGGTCCAGCATGGCGGCGCGGGCGGTTTCGGGCACTCGCGCGAAGGCGGCGCGGTAGTCGGCGAGGGGGAGGGCGATTTCGCCGGGGCGCTCCAGCGAGGTCAGGTCGTTGGTCACGCCGCCGGTCATCAGCGCCATGAGGCTGGCGCCGTCCTGTGGGGCCGCGCCGACATCGTAGCCCGCTCCCCGCAGGCTGCCGAGGATCGAGGCGGCGCTGGCGGGGGTGTCGAGGCCGACGCCGTTGCCGATCCGCCCGTCGCGGTTGGGGTAGTTGGCGAGCACCAGCGCGACCTTGCGCTCGGGCGCGGGGGTGCGGCGCAGGTGCGCCCAGTTGGCGGCGAGGTCGGCGGCGAAGGCGACGCGGTCCGGGGCGACGCGGGGGACGACGATACCGCACTGCGTCACCTCGTCGAAGCGCTCGGCGGCCTTGAAGGCGACGGCGCGGGTGAAGATGCGCCCGTCCACCTCCGGCAGCGCCACGTTCATCGCGAGGTCGCGCGGGCCGAGGCCGCGCGCGGCGGCGCGCCAGTCCGCCTCCTCGACGCCCGCGAAGGCGACCTGCAGGATCGGGCAGTCGGCACGCTCCAGAACACCGGCATTGCGCGGCTCGCCCGAGGAAGAGGAGGCGAAGCTGGTGGCGTTGACGATCACGTCGGGCGTGATCTCTGCCATGAGGCCGCCCAGCCAGTCGATGGCGAAAGGTTCGCGCAGGGCGCGGACATGGACGGCGGCCACGTTGAGGCCGCGTGCTTCCAGCGCGGCGACCATGGCGTCGACGGCATCCAGAGTCCCCGCGATCATCAGCGCGCGGTAGAACACCATGAGCGCCACCGGAGCGCCGGGCTTCCAGCGGGCGCGAAGGTCGGCGAGGCCGGGGCGGTCCACGCCGGGAAGGTAGAGCCCGGCGTCGGCGACCGGCACCGGGTCGTCGGGCGCGCCGCAGTCGTCACCGATGATCCGGGCGGCGGTGCGCAGGAACGAGAGGGCGTTGGCGGTGCCTCCCTGGCGCAGAAAGTCGCGCAAATGCTCGACTTTCTGCGCGGGGAGCGTGCAGGCGCGGTCGAGGGCGGGGTCGTCCTCGCGCCCGTCGGCGATGGCGGCGAAGGCGATTCCCTGCTCGCGCGCCACGGCGGCGATCTCGTCGATGCCGTAGGGCCAGTAGCTCTTGCCGCCCAGCAGGACGACGCAGACGAACCGGGCGTGGGCGATCACCTTCTCGACGTAGAGGTCGATCGAGTAGGGATGCTTGAGCTGCAGCAGGTTCGCCAAGCGTACGCTGGGCGCACCTTGGGGCAACATGGCCGCGGCCTTGGCGAAACATGCGAGTTCGCTGTCCGCCACCGTCAGGATGACGATGTCGCCCGGCGGCTGGTCGAGGTCGATCGCCTCCTCGCCGCTGGTGATCGTGCCGGGGGTGGCGGACAGCAGATGCATCAGGCGGTGACGGTCCCGAGCACCCCGGCAAGACCCGCTTCGATGGCCGCGCGGTCGAGGCCCTTCTGGCCGATCACCACCAGTTGCGTGCGGCGCGGTTCGGCGGGCAGCCAGGCGCGGTCGTAGAAGTGCTGGATGCGGGGGCCGACGGCCTGCACGATGAGGCGGCTCGGCTTGCCAGCGACGGCGACCATGCCCTTGATGCGCAGGACGTCGTGCTCGGCGATCAGCGCGGCCATGCGGGCGACGAGCGCGTCGAGATCGGCGACTTCGCCGCCGGTGGCGACGAAGCTGTCGAAATCGTCGTGGTCATGTCCGTCCTCGAGGCCGTCTATGTGCGACTTGCGGCTGTCCAGGTCATCCTCGGCGGCGGCGGTGATGCCGAGCAATGCGGCGATGTCGACCGCCCCGTGGTCGGCGCGCACGATCTTGACGCCGGGGCGCGTCTCGGCGGCGACCAGTGTTTCGACATTGGCGAGGTCCTCGGGCGCGACGAGGTCGGTCTTGTTGAGCACCACCATGTCCGCGCAGCCGAGCTGTTCCTCGAACAGTTCCTCCAGCGGGCTGTCGTGGTCGAGCGTCGGGTCCGCCGCCCGCGCGGCGGCCAGCGCGACCTCGTCGGTGGCGAAGCGGCCCGCCGCCACGGCATCGGCGTCGATCAGGGCGACGACGCCGTCCACGGTCGCGCGGGTGCGGATGTCGGGCCACTGGAAGGCCTTCACCAGCGGCTTGGGCAGGGCGAGGCCGGAGGTCTCGATGATGATGTGCTCGGGCGGGTTGGGCCGGTCGAGCAGCTTCATCATGGTGGGCAGGAAGTCGTCGGCGACGGTGCAGCAGATGCAGCCGTTGGCCAGCTCGACGATGTCGTCCTCGGGGCAGGCCTCGTCGTTGCATCCCTTCACCAGTTCGCCGTCGACGCCGACGTCGCCGAACTCGTTGATGACGAGGGCGAGGCGGCGGCCCTTCGCGTTCTGCAGCAGGTGGCGGATGAGCGTGGTCTTGCCGGCGCCGAGGAAGCCGGTGATGACGGTGGTGGGCACTTTGCTCAATGGTCTTCTCCCCGCGCCGGGCGACTTCTGCACGGCGGGGCGTCCCGTCGATCGCGGCGATCGACGATCCGGCAGCCGCGTCGGACAGGCGCGAGGACGCCCGGCGCGTTTGCCGATGCGGCCCCGGCCGCATGACGAACGTCGCTCAGACGGAAGTACCGTGCCCCGGCCATCCCCTGGACCAAAGCAAGAGCGACCAGAACGCCGGCAGGTCTCCTGGCTCGCGGGTCAGGGCTTGATGCACGCCTTCCCAGGCCTCGCATGACTTAGCGTCCGGCCCAGTGGCTGCTTCCCCGGCTTGGGGAAACGATGTGCATCGCGCTCGCCGCTTACAGTTGCAGGGACAGCTGCGGAGTTGGGTGGACATCCACCCGCACCGCCTTCCCGTTTTAAGCCTCTTTCGAGGCACCGGCGCGATCTTCGAAGCCGGCGCGTGAACGCCGGTCCGGGGCGGCAATAGGGGGATTTTGCCGGGCTGCCAATCGGAAGATTGCGCGGCGCGCGCGGTCAGCGCCGGGCCGATCCGGCGGGAGGCGGCCCGGTTACTCCGCCGCCTCGATCATCGCTTCGGCCTCGGCCGCCTGGCGCGACCACATTTCGGCGTAGAGGCCTTCGCGGCGCAGCAGTTGCGCGTGGGTGCCGCTCTCCGCCAGCCTGCCCTCGTTCAGCACGAGGATGCGGTTGGCATCGGCGATGGTCGACAGCCGGTGCGCGATCGACAGCGAAGTGCGGTGCTCGGCGACGCGGTGGAGCGTGGCGAGGATGTCCTGCTCGGTGCGGGTGTCGAGCGCGCTGGTCGCCTCGTCGAGCACGAGGATCGGCGGGTTCTTGACGAGGGTGCGGGCGATGGCGACGCGCTGCTTCTCGCCGCCCGAGAGCTTGAGGCCGCGCTCGCCCACTTCGGTGTCGAAGCCCTTGGGCAGGCGGGCGATCAGGCTGGTGAGCGCGGCCCCGCGCGCGGCGGCCTCGATCTCCTCGATCCCCGCACCGTCGCGGCCGTAGCCGATGTTGTAGCCGATGGTGTCGTTGAACAGCACCGAATCCTGCGGCACGATGCCGATCGCGGCGCGCAGGGACGCCTGCGTCACCTCGCGGATGTCCTGCCCGTCGATCAGGATGCGGCCCGAAAGCGGATCGTAGAAGCGGAACAGCAGCCGGGCGAGCGTGGACTTGCCCGCGCCGGAGGGGCCGACGACCGCGAAGGCCTCGCCCGCCGGGACCTCGAACGAGAGGCCGTGGAGGATCGTGCGGTCGGGCTCGTAGCCGAACACCACGTCGTCGAACACGATGGACGGTTGGCGGATGACCAGCGCCGGGGCGCCGGGCGCGTCGGGCACTTCCACCTGCGTATCGAGCAGGCGGAACATCTCGGCCATGTCGATCAGGCCCTGCCGGATGGTGCGGTAGACCATGCCGAGCATGTCGAGCGGGCGGAAAAGCTGCGTCAGGTAGGTCTGCACGAAGACGAGCTGGCCCGCCGTGTACTGGCCGCGATACCAGCCCCAGACCGTCCAGGCGAGGGCGCCCGCCATCAGCAGCGTCACCACCACGCCCTGCGCGATGTTGAGCAGGCCGAGCGAGTTCTCGCTCTTGACCGCCGCCACGGCGTAGGCGCGGGTGGCCTGCGCATAGCGGGCCTCCTCGCGCGCTTCGGCGGAGAAGTACTTCACCGTCTCGTAGTTCAGCAGCGAATCCACCGCGCGCGACAGGGCCTGCCCGTCGAGCCGGTTCATCTGCTCGCGCAGCTTGGTGCGCCACTCGGTGATCGTGCGCGTCACCCAGATATAGGCGGCGACGGCGACTGCCGTGGCGATGACCAGCCCGATGCCGAAATTGATGTAGAAGATCACCGCCACCACCAGCAGCTGCAGCACGGTGGGGGCGATGTTGAACAGCATGAAGTAGAGCATCGTGTCGATGCTCTTGGTGCCGCGCTCGATCGTCTTGGTGACTTCGCCGGTGCGCCGGGCAAGGTGGAAGCGCAGGCTCAGGCGGTGGAGCTGGCCGAACACGTTCTCCGCCAGCGCCCGCGTCGCGTCCTGGCCGACCCGCTCGAACACGATGTTGCGCAAGTTGTCGAACACGGTCTGCGCGAGGCGCCCGGCGGAGTAGGCCAGCACCGTCAGCATGACGAGTTGCAGCAGCTTGGGGCCGGTGCCGCCCATCAGGTCGACCGCCCACTTCATCAGGTAGGGCAGCACGAGCTGCGCGCCCGTCGACAGCAGGATGAACACGCAGGCCCACACGATCCGCCAGCGCAGCCCGGCGTCGTCGCGCGGCCAGAGGTACGGCATGAAGCGGAGCAGGGTGCGCCAGCCGTCGTGGCGGGCCTGGGAATCGGATACGGCTGTGTCGGGAGGCATCGGCGCTATTTAGGGAAGGTGGGGCGCGAAACAATCCGGCAACGGCACGCGCGCCCGTCCGGCCCCTTTATGCGCGGGTGAAGCGCCAGCGATCGGGCTCGCTCTCGGCCGCGTCGAAACGATATCCGTCACTGTCGAAGCCGCGCATCGCGTCGACGTCGGTGACGTGATGCTCGCAGAGCCAGCGCGCCATCATGCCCCGCGCCCGCTTGGCGTTGAAGCTGACGAAGCGGGGGCCGTCCGGGCCGGGCTCGCGGAACTCCACCTCGATCACCCGCAGGCCCGGCAGCTTGCCCGCGACCGCCGCATAGTATTCCTGGCTGGCGAGATTGAGCACGGTGCCCGAACCCTCTTCGGCGACCTGATCGCGCAGCAGCTTTGCGATGCGATCGCCCCACCAGTCGGTCAGCTTCTTGTGGCGCGGTGCCCAGCGCGTGCCCATCTCCAGGCGGTAGGGCCGGATCGCGTCGAGCGGCTTCAGCAGGCCGTAGAGGCCCGAGAGCATCCGCACATGGTCCTGCGCGAAAGTGACGCCGGCCTCGTCCAGCGTATGCGCCTCGAAGCCGGTGTAGACGTCGCCCGCGAAGGCGAACAGCGCCTGGCGCTCGGGCAGCTCGGCGAAGTCGCGGAACCGCTCGGCGTTGAGCTTGGCGAGGCGCGGGGAGATATGCATCAGTTCCGCAAGCCGCTTCTGCGTGAGATTGGCCGCCGACCGGGCAAGGCCTTGCGCCTCTTCGGCGAAATGCGGCCGGGTGACGGCAAGCGGGGGCAGCGCGCGCTCGAAATCGAGGGTCTTGGCGGGGGACAGCAGGGCGATCATCGCGCCGGGCCTAGCGACGGCCGCCGCCCGCGTCAAACCGGGCCGTGGCTCAGTCGTGGTTGCCGATGTCGAGCAGGACCTTGCGCGTCGAGAAGTCGATGGCCACCCGCTTGAACGCGCGCAGTTCGCGCATCCCGAGGAATATCGCGGGCCGCTTGTCGAGCTTCAGCTCGCCGAAGGCCGGCGCGTCGGCATAGGCGATCAGGACGTTGTTCACGCCGATCCCGGCCAGCTCCAGCTTGTTCGCGATGCCGATCTCCACCGGCAGGTCGTGGCCGGTGACGCTGGACAGGGTGCCCCTCAGCAGCGCGGGCGGACGGGCCCTGTGGGCCAGCGCCTTCTGCAGCGCGAGATTGCCCACGCTCCCGCTGGCGCCTGTGTCGATCACGACGTCGACGTGCACGCCGTCGATCTTCGCATCGGTCAGGATCAGCCGCCCGGACTTGCGCCGCGCCTCGACGACGATCTCGAACCCCCGCCTGCCGCCAAGCTCGCTGGCGTCGCCGATGCGGATCGTGTTGCGCGCGAAATCCAGCAGGACGCGCTGGTGCTGCAGGCTGTCGGTGCCGAGGATGCCGTCGGCGCCGATGTTCTCGCCCTCCAGCAGCGGCACGGTGAGGTCGTAGAACGAGCGCGGGCCGATATCGATCGAGTCGACCTGCGCGGTCGCGACCTCATGCGTTCCCGCGATGCCCATGACCCGCACCTGCGCGCCGCCGACCAGCCCCAGGCGCCCCGCCAGCGCGGTCGATACGACGGTGCGCTGGGACCCGGTGTCGATGAGGAAGCGATAGGGCCCGATGCCGTGGACGGCGACCTCAATGGTCATGCGGGCATAGTCGTCCGCCCGGCCCTGCACGGTATCGCCCGCCGCGCTCTCGGCGCCGGCGATGGGCACCGGTGTCGTGCCCAGGATCACGGGATTGGCGATCAGCATCGCCAAGGCCAGGCTCATTCCCGCCATAGCATCCTCCTCGCGAGTTCGCGCTCGCGTATGTCTTATATGCGAGGATGTTTATCACGATATTGCGCGGCAGGCCAGTAAAACGCGCTGTTCGTTTCAGGCGGTGCGAGCCTTCAGCCGGGCGAGCAGAGGTGCGAGGACATGCGTCGCCATGCCCGCCAGATCGTCGCGCGCAGGGTGCCGCGAGAGCCAGACCGCCGCCAGCCACGCGAGGCCCGAAGCGCCGCCCGCCACCACGAGCCCGAGGAAACCCAGCGTCGCGGGCGTGCGCCACCAGGTGACCGCCGCGATCGCGGGGAGGATCGTCGCCAGCGTCACCACCGCGCTGCCCACGTATATGCGCAGCGCCGCACTCCAGCGGAAGCCGATCAGGCGCTGCAGCCACACGGCATAGAGGCAGAACCAGCCCAGCCCGTAGACGAGCCGCGAGGCCGCTGCCGCCTCCACGCCGAGCGCCGCCCCGGCCGCGAGGGTGCCGACCGACAAGGCGGTGTCCACGAGATTGAACCACAGCAACTGGCGCAGCCGCCCGAGCAGGATCGGCAGGTCGACATGCAGCGGCAGCGCGACGAAGAAGCACTCCGCCGCCGCCACGAAGGCGAGCAGCGGCGCGGCCTCCGCCCAGCCCGGTCCATAGAGCAGCAGGATCACCGGCTCGCTCAGTACCGCCAGCAGCGCCATCGCCGGCCATACGATCGCCCCGTGCGCGGCGACCACCCGCTCGTAGTAGGGACCGAGGTCCTTGCCCTCGTCGCGCAGGCGGGCGAAGGCGGGGTAATAGATGGCGCTGACCGCGCCGACGACGAGCGTGTGGAGCTGCGCTGCGAGCGCGGCGCCCCGGCTGAACAGACCGGCGGCGGTCATTCCCTGCAAGCCGCCGACGATCATGTCGGGGCTGCGCACGCCGATCCCGCCCGACAGATAGATCGGCGTGGTGCCCGCGCTGAACTTGAGGATGGCGCGAATCTCGCCCCAGTTGGCGCCCCGGCCGGGGAACGCGGGCTGGGCCGCCTGCGCCACGATGGCGCGGACCACGGCCTGCGCGATCATGCCCCAGGCCAGCGCGAAAGAGGACCACCCCAGCCACGCGAGCGTGAGGGCGACCCCGCTGTTGGCGAGCGCGCCGCCAAGGTTGACCGCGAAGGTCCGGCGAAAGTCGAGCCGCCGCGCCAGCAGCGCCATCGGCACGATGCTCCAGGGCACGAAGATGTACGAGGCCGCGATCAGCTGGAGGATCGGCTCGATGCGTGGCTCGGCATAGAGCCGCGCCAGTGGCCCGGCGATCGCATGGATCACGGCCGCGAGCACGAGCGCGAAGGTCACCGCGATCGCCGTCGCCGATCGCACCATCGCCCGGTCGGCGGTCGGGTGGCGACCGATGTAGCGTTGCAGGCCGAAGTCCTGGATGATCGAGAGCACCATCGCCGCGGCCAGGGCGACGGAGAACAGGCCGATCTCCTCGGGCTTCAGGAAGAAGCGGGAGATGACGACCGAGGTCGCGAACTGCAGGACGAACAGCGAGTACTGGCTGGAAGCCGCCCACAGCGCCGCCGACTTGACGCTGCCGTCGCCGCGTCCGCCCGCGTCGTCCTTCGCCTTGTCCGCCATCCTGCTCAGGCCGGGCGGACGAGGGTCGCGGCAAGCCGCAGCGCGCGGACCGGTTCGCCGAAGCGCAGCAGCCGCGCGACCACCCGCCACATCCCGGCCCTGTCGCCGCCTTCGCGCAAGTACCGGCCGAGCAGGTCGAAGCCCTCGTCGCGCAGGCTGGTGCGGGAATAGAGCAGGGCGGGCGCTACGCGCGCCCGTACCCACCGCGAAACGCCCTCGCGCCCGAACAGGGCGTCGAGCTGGTCGATGGCGGGCAGGCAGTCCAGTGCCTCAGTCGGATCGGTGCGGCCTTCGGCGCGCTCGCGATAGGCCAGATAGGAGATGGCGGCCCCGATCTGCTGCTCGGTCGCATGGCGGCTGGAAACCTGGCTGTCGTAGTGCCGGTAACGCAGCAGCCGCTCGGGAATGCTGGCAAGGCGGGTCACGCCGGCAAGCCGCAGCCACAGGTCGTAGTCCTCGCAGTGCCGGAACGCGCCATGGTAGCCGCCCACGCTGCGCACCACGTCCCGCCGGAACATCGCGGCAGGGTGGCAGAGCAGCGGCCAGCCGTT
>DATKFS010000298.1:0-2614 GCA_035511275.1 Novosphingobium sp.
ATAATAGATCTCGCGAAACCGCCCGCCCGGTACGACGTAGGGCTTGCTAAGGGCTATCCCGGAGCCATTGTCGGTCGTCCTGGCGGGTTGGCGGACAAGTTGTGGCCAAAGGGCGCGGACGTGATCGCGCAAGGGATCGAGCGCCCGGTCGTTGACGCCGGGGACGGTGAAATTCGCCAGCACGAAGGCGGTCAGCGCCTCGCGTGAGCGGTGCGCGGCGGCACGATAATCGGCCATGATCGCTGCGGGATCGCGCTTGGGCACGGCATCGACGAAGGTCTTGCCATCCGCGAAAATGCGCCCTTCCTGGACTGCCACGAACAGGTCGCCGAACCGGTCCGCAGGCGTCTGGACGGGCGCAGGCTGCTCGGCGGCGGCGGGAGGGGTGTTGGCGGCAAGGCCGGTCAGCAGAAGGACTGCAGCGAGGCCGGCCTGCAGGCTTCGCGCCCGCATCGAGCCGGCATTCGTCATCTTGTGCATTCTAGGTCCGGTCCCGTCGTCATCGCCAGTCGAGACGAGCAACGGTCCGCAGCCGGTGCAGTTTCAATCTCCCCGCCGGACCGCCGCAATGCCTGTGAAAAAGGGCCCGACCCTGCGGTCGGACCCTTGGTTTCGTTCCGAAGATACGCCGGATCAGGCCGCGCTGGCGGCGCTCAGTACGGCCCGGACACTGGCAGTGGCGACGTCTTCGTCGATGCCCACGCCCCAGACGGTGCGACCGTCCGGCAGCACGCATTCCACGTAGGCGGCGGCCCGGGCATCGGTGCTCTTGCCCAGCGAATGCTCGGCATAGTCGCGCACGTCGAGGTCCACGCCGAAGCTGTCGGCAATCGTCGCCGTCACCGACGAGATGAGGCCGTTGCCCTTGCCGGAGACCGACTGCTCCTTGCCCTCGACGCCGATCTTGCCGGCGAAGACGCGAGTACCGTCGGCGCCCTTGGCCTCGTCCCAGTCGATCAACTGGAAACGCTGCTCTCCGTCGAGGCGGTAGGCCTTGCGGAACACGTCCCAGATATCGGCGGCCTGCAATTCGCGGCCGAGTTCGTCGGCCAGTTCCTGCACGTGCTTGGAGAAGTGCGCCTGCATCCGCTTGGGCAGCTTGAGGCCCTGGTCCTGCTCGATGACCCAGGCGAAACCGCCCTTGCCGGACTGCGAGTTGACGCGGATCACCGCCTCGTAGTCACGGCCGAGGTCGGCGGGGTCGATCGGCAGGTAAGGCACCGCCCAGAGTTCGTCGTTGCGCTTTTCCTGTGCCGCGAAGCCCTTCTTGATCGCATCCTGGTGCGATCCGGAAAACGCGGTGAAGACCAGTTCGCCGCCGTAGGGATGGCGTTCGGCGACCTTGAGCTGGTTGCAGTACTCGACCGTCTGGATGACCTCGTCGATGTTCGAGAAGTCCAGTTCGGGATCGACGCCCTGCGTGTACATGTTGAGCGCGACGGTGACGAGGCAGCAGTTGCCGGTCCGCTCGCCGTTGCCGAACAGGCAGCCTTCGACGCGGTCGGCGCCGGCCATCAGGCCGAGTTCTGCCGCCGCGACGCCGGTGCCCCGGTCGTTGTGGGTGTGCAGCGAGATCACTGCCGATTCGCGGTTGGGAAGGTTGCGGCAGAAGTATTCGATCTGGTCGGCGTAGATGTTGGGCGTCGCCGCCTCGACTGTCGCCGGCAGGTTGAGGATGATCGGGTGCTCCGGCGTCGGCTGGAGGATGTTCATCACCGCCTCGCAGCATTCGATCGAGAAATCGAGTTCGGCGGTGGAGAACGTCTCGGGCGAATACTCGAAGTGCCACTTGGTCTGCGGGTACTTCGCCGCCTGGTCGCGCAGCACTTTCGCGCCGTTCTCCGCGATGGCGCGGATTTCGGGCTGTTCCATGCCGAACACCACCGTGCGCCACAGCGGCGAAACGGCGTTGTAGAGGTGGACGATGGCGGCGTGCACCCCGGCCAGGCTTTCGAACGAACGCTCGATCAGGTCCTGGCGCGACTGGGTGAGCACCTGGACCAGCACGTCCTCGGGAATGCGATCGTTGTCGACGAGGCCGCGGATGAAGTCGAACTCGGTTGCCCCCGCGCTCGGGAAGCCGACTTCGATTTCCTTGAGGCCGACCTTGACGAGCAGGTCGAAGAAGCGGGTCTTCTTTTCGGCACCCATGGGGTCGATCAGCGCCTGGTTACCGTCGCGCAAGTCGGTCGAAAGCCAGCGCGGGGCCTTGGTGATGACCTGCGAGGGCCACTGGCGGTCCGGCAGCTGGATCTGCGGGAAGGGGCGATACTTGACCGAAGGGTCTTTCAGCATGGTCATGGAATCAACTCGCTCGGGTTATTCGTCTGCAATCAGGGTGATGTCGTCAGGTCCCCTTGAGCGCCGAGCGCGCCGCAGGCCGACGCGTCACCTCACGCCCAAGGGCGGGTAAGTCGCAGGGTAAGGCCGAGACGGAGAGTCATGCCGGTGCCTATGCGCATCGGCGGCCGCGATGTAAAGGGGCAATCCGGTCCGTTTTGTCGCCGGATTGCCGACAGGGGCTCGTCGATCGACTGGCACTGCCGTGCGGCGCGTCATAGCTTGCGCGGCATGACCGCCATCCGCCCCTTCCCCCTCGCCATACCCGAGGCGG
>DATKFS010000299.1:0-8303 GCA_035511275.1 Novosphingobium sp.
CGGCGCTGGAGCGAGCAGTCGCGCTCGAACAGGTGGACGACGTTGCCATGCCTGTCGCCGAAGACCTGCACTTCAATGTGGCGGGGCGAAGCGATGTACTTCTCGATCAGGACGTGATCGTTGCCGAACGAGGCCGCCGCCTCGCGCTGGCATGAGGCGAGCGCGTCGAGGAAATCGCCGGGCGCCTCGACCAGCCGCATCCCCTTGCCGCCGCCGCCCGCGACCGCCTTGATGAGCACGGGATAGCCAATCTTCGCGGCCTCCCCGGCGAGGAACTCCGGGTCCTGGTTCGCGCCCATGTAGCCCGGCGTCACCGGCACCCCGGCCTCTGCCATGAGCTTCTTGGCGGCATCCTTGAGCCCCATCGCCGTGATCGAGGACGGGTTGGGCCCGACCCAGACGATCCCGGCGTCCATGACCGCCTGCGCGAACGCGGCGTTCTCGGAGAGGAATCCGTATCCGGGGTGGATAGCCTCCGCGCCGGTCGCTCTCGCGGCGGCGAGGATCTTCTCGCCCACGAGGTAGCTCTCTCGCGTCGGCGAGGGACCGATGTGCACCGCCTCGTCGGCCTCGCGCACATGCAGCGCCTGCGCGTCGGCATCGGAGTAGACCGCAATGGTGCGAATGCCGAGTTCGCGCGCGGTGCGGATGACCCGGCAGGCGATCTCGCCGCGGTTGGCGATGAGCAGGGATGTGATCATGATTTAACTTCCGGTCCTTCGCCGCGCGAGCGAGCCAAGTTCCTCCCCGAGCTTGTCTCGGGGAGGGGGACCATCCGAAGGATGGTGGAGGGGGAATTGCTATGCTCAAGGATATGGCGCCAAGACCGCAGGCGGGCCGAGTCGAACAAGCGCGCAAGCTGCGGCGAACCCTGTCGTTGCCCGAGGGATTGCTCTGGCGCGAATTGCGCAAGCGGCCGCGAGGGCTGAAGTTTCGCAGACAGCATCCGAGCGGCATCTACGTGCTGGATTTCTATTGCAGCGACGCACGTCTTGCGATCGAGGTGGACGGCGCAGCGCACGCGTTTGGCAACCGGCCTGGGCGCGATTCCGCACGCGATACCTGGTTTGCTGAAGCGGGAATCATGACGATGCGAATTGCGGCGAGTCTGGTGCTGTCCGGACTTCAGGACGTACTGGATGGGATCGTGGCGGAGGCTGCGTCGCGCGTCCCCCTCCACCACCCGGCTGCGCCGGGCGGTCCCCCTCCCCGAGACAAGCTCGGGGAGGAATGACGTAGTTTCGATCCTTTCGCTCACATCCGGAACACCCCGAAGCGGGGCGCCTCCGCGATCGGCGCTTCCAGGCACGCTTCCAGCGCCAGCCCGAGAACATCGCGCGTCTGGACCGGGTCGATCACCCCGTCGTCCCACAGCCGCGCGGTGGCGTAGTACGGGTTGCCCTCGTCCTCGTACTTCTGGCGGATCGGTGCCTTGAAGGCCTCCGCCTCCTCGGGCGACCACTTGGCGGCGTCGCGGTGGACCGTCGCCAGAACGCTCGCGGCCTGCTCGCCGCCCATGACCGAGATGCGCGCGTTGGGCCAGGTGAACAGGAAGCGCGGGTCGTAGGCGCGGCCGCACATGCCGTAGTTGCCCGCGCCGAACGAGCCGCCGATCAGCACCGTCAGCTTGGGCACTTGCGCAGTGGCGACCGCGGTGACGAGCTTGGCGCCGTGCTTGGCGATGCCCTCCGCCTCGTACTTGCCGCCGACCATGAAGCCCGAGATGTTCTGGAGGAACAGCAGCGGAATCCGGCGCTGGCAGGCGAGTTCGATGAAGTGGGCGCCCTTCTGCGCGCTCTCCGAGAACAGCACCCCGTTGTTGGCGAGGATCGCCACGGGAAGCCCGTGGATATGCGCGAAGCCGCAAACCAGCGTGGTGCCGTAGAGCGCCTTGAACTCGTGGAATTCGGACGCGTCGACGATACGCGCGATCACCTCGTGGACGTCGTAGGGCGCGCGCACGTCTTCGGGCACGATCGCGTAAAGTTCCTCCACCGCGTACTTCGGCGGGCGGGGCTCCTGCCGGGCGAGGTCGTGGCTATGTGCCGGGCCGAGGTGGCTGACGATGTCGCGCACGATGGTCAGCGCGTGTTCGTCATCCTCGGCGAGGTGGTCGGTGACGCCCGACTTGCGGCTGTGAAGGTCGCCGCCGCCAAGGTCCTCGGCCGAGATCACCTCACCCGTCGCAGCCTGCACCAGCGGCGGTCCGGCGAGGAAGATCGTGCCCTGCTCCTTCACGATGACGCTCTCGTCGCTCATCGCCGGCACGTAGGCGCCGCCCGCCGTGCAACTGCCCATGACGCTGGCGATCTGCGGGATGCCCGCCGCGCTCATCTGCGCCTGGTTGAAGAAGAAGCGGCCGAAGTGGTCGCGGTCCGGGAAGACCTCGGCCTGGTTCGGAAGATTGGCGCCGCCGCTGTCGACGAGGTAGACGCAGGGCAGGCGATTGGCCTGCGCGATCTCCTGCGCGCGAATGTGCTTCTTGACGGTCAGCGGGAAGTACGTGCCGCCCTTCACCGTCGCGTCGTTGGCGAAGACCATGCACTGACGGCCCGAAACCCGGCCGATCCCGGCGATCAGGCCGGCGCCGGGCACTTCGTCGCCATAAAGCCCGTTCGCGGCGAGCTGGCCGATCTCGAGGAAGGCCGAACCGGCGTCGAGCAGGCGCTCCACCCGGTCGCGTGGCAGCAGCTTCCCGCGCGAGAGATGCCGCTCACGCGAGCGTTCGTCGCCGCCCAGCGCGGCCTTGGCGACCCGTTCGCGAAGCTCGGCTGCGAGGGCGCGATTGTGGGCATCGCGCGCCTTGGCCTCGGGGCTGTCGAGGTTCAGATTGGTCTGCAGGACCGGCGCGCTCATGCCTCTTCCTTCCATTGCGAGGCGCGCCTTGCCGGCCGCTCCCGATTTACCGCGTCTATCTAACGGCTTGCCAACGCCAGCGGAAATTGAAAGTTTCCGCCATATGCCATAGACGCGATCTATGATCGACCAGTACCTCCTGCGCTATTTCCTCAGCGTGGCGGAAACCGGCAGTTTCAGCCGCGCCGCCAAGCGGGTGAGCGTGACGCAGCCCACGCTTTCGATCGGCATCGCCCGGCTGGAACGGGAACTGGGCGCGCAACTGTTCGACAGGAATCGCCAGGGCGTTTCGCTCACGCCCGCGGGAAGCCGCTTTCTCGTCCGCGCGCGCCGCATCGCTGCGGAATACGAACATGCGCTGGTGGAACTGAGCGAGGTGGCGGACCCCACGCTGCTGCGGATCGGCGTCCTCAACACCATCCCCACACGGCTCGTCGAGGACTGGCTCACGCGCCACCGCGCCCTCGGATCGGGGGAAACGCTGGAAATCCTTGACGGCACCGAACGCGACATTGCCGATCGGTTGGAGCGCGGCAGGATCGACGTTGCGCTTACCGTCGTGCGCCCGCACCATGCGCGCTTCCATCCCGAGGTGCTGGCGCGCGAACGCTACATGATGGTGCTGCCCCCCGACCATCCGCTCGGCGGCGAAAGCGAGGTGGAGGCCGAGCAGCTCGCGCGCGATCGCATGGCGCTGCGTCGCCATTGCGAGGCGCTGCCGGAGATCAACCGCTTCTTCGTGGCGCGCGGGGTCCGCCCGCGTTTCGTGCTCAAGACCACCAGCGACGAGCGAGTCCTGGCGGTGGTGCGCAGCGGCGCCGGGATCGGCATGATGCCAGAATGCTTCGCCGCCGGGCCCGAGCGCTTCGTGCCGGTGCGCGACTTCGAACTGGTGCGCGAAGTGGGCCTGCTCCACGCCGGGGAACCGCAAGTGGCCGAAGCCCTCGCCAGTCCGTTCGTGGGCCTCGTGCGCGGGCACTACCGCAAAACGTAATGCCGCCTCAGGGCTTCCTGCGCCTGAGCGCCAGCCCGTAGATCACCAGCGCGGTCGCCGCGAAGAAGAACCACTGCCCCGCATAGGAGAGGTGGTTGTTCGGCAGTTCGCCGGGATCGGGAATGGCGTTGGCCTCCAACCCGGCGAGCGGCGGATCGGCGACGAGGCGCGGGCCCGGCGCGATCACCCCCGTGACCGCCCCGCCCTTCCAGTCCCCGCCCGCCAGCGGCTGCAGCGACCAGCCGAGCACGACCAGCGCACTGCCTCCGCCCGGAAGCGTGCAGCGGGCGGTCTGAGCGACGCCGGACTGTCCGGAAGCGCTGCGCCCGGCGATGCCGCTGCGCGCGGTGACGGCGCGGCAGTCGAGGTGCGATCGGCGATAGAGCAGGTCTTCTCCGGGGCCCGACGCGCCCCACTCCACGGGCGCCGGATTGCCCTTCGCGGCGGCGTAATGCGCCAGCAGGGCTTCCTTCTCATGGAGCCGCCGCAACTGCCAGAAGCCGAGCGCGACCATCAGTCCCACGGCGGCGAGGACGACGATGGTGGCGATGATCGGGATGCGGCGCATGGGGGCTCCTACCGAATGCCCCGCGCGATGGGAACGGCGATCTTCGCGGCTCCGGGCTTGGCGACGCTTGCCCGGGCCCGCGCGCGTGGCGGATACGAAAAGGGCAGCCGAAACATGTCCGGCTGCCCTTTTCGTGTAGCGTATCGAGCCTGCGATCAGTGCGTGGGGTAACCCCAGCCACCCCAGATATAGACCGCGACGAAGAGAAACAGCCACACCACGTCGACGAAGTGCCAGTACCATGCGGCGGCCTCGAAGCCGAAGTGCTGGCGCGGCGTGAAGTCGCCCTTGTAGGCGCGCACGAGGCAGACGACGAGCATGATCGTGCCGACGATGACGTGGAAGCCGTGGAAGCCGGTCGCCATGTAGAAGGCAGATCCATAGGTGTTGCCACCGAAGCCGAACGGCGCGTGCAGGTACTCGTAGCCCTGGATGAACGAGAACAGCACGCCCAGCAGCACGGTCGCCCAGAGGCCCTTCTTGAGGCCGTCACGGTCGCCGTGGATCAGCGAGTGGTGCGCCCAGGTCACCGTGGTGCCCGAGCAGAGCAGGATCAGCGTGTTGAGCAGCGGCAGCGCGAAGGGGTCCATGACCGCTTCGATCGCCTTGGGCGGCCACTGTCCGCCGACCGTCTCGGCCAGTTCCGAAGGGAACAGCGAGAAGTCGAAGAAGGCCCAGAACCAGCCGACGAAGAACATCACTTCCGAAGCGATGAACAGGATCATGCCGTAGCGCTGGTGAAGCTGCACGACCGGCGTATGGTCGCCCGCGTGGGCTTCATTGACGATCTTGGAGAACCACATGAACATCGAGGCGAGCAGGATCGCGAGCCCGGCCCAGGGCACGAAATGGCCGCCCGGCATGTCGTGCATGAACAGCACCATGCCCGACGTGAACGTGAACGCGCCGACGGTGGTCGCGAGCGGCGCGATGTCCGGCGGAAGGATGTGGTAATCGTGGTTCTTCGTGCCAGCCATGGTGCCTTCGTCCCCGTTCATCCAATCTGTCTGCCGCTTGCGACGCCCTTGGCGGATTATCACGCAAACGGTTCCCGTCGCGGCCTTAACCGCCTGCCCGGGTTCGGTCCAGTGTCTTTGCGTCGCCCGCCGAGGCCGATTCGGTCCTGGTGACGTGGAAAGTATAGCTCAGCGTGATCTGTTCCACGTCCTTGTTGTCGGGATCGTCGAGGATCGCCGGGTCGACGTAGTAGAGCACCGGCATGCGCACTTCCTCGCCGGGCTTCAGGACCTGCTCGGTAAAGCAGAAACACTGGATCTTGTTGAAATAGCGCGCCGCCTGCTCGGGCTCGACGTTGAAGCTGGCAGTGCCGGTCACCGTCTTGTCGGACGTGTTCTTCGCCCAGAACAGCGCCATGTCGCGCGCGCCGATCGAGACCGTGTCGGTGCGCTGGAGCGGCTTGAACTGCCACGGCATCCCGCGCTCGACATTGGCGTCGAAGCGGATCGAGATCGTCCGGCCGCTATCCTTGACGGTCGCCGCCTGCGCCTCGTCGACGCGCTGGGTGGTGCCGCCGAAGCCCGTCGCCTCGCAGAACATGCGGTAGAGTGGCACAGAGGCATAGCCGAGCCCCAGCATGGCCAGCGCCGCCGACAGCGCCATGAGCGCGACCTTGCGGTTCTTCGCCTTGCGGGCGGGCTGGAGCTGCGCGGCGCCGGTCATCGCATCAGCTCATCTTGGCGATCGAGATGAAGAAGATGAGGATCACGAACGCCGCGAGGCCAAGGCCGAGAACGCGATTGCGGCTGCGGCGGATCTGCTCGGCGGTCTGGGGCTTGGGGTCCGGCATCGTGGTTCCGATCAGAGGGCGATGAAGCGGTCGGCGACGAGCGCCGCGAACAAGGCGAAAAGATAGAGCACCGAATAAGCGAAGAGCTGCTTCTCGGGCTTCATGGCGTCGTCCGGTCCGGTCCGCTCGCGCAGGCCGACGCGGACCGAGAAGGCGAGGAACACGCTGGAGAGCAGCAGCGCCGAGACGCCGTAGATCGGCCCCGTATGCTCGTCCCCCGGCAGCCACCACGGCAGCGCGCTCAGCGGCAGCAGCAGGACGGCGTAGGCGAGGATCTGGCGGCGCGTCGAACGCTCGCCCGCGACCACCGGCATCATCGGGATGCCGACCTTGGCGTAGTCCGTCTTCACGAACAGCGCGAGCGCCCAGAAGTGCGGCGGGGTCCACATGAAGATGATCGCGAACAACACCACCGGCATCAGCGAGACGTGGCCCGTCGCCGCGACCCAGCCGATCAGCGGCGGGAACGCGCCCGCGCCGCCGCCGATGACGATGTTCTGCGGGGTGCGCGGCTTCAGCCAGATCGTATAGACCACCGCGTAGTAGACGATCGAGACGGCAAGGATCGCGGCGGCCAGCCAGCTGATCGCGAAGCCCATCAGGAACACCGATGCGGCGCAGAGCACGCCCGCGAAGTCTCGCGCGGTGGTACGGTCGAGCCGCCCTTGCGGGATCGGGCGCTGCGCGGTGCGCTTCATTCCGGCGTCGAGGTCCGCCTCCCACCACTGGTTGAGCGCGGCGGCGCCACCCGCGCCCATGGCGATGCACAGGATCGCGGTGAAGCCGAGCACCGGGTGGATCGAGACGGGCGCGGCGAGCAGGCCGCACAGGCCGGTGAAGATCACCAGGCTCATCACGCGCGGCTTGGTCAGCGCGAAAAGGTCGCGCCAGTCGGCCGGCATGGGGGTCGTTCCCGCCTGGGGGGCGGGGGTGGAGAGAGCGTGTTCCATATCGCGATCTTCAGCCAATTGGGCACGTCATAAACGTAAGGGAGGGCTTGCATGCCCTCCCCCGGCCCCTCCCGCAAGCGGGAGGGGAGAGTGTGGAGCCCGGCCCCCTGGGGGCGGGCGCCCGCATCAGTGGTGAACCGTTTCGCCGATGACGGGAAGCGTCTCGAACTGGTGGAACGGCGGCGGGCTCGACAGCGTCCACTCGAGCGTGGTCGCGCCTTCGCCCCAGTAGTTGTCGGCGGCCTTCTTGCCGGCGGCATAGGCGTAGATGATGTTGATGAACCAGATCACCAGGCTCGCCGCCATCACCATGTAGCCGACGGTGGCGACGTGGTTCCAGTGGGCATAGGCCTCGGCGTAGTCCGGATAGCGGCGCGGCATGCCCTGCAGCCCGAGGAAGTGCATCGGGAAGAAGATCATGTTCACGCCCACGAAGAACACCGCGAAGTGCAGGTGCGCGAGCAGTTCCGAGTGCATCTTGCCGCTCATCTTCGGGAACCAGTAGTAGAACCCGGCGAAGAGCGCCGTGACCGCACCCAGCGACAGCACGTAGTGGAAGTGCGCGACGACGTAGTAGGTGTCGTGCATCACGTCGTCGACGCCGCCGTTCGCCAGCACCACGCCGGTGACGCCGCCCACGGTGAACAGGAAGATGAAGCCCAGCGCCCAGACCATCGGGCTCTTGAACTCGACCGAACCGCCCCACATCGTCGCGATCCACGAGAAGATCTTGATGCCGGTGGGCACCGCGATGACCATGGTGGCGGCGGTGAAGTACATCTTGGTGTTCACCGAAAGTCCCGTCGCATACATGTGGTGCGCCCACACGATGAAGCCGACGACGCCGATGGCGACCATGGCGTAGGCCATGCCGAGGTAACCGAACACCGGCTTCTTCGAGAAGGTCGAGACGATCTGCGAGATGATGCCGAAGCCCGGCAGGATCATGATGTAGACTTCGGGGTGGCCGAAGAACCAGAACAGGTGCTGGTAGAGGATCGGGTCACCGCCGCCCGAGGCGTCGAAGAAGGTGGTGCCGAAGTTGCGGTCGGTCAGCAGCATGGTGATCGCGGCGGCAAGGACCGGCAGCGAGAGCAGCAGCAGGAACGCGGTGACCAGCACCGACCA
>DATKFS010000300.1:0-1769 GCA_035511275.1 Novosphingobium sp.
TGGGCCGACAGCGCGCTCACCACCAGCAGCGCCAGCATCAGCAGCGCCGCCGCCCGCCCCATCTGCGCCACCGGCACCGACAGCGTGTCGCTGAAGGCCGCCGGGCTGCGCAGGCCGAAGATCCCGCAGAAGCCCGAATGCTGGCTGGCGAGGCGGAACAGGTAGTCGGTGCGCAGGCCCGCCTGCACGTTCTCGAACGTCACGTCGTAGACCGGCTCGCCATCCGCGAAGGCATGGCCGATATCCTGCAGCATCGTCGTCGCGGCGGGGCGGATGTCGATCTCCTCCGCGGTGATGCCGACGGCTTCCATCAGCTTCCAGGCGTTGGTCCGGGTGCCCTCGCTGGTGCCGAAGCCGGGCATCGTATAGCCCCGGATCGTCGTGCGCGGCAAGCCGAGCCGGTCGCAGGCGCGCGCGGCGACGATCAGCGCGTGGGTGGAATCGAGCCCGCCCGAGATGCCGATCACCAGCGATTTCGCACTGGTCGATTCGATGCGCCGCATCAGGCCGTCGACCTGGATGTTGAAGGCTTCGTAGCAGTCCGCGTCCAGCTTGTCGGCCCGTGCGGGCACGAAGGGGAAGCGGCTGACCGGGCGGACGAGGCCGATGTCGCCGGTCGCGGGAGAATGGCCGAAGCGGACGGTGCGGAAGCTGTCCTCCGGCATCCCGGCGACTTCGGCGGCGTCGTTGAACGTGGGCACGCGCACGCGGTCCATCAGGATGCGGTCGCAGTCGACGTCGGCGATGCACAGTTCCGCTTCCAGCGAGAAGCGCTCGGATTCCGCCAGCAGGTCGCCCAGCTCGTAGATCACCCCCTGCCCGTCCCACGCGAGGTCGGTGGTGCTCTCGCCGTGGCCCGCCGCGCAGTAGACATAGGCCGAGACGCTGCGCGCCGACTGCGAGCGGCAGAGCATGTGGCGCTCGTCCGATTTGCCGATGACGATGTTGGAAGCGGAAAGGTTGGCGAGGATCGTCGCCCCCGCCATCGCGCCGAGCGAGGACGGCGGGGTCGGCGCCCAGAAATCCTCGCAGATCTCCGCGAAGAAGCGGAAGCCGGGCAGCACGTCGGACGCGAAGACGAGATCGACGCCGAAGGGGACCTCCTCGCCGTTGACGGTGATGGTCTGGCCCCGGATCGCCTTGCCGCTGGCGAACCAGCGCTTCTCGTAGAACTCGCGGTAGTTGGGCAGGTACGACTTGGGCACCACGCCCAGCAGCCGCCCATCGGCGATCGCCAGCGCGCAGTTGTAGAGCCGTCCCTTGCGCATCAGCGCGGCGCCGACCAGCAGCACCGGCGACAGCCCGGCACTGGCCGCAACGACGTCGGCCACGGCCGCCTCGACCGCCTCGATCATCGCGGCCTGCAGGTGCAGGTCGTCGATCGCGTAGGAGGACAGGCACAGCTCGGGGAACACCAGCAGGTCGACATGCGCCTCGTGCGCCCGCCGCGCCTCGGCCAGCACGGCGTCGCGGTTGAAGGCGACGTCGGCGGTCCGCACGCGGGGGGTGGACGTCGCGACGCGCACGAAGCCGTGCCGGTGCATGTCGTGGAAGGGGTGGCTTCGGTCTGCGGTCATCGACATTCCCGTTTCATCGTCCCCGGCGGGACCGTTCCGTGGCCCGGCCAGCGGTGCGCGGGGACGACGTGCATTTCGCCCATTCCCTGACAGGAACCCCCCCGCCTTGCAATCTCCCCCTTGCCCTGCGGCCCTTGCGGCTTAAATGCCAAGGACATGCGCAGCCTCGACGATATCCGCGAAGAGTACGAA
>DATKFS010000301.1:0-3302 GCA_035511275.1 Novosphingobium sp.
ATGCGGAGGTGGCCATCGCCGGCGGTACAGCCACCGTCACGGTCACCGCCTCGGCGGCCGGCGCGGACGGCAATTGCAGCGCGGGCACCACGCTCACGCTGGTGTCGCCGCTCGAGGGCGTCGCGGGCAGTGCCGTTGTCGCGGCCGGCTCGATTTCGGGCGGCGCGGACGACGAGACGGAAGACAGCTTGCTCGCCCGGCTCGAACAGCGCGTGCAGAACCCGCCGGAGGGCGGCGCCGATCACGACTACGAGCGCTGGGCGCGGGAAATGCCCGGCGTCACGCGCGTCTGGGTCTATCGCGCCTGGCTCGGCGCCGGCACGGTCGGCGTCACCTTCGTCTATGACGATCGCGAGGACATCATTCCGACGGTCCAGGATGTCGCCGACATGCTGGCCTATATCACCGACGCATCTCGCGCGCCGGCGACGGCCGACGTCATCGTCTTTGCGCCGATCCCCGATCCGATCGACCCGGACATCGACCTCAATCCGGACACGGCGACGGTGCGCGCGGCCGTTGTCGCGGAGCTGAAAGACTTCCTGCGGCGGGACGCCAAGCCCGGGGGCACACTGCATCTGAGCCGGATCGACGAGGCCATCTCGATCGCGGCCGGCGAGGATCACCACACGCTCAATTCGCCGGCCGCCGCGATCGTCGCGGCGCCCGGTCACATGCCCGTTCTCGGCAATCCGACATGGGGGGCATGATGGTCGATCGCAGCGAGCAATATGCGAAGCAATGGCTACAGCTTATGCCGTGGGGCCGCGCCTGGCCGCGCGCGATCGGGAGTGTTCTGCGGCGTCTCGGCAGTGCGCTCGGCCGGGAGTTTTCGCGCGTTCATGACCGCGCCGAAAAGCTGTTGGTCGAAGCGCTGCCGAACACGACGGACGAGCTGTTGCCCGAGTGGGAGGAATTCGCGGGCCTGCCCGACCCCTGCAATCCGCTGGTGCAGAGCCGCCGCGAGCGGCTGCAGGCACTGCGGACCCGGTTGACGGATGTTGGCGGCGCATCACGAGATCGCTACATGCGCCTCGCGACTTCCCTTGGCTACGAGATCGAGATCGAGTCCTTCCGGCCGTTCGAATGCGGGCGTTCCGGCTTTGGTTCCACGCAGGAATGCGGTGACGCCAGCCTGCGCGCGCTACTCCGCATCACTGTGCAGGGACCGCGTGTCACCCGCTTTGAATGTGGCGTATCGGAATTCGGCCGCGACCCGATGGCGCATATTGCGCGGGCCGAAGACCTCGAATGCCGCCTCGGGAAAATCGTCCACAGCCACACACAACTTGAAGTCGGATATCAGGGAGCCTGAGATATGGACCGTTACGACCCGCTCAACGCAGCCGCGCCAGGCGAAGCTTACAAGAACGCGAACCTCGTTACCGGCGATGCAGGCTCTTATCTCGATGCACATGCATTTGATGCGGTGATGACGGAGATCGTCGGCGCAATCGCAGCTCTTGGCGGAGTGCCGAGTAATGCTGATTGGCACCAGCTCGGCACCCGCATTGTCGCCTATGTCGCCGCACAGATAGCAGCGGGCGCCGGCGGGAAGGTCTCTAAGTCCGGCGACACGATGACCGGGCCGCTCGCCATCGCGCTCGCCGGCAACCAGCTCATGCTGAACCACACCGACAACACCTTGAACTCGGTCTGGGGTCACCTGTGGCTGAAGCGCGGCGACGGCACCGGAAAGACTGCGCAGTTCGTGTCTGTCGGCGACGGCGCCAACGGAATGAGCGAATTCCACCTGCGCACCGTCGCCGCCGGTGGCAGTCCCGTTACGGCCACGTTCAAATTTAAGGACAGCGGCCGCTTCGAGGTCGGCGCCGATCCCTTATCCGCGTTCGAAGTATCGACGAAACAATACACCGATGCGCGAGCCACACCGACAGGTGCCATTGGCTGGTTCCCCGCGACGGCCGCGCCGACCGGCTTCATCAAAGCGAACGGCTCACTCGTATCTCGCACCACTTATGCGGCTTTGTGGGCCTATGCGCAGGCAAGCGGAAATATCGCCGCAACAGACGGCGCGTGGGCGGCGGGCCAGTTCTCGCCGGGCGACGGGGCGACGACGTTCCGCATTCCCGACCTTCGCGGCGAATTCATTCGCGGCTTCGACGACGCGCGAGGGGTCGATAGCGGCCGGACTATCGGCAGTTGGCAGCAGGATGCACTGAAGAGCCACACGCACACCCTGACGGCGAGTACCACACCGGAGGGCACCTCCAGTGACATCGATCGAGAGGACGGTAACGGCTCCAAGACCTCTTCACCGATCACCGTCACCACCGCCGCGACCGGCGGCACTGAAACCCGCCCGCGCAACGTCGCAATGCTCGCCTGCATCAAATACTGAGGTCGGACAAATGAAGACGCTCTATCACTATCATCCCGAGACCGGCGAGTACCTCGCGTCGTCATTTGCCGACGCCGACCCGCTGGAGCTGAAAACAGCCCGCGACGCCGCGCGCTCGGCAATCGTCGAGCCCGCGCGGTCGGTCGCTGAAGCTGCGATGCTGGCGGCGTCGGCGGCGAACACAGACGCTCGAAGCGCCGCTCAAGAGGCATATGCCGATACGGTCTCGCGTATTGCGGGCGAGGGAGAAGCATTCGAGGCCGCGCGGTCGGCGGCGGCAGAAGAGCGCGATGCCTCAATCGCGGTCGCGGACGAAGTGTATGAGGCCACTGCCGCATCTATCCAAACCACCTATCAGAACGCAGTCGACGAAGCCGATGCGGCGGCGGCGGCCGTCGAGCCTACCGCCTGGATGATGCCGGCACACTCCACCGAGATCGTGCCGCCTGAAGCCGAGGAGGGCGAGGCCTGCATCTTTGCCGATGGTGGGTGGACTCTAACCAGTGACCATCGCGGCAAAGTGTTCTATGCGCCGGACCGCACACGACACACCATCGCCGAGCTTGGCATTGAGCCCGATCCGAGCTGGACGGAAGAAGAACCCGCACCCACTGAGGAAGAGCTTTGGGATATTGTCCGTCGCGATCGCGGCAACCGTATGGGGGTCGCGCTCGCCGTCCTTGAACGTCATCGCAACCAAAAGGAGTTTGGGCTGGCGACGACGCTGACGGATGCCGCCGCCACGGCATGGGCCATCTATCTCCAGGCCTTGAGGGATATCCCGGAAATTCAGGCTGATCCGGCCGCCATCGAGTGGCCCGTAGAACCCGCGAACTGAGATGCTGCCCCCGTTTCGGCGGGGGATGGGCGCACCAACGCCCAGAGCTACGCGGCTGCAACCGCGCATGACCTTCGACCCTAGAAATCTACAGCCACCCCG
>DATKFS010000302.1:0-10176 GCA_035511275.1 Novosphingobium sp.
GGTGAAGTATGCCGCCGGCGTGCTGGCCAATCCCTATGGCCGCGACACCCGCGTCGACGGCTTCAACATCCGCGGCATCGACGCGCTGCAGTTCCGCGACGGCATGCGCGACATCTTCAGCTACTACGCCAGCATCACCTCCGATCCGTACAACTTCGAGCGCGTGGAAATCGTGCGCGGCCCGGCTTCGGTGCTGTTCGGCCAGGGTTCGATCGGCGGCCTCGTCAACCTCGTCTCCAAGAAGCCGACGTTCGAGACCGGCGGCGAGGTCAACCTCGTCTACGGCAGCTACGACCGCAAGGAGGCGATGGCCGACCTCAACCTCGCGCTGGCGGACAACCTGGCGATCCGCGCCGTGGGCCGCGTGCGCGATGCCGACACTTACGTCGACCATGTGCCCGACGACCGCGTGATGTTCGCGCCCTCGATCCGCTGGCAGCCGACGCCCGACACCGACGTGGTCCTGACCGGACTCTACCAGGAGGACGACAGCGGCTCGACCTCGCAGTTCCTGCCGATCGCCGGCACCTTCCGCCCGAACCCCGCCGCCCCCTCGCTCCGGCTCGACCAGTACACTTTCGTCGGCAAGCCCGGCTGGGACCGCTATGCGGGCCGCACGCTGCAGGGTGGCGGCTCGATCACGCATGCGTTCTCGGACAATATCCGACTGAGCGTGAAGGCGCGCTACATCGACAGCGACCTGGAATACAACACGCACTACGCGGACAGCTATACCTACCCGACCAACCCCTACCTGCCCTACGCATCGCTCGGCACCTACGGCCGGACCATCGGCCTCTACGCCGATGCAAGCGACGCGCGGATGAACGTCTTCTCGACCGACAACAACCTGCAGTTCAACTTCAACACCGGCGCCAATATCGAGCACACGCTGCTCGTGGGCATCGACTACAGCTGGAACAAGGTCGGCAAGCGCTATGCCAGCGGCACCGAGCTGATCGACCTCTACGACATCGACTACGACGCGCTGCTGACCTACGATCCCAGCGGCCCCTTCGCCTACGACAGCCAGAAGCAGCTCGGCTTCTATGCGCAGGACCAGGTCCGCTTCTTCGACCGCGTCTCGCTCGTCCTGGGCGCCCGCCGCGACCGGGTGACCTCCTCGACCGGGAACAAGGACAACGCCACCACCTTCCGCGCCGGCATCATCGGTGAAGTCGGCGCCGGCATCTCGCCGTTCTTCAGCTATACCGAGAGCTTCCTGCCGCTCGCCGGTTCCGACAGCGACGGCAACGGCCTTAAGCCGCAGACCGGCAAGCAGTTCGAAGTGGGCGTCAAGTGGCAGCCCGAGCCGAACACGCTCGTCACCATCACCGGCTTCCACATCAAGGAACGCAACCGCGTCCTCTACCTGCCCAACAACGTCATCAGCCAGTCGGGCGAACTGACCACCAAGGGCGTCGAGTTCGAGGCCAGCCACACGCTGCCCGGCGATTTCGAACTGCTGCTGAACTACGGCTACAACCAGCTCAAGTCGGAAGTAAACAGCAGCCTCGACTACATGCCGCGCCACACCGCCTCGATCTGGTCGACCAAGACCTTCGGCGTTACCGACGGCGCGCAGCTGCGGCTGGGCGGCGGCGTGGTCTACAACGGCAAGAGCAAGTCGACCGGCGCGATCGACCCCTACGGCCTCAATCCGACGATCCCGGCCGGCACACTCTACACCGTCGTCACGCCCTCGCGCACGACCGTGGACGCGCTCGCCGAGATCAACTGGGAGAGCTGGCGCTTCGCGATCAACGCGACGAACCTGCTCAACAACAAGTTCTACGCTTCCTGCCTCGCGCGCGGCGACTGCTTCATGGGCGCCCCGCGCAACGTGATGGGCACGCTCGGCTATCGCTTCTGATCGCCTGCCCGAATGAGCCGAAACCGGGCCTCGCCGCGATGGCGAGGCCCGGCCGGTCGGATCAGAACTGGGCGCGCACGCCAAGGCTGATGCGGCTTCCCGAGAACTCGTAGGTCGTCGGGAAGGCCGGGTCCATCGTGTAGCCGGTGGTCGCCTCGTCGGTGATGTTGATGCCCTGCAGCTCGACGCGGAAGTTGTCGGTCAGCTGGTAGCTGATCGAGGCGTCGAACTGCCCGTAGGCGTCGCGGTACACCGGGTACATGTTGCGGCTCGATGCGCTCCGCGTAGGCGCCCTTGCGGTTGTACGACAGGCGCGCCGACAGCGGGCCGCGATCATAGTAGACGGTGGCGTTGTAGGTACGGTCCGCCAGCCCGATCGGCGAAGTCGGGATGCCGAGGTCGGATTCGCCCGTCAGCGAGCTGTCGAGGAAGGTGACGTTGGCGTTCACGCCGAAGCCCTCCAGCGCATCCACGAACATGCCGAAAGGCAGCACCGCGTTCAATTCCACGCCGCTGACCTTGTAGGCGCCCTCGGCGTTGACCGGCTGGTAGACGTCGAAGTCGTAGAAGCTGGCGGTCCGCCTGTAGGCGAGGTCGGTCAGCGCCGGGCGGATCAGCGTCTGCGACGCGGCGGCGCGCAGCAGCAGCGTATCGGTCAGCTCGGCATGGAGGTTGATCGAGGGCAGCAGCTTGCTGTACCGGCCCTCGCTGCTGATCGGCTCGGGGGTGTAGCCGGTCGAGCCGTCCGCGTTCTGCACTTGGTGGAAATGCGCTGCAGTGCTTCGGAGAGGTTCTGCTCGGGGAAATCGGCGATGTCGGTGGCGACGATGGAATCGGAAAAGCCGATCGTCTCGCGCTTGATGTTGATCGCTTCCTCGAGGCTGGCACCGTAGCCGGTGACGACGATGTCGTTCGCGGTCTCGGCGTCTTGCGCACTGGTCGACTGCGCCATGGCCGGCGCGGTGACGAGCGCGGCTACCGCGCCGCCGAGAAGGAAGCGCGCGGCACGGCTGATGCCGTTCGTTCTGGTGTGCATTGTGAAATCCCCATGTTCGCGATGATCTTGGCCAGCCGGCATCCTGCCGGACGGCACTGGTGAAGAGCTTCGGTTCGGGCGCGGCGGTCAGGCCGCAGGGCTCCGCGCTAGGACTGCGGCGAGCAGGCGGCCGGATCGCCCTTATGCCCCGCGCGCAGGGCGGCGAGTTCGGTCCGGGCGCGTTCGAGATCGGCGCGGAACTCGGCGGAGTTGAGTTCGGCCGCAAAGATGGCGGAGCCGGACAGCAGCCCCGCCTCGGTGGCGCTCTGGGTGTGCGAGCCGCAGATCCAGCGGCTCTCGGCATATTCGCGCCCCCGCGCGAGCAGCTGCGTCGCGCGGTCCGGCGCGATCGCGGCGAGGATCAGGGCCACGTGCTGGCCGTGCGCGGAATGGCCCGAAGGATAGTCGCCATTGCCCGCGAGGTGCGCGGCTCGCAGATCGGCAGGTCGTTGCCGATGAAGGGGCGCCGGGCCTGGTAGTGGCGCTTGGCGTCGGAGACGACGCTGCGGTCCTCGCCCGAGCGCGCCAGCAGTCGGTTCAGGGCCGGCGCTTCCTCGTCCCCCACGCGCACGCCGAGGGCGCAGGCGAAGTGGTCGTAGACGCTGCCGGAGACGTCGCTGGTCGCCAGCTTCCACCGCGCGGTGCTTCGAGGGCGCGGCTTTCACGGTACAGCCGCTCGTCCGCCTCCGCCCGCGCCGAGCCCGGGGCTGGCGGCGGCGGCAGAACGCGCGTCAGGTCGGGCCGCGCGTCTCGGGCGAGATACCCCTGGATGGATTCCCGGGTTCCCCCCGGAATGCCGGCACAGGCCAGCAGCAGCGATACCGCCGCGATCAAGCGCTTCATGTTCCCCGCGCAAATATTCCGTGTCGCAGGGAGGGCGGTTGGGGAAGAGTTATGACGCCGCTGTTACGATCGCACTGAATCTAAATGTTATTTAATATTGCTGGGTGATCCGCGCGGAGGCCCTGCGCGATGCCCGATCGAGACGTCGCCCCAGCGAGGCGGCCCTTTGCCGCAGGATGGCGGAGCCGGCCCGCGGTGCGCGCGCGGGCCGGCCTCCTCGTCAGGCCCCGCCGGGGAGCGGCGCGGAGGGATCGACCAGCGCGGCGGCACGCAGGTCCTGCCAGAACTGCGCCGGCACCGTTTCATCCAGCGCGGCGCGATCCTCGGCGATGCGGCCCGGCCGGCTGGCGCCCGGGATCACCGCCGCGACGGCCGGATTGGCGAGCGAGAACTGCAGCCCCGCCGCCTTCATGCTGACGCCGTGGCGGTCGGCGATCGCCTTGATGCGGGCGACCTTGTCGAGGATGGCGGGCGTCGCCGGGGCATATTCGAAGTTCGGCCCGCCAACGAGCGCGCCCGAGCTGTAGGGCCCGCCGACGACGATCCCGAGCCCGCGCTCCGCGACCGTCGGCGTCACGCGCTGGAGCGCCCGGGAATGATCGAGCAGGGTGTAGCGCCCCGCCAGCAGGAAGGCGTCGGGGCGCGGTTCCTCCAGTTCGAGCAGCAGCTCGATCGGCTCGACCTTGTTGACGCCGAGGCCCCAGGCCTTGATCGTCCCTTCGTCGCGCAGCCGGTCGAGCGCCCTGAACGCGCCGTTACGCGCCTCCTCGAACTTCTCCAGCCACACGTCGCCCCAGAAATCCTGGGCGAGGTCGTGGACGAAGGCGATCTCGATGTGGTCGGTGCGCAGGCGCTTCAGGCTGTCCTCGATCGAGCGCAGGGTGGCGTCGTAGGTGTAGTCGTTCACCACCCGGTTGGCGCGGCCATGCGCGAAGACGCCCGCCTTCTCGCCCTGCTCGCGCGCGCTGACGTCTTCCAGCTCGTCGAGGATGACGCGGCCCACCTTGGTGCTGATGACGTACTGGTTGCGCGGCTTACCGGCGAGCGCCTCGCCCATGCGCAGTTCGGCGAGCCCGGCGCCGTAGAACGGTGCGTTGTCGTAGTAGCGGATGCCGTCGTTCCACGCAGCCTCGACAGTGGCGAGGGCCTCTTCCTCGGGAATGTCGCGGAACATGTTGCCGAGCGGCGCGGCGCCGAAGCCAAGCTTGCCGGGGAGAATATCCTTGAGAGCCATCGTCTGCGTTTTCCTTCGTCTCAGGCCACCGCCAGCGGGTCGAGCGTCAGCGCGACACGCTCGGCGAGAGCGTTGATATGGGAGAGATAGGTCTGGAAATGCGGACTGGCGCGGTGAGATTCAACCGCTGCCTGGTCCACATAAAGTTCGTCGAGCACCAGCCGGCCGGGTTCGGCCCGGTCGACCCACAAGTCGTAGCGCAGGTTTCCGGGCTCGGCGCGGCTGGGGGCGATCATACCGTCCAGCAGGGCACGCAGCGCATCCCCCTGCCCCGGCCGGGCGACGAGCATCGCGACGATCTTCACGGTATCGGTCATCGGCCTTGCTTCCCTGCTTTCGCACTTGCACCCGCCCGGTCGAGCGCCGCGATCGGATAGTCCGAACGCGGGTTGTGCACGGTAACGAGCGCGCGGTCGATGGCGGCGTGCGGTTCGAAATCAAGGTCGCGCAGCTCCTGGACAGTCCTATCGGGGGGCCGGGAGGGGTTCCGGGCGCGGCTGCCGGTCCAGCACCGCGTCGAGTTGCCTGACGGTTTCGGGCCGTTCCCCCGCGATGTTGCGTGTCTCCCCCGGGTCGCCGAGCAGGTCGTAGAGTTCGTATGCACGCTCGCCGGTCTGGTCGTGGGTCCAGCGGACGAGGCGGTACTGATCGGTGCGGATCGCCTGCCCCCAGCGGTGGGGCCGGTTGTAGAAATGGTAGGCATAGCCGCGCAGCCGCGCTCCGGCATTTTCGAGCACCGGCTTGAGGCTGATGCCGTCCATGGGCTGCGGCCCCTTTGGCGGCGCGAGCCCGGCCAGCGCGGCGAGGGTGGGGTAGATGTCCACCGTCTCGGCGGGCTGGCGTGTCTGCGCACCGGCGGCGATGCCCGGCCCCGCGAAGACCAGCGGCTGGTGCGTCGCCTGCTCGAAATTGGTGTGCTTGGTCCAGATCGCGTGGTCGCCGAGGTGGTAGCCGTGATCGCCCCAGAGCACGACGATGGTGTTCCCCGCCTGCCCGCTGCGTTCGAGTTCGTCGAGCACCTTGCCGATTTGCGCGTCCACGTAGCTGACGCCCGCGTAGTACCCGTGGATCAGCTTGCGCTTGAGAGCATCCGGGTACTGCGCCTCGGGCGTCTTCTCCGGGACCGGGGTATAGGCGTTGATCTCTCCCCCGACCTTGCCCGCGAACGCCGGAGCACCGTCCGGCAGACGCTCGAACGTGGGCATCGGCAGCCTGGCGGGATCGTAGAGGTCCCAGTACTTCTTCGGCACCGAGAACGGCAGGTGCGGCCGCGCGAAGCCTACCGCGAGGAAGAACGGCGCGGCGGCGCCCTTCAGCGCCTCCAGCCGTCCGATCGCATATGCGGCGGTGCGGCCATCGGCATAGGCATCGTCCGGCACATCGGGGTCCTCCCAGGCAGCGCCCTTGGGCAGCGTCTTCGAGTATTCCCAGACGTCCTCGTCCGGCAGTTCGAATTCGTTGAACAGTGCCTCCTCGCGGGTGTGGCCGACTGCCTTCGCTTCGGGCGAGACATACTCGATCACGTGGTCCTTGTGCGGCGGCGCCGACCAGCTTTGCGGATCGCCGACGGTGCCGTGGCCGACGTGAAAGACCTTGCCCATGCTCTCGGCCCGGTAGCCGGCGGCCCTGAAGTACTGCGGCAGCGTGACCGCGCGCGGCATGTAGTCGCGCAGGTTCATCCCGAAGTCGTAGATGCCCGAAGAGGTCGAGCGCGCGCCGGTCATCAGGTTGATGCGGCTCGGCGCGCAGACCGCCTGGTTGGCATAGGCGAGGTCGAAGCGCGTGCCCCGGGCGATCAGCCGGTCGATGTTGGGGGTGATCGCGGTGGCATCGCCGTAGTCATGGATCGCCGGTTTCAGGTCGTCGACCATGATGAGAAGGACGTTGGGCCTGACGGCCACAGCTTCGCTGCCCGCCGGCGGCGAAGGGCGCGCGGAAAGCTGAGGCGCGCCCGCCAGCATGGTCAGCGCCAGCAGCGAGGCGGCGAAAGAGCGGCGCTTCATCGCTTTCATCCGCCGGTCGCCGCCTTGGGATCGGCATTGAGATGCGGCTTGCCCTTCACCGGGCGATCGTCGCCCTGCTCGCGGCGCCATGCCTGGAGCCGCGCGCGCAGCTTGCGCAGCGTCCCGGCCTGGCGCGGGTCGGCGGCGAGGTTGGTCGTCTCGTTGGGGTCCGCCGCGAGGTCGTAGAGTTCCTCTGCCGGGCGGCGGTAATAGGCATCGACGATCTGCCTTGCCGCCGGGTCCTTCTCCGCCGCACGGCGCCAGGACGAGAAGTAGGCGTCGCCGCCGAGCGTCGCGTTCTGGTCGATGTGCGTGGTGTAGAAGTATTCGGGATGGAGGTTCTCGATGTACTTCCAGCGCGCGGTGCGGATGGCGCGGCCCGGGTAGACGTTGAAGTCGCCGTCGTTGTTGTGGGTGGTGAAGATCTCGGAGCGCCCGGCGAACTGCCCGCCCGGCTGCAGCGCGGCGGCGAAGGAGCGACCGTCGATCCCGGTGGGCGCGGTGCCGCCGGCCACTTCGGCCAGGGTCGGCAGGATGTCCACCCAGCTCACCATCGCGTCCGTGCGCGTGCCCGGCGCCGCATGGCCGCGCCAGCGCACCACCAGCGGCGTGCGCGTGCCGGTATCGTAGAGGTTCCACTTGCCGAACGGCCATTGCGCCCCGTGGTCGGACGAGAACAGCACGAGGCTGTCCGGCCCCAGCACGGTGTCCGCCGCCGCCACCACGTCGCCCAGCTCCGCGTCCATCCGCGCGATCGCGGCGTAGTACTGCGCGCGCGCCAGCCGGGTTTCCGGCGTGTCGATCGTCTTGGCCGGCAGCGAGAGGGCATCGGGCTGGAAGCCATCGGTCGATTGCGGCCAGGGAACGTGCGGCCAGTTGCTGCCCACGAACAGCGCAAGCGGCTTGCGCTCCTTGTCCTTCGACTTGTCCTTGCGCGCCTTCAGCCACTTGATCGCATCAGGGATCGCCGCATCGTCGTGGAAGGTGTCGTGCGCGTAGGAATCGAAGCCGTAGAACGCGGTGTGCTCGTAATGCGCCACCTTGCCGAAGGCGACGACCTCGTACCCCTGCGACTGGAGGTAGGAGGGCAGCTTGCGGATCGCGGGATCGGGCCGCTCGTGGTTGGCCTCCGCCCGGTTGCGCGCGGGCATCATCCCGGTCAGCAGCGCCGCCCGGCTCGGCGCACAGGCGGGCGAAGCGACGAAGGCCTTGTCGAAGGAGACCCCCTCCGCCGACAGGCGCGAGAGGTTGGGCGTGCGCGCATCGCGGTCGCCATCGGGAGCCACGTCGAGATAGCCGAGGTCGTCGGCCAGGAACACGACGATGTCGGGCTTGGCCGCAGGCGCGCCGCGATCCTGCGCCCAGGCCGGCATCGCCACGAGCGCCAGCGCCGTCGCCACCAGCGCCCGGCGGCTGACCCTGCCGAGGGCCGATTTCATCCTGTGTTCCACCATGCTGGATTCCCTCGAGAAATGTACGCCCGTCATCAGAACTTCACGCGCGCGCCGATCGTGTAGACCGTCTCGTCTTCAAGCAACGAGAAGTTGATACGCTCCGATCCACGATAGATCGAAGTCCGGTTGCGCAGGATGTTGGTTCCGCCGACGTCGAGCCGGAACGCCTCGGTGAAGTCGTAGCCGACGCTGAAATCGAGGCGCCCCGCCGGGCGGGCATAGGACAGCAGCACCGGCACGTAGGCCTCGTCCACCCGGTCCGCGTCGAACGGGCGAAGCTGCACGCCGCCGGTGTTGTCCGCGTCGATGTACTTGGAGCGCGAGGTCCAGATCAGGCGCCCGCTGAGGCCCGACTTGTCGTAGAGCAGGCCCGCCGTGTAGTTGTACTTCGAGACGCCGACCAGCGGGTTCCCGGCCAGCGGATCGTCGCCCTTGATCTTCGACTGGGCGAGCGTGAAGGCGCCCTGCACGCCGAAGCCGGAAAGCGCGCCGGGCAGGAAGTCGAAGAAGTACTGGCCGCTGACTTCCACGCCCTTGAGATCGACCGAGCCGACGTTGCGCGGGCTCGATATGAGGTAATTGAGCCCGTCGATCGTCTCCTGCGTGCTGGAGGTCACCACGCGGTCCTTGATCGAGCGGTAGTAACCCGTCACCGCCACGTAGCCACTGCGGAAATAGTACTCGGCGGTCACGTCGAAGCTGTCGGACTTCTGCGGCTTGAGGTCGGGGTTGCCGCGCTGGCCGCTGTTCAGCAGGAACACGTTGCCCACCAGCGTCAGCGATTCCGTCGGGCTCAGCGAGGCGAAGTCCGGGCGCCGGATCGAGCGCGAGTAGTTGAAGCGCGTCTGGAACGAGCCGGGGAACTGCAGGCGCGCGGTGAAGGCGGGCAGCACGTCCACGTCCGAGGTCTTCGCGGTCACCAGGCCATAGGTCGTGCCGATCCGCTCGAAGCCCGAGATCGTGCGGTCGGTCTTGACCACGCGCGCGCCGACCACGCCGTCCAGCGTGAGCGAGCCGAGCGGGATCTCGTAGCCGCCCTCGACATATCCCGCATACGTGGCTTCCTTGGCGTTGAACTCCTTGGTCGGATCGTAGTCCGGCTGGCGCAGCGGCAGGTTGAACAGCGCGCGCAGCTCGTTGCGGCCGCGCTCGGAGCGCAGGTAGGCCGGGTTGACGCCGAGGAACGGCGCGCCGCCGTTGAGGCGCGGCGCCTCGCCGATCACCGCCAGGAAATCGGGCGAGAGCGGCAGCGAGGAGACGAGGCGGGCGGTGGACTCGGTCGCCGTGCCGATGTTGCCGAAGCCGATCGACTGGACGGTGTTGGTCTGCTGCACGTTCTGCAGCCGCGCCTCGCGCCGGGCATAGCGCAGCCCGACCCGCAGCTTCGAGAGGATGCCCCCGACCTCGTATTCGCCGTCAGCCTTGGCCTGGAAAAGCTGGCCGGTGCCCAGCGTGAAGTTCTGGTTGATCGAGTTGCGCAGCGAGAGGTTGGTCGAACTCAGCGGGATCGACGGGTCGATGGTGATCGTCGGGCCGTTGTCGACGTCGGTCTCGATGAAGACCGAGCCCACCCGCTGGCCGACCTCGGCGTTGAAGTTTTCGGTGAAGGCGCGCGAGGTCTGGTAGGATACGTCGAGCACCGCCTTGATGCGGTCCTGCTCGAAGTTCAGGCCGCCCGCGATCATCTTGTTGCGCTGGGTCAGGCGGTTCGACGACGAGTTCTGGTTGATGAC
>DATKFS010000303.1:0-3307 GCA_035511275.1 Novosphingobium sp.
ATCTCGTGATCCCGCCGCGGGGCCGGGGGAAGCACCGCGCGTCGCCCGCCCTCTGATGTTCCTCCTCGACACCAATATCGTTTCGGAGCTTCGCCGCGTCCGCCCCCATGGGGCCGTGCTCGCGTGGCTCGAAGCGCAGGACGACAGCACGCTCCATATCTCGGCCGTTACGCTCGGCGAGATACAAGCCGGCATCGAAATCACCCGCGGCCAGGACCCGGCCCGCGCCGATGAGATCGAAACCTGGGCCGATGCGCTCGCGGAGGCCTGGAATGTCCTTCCCATAGACGCCGCCATCTATCGCACCTGGGCAAAGCTCATGCATGGCAAGAGCGAGCATCTCTACGAGGACGCCCTGATCGCCGCGACCGCGCGTGTTCTCGGCCTAACGATTGCGACCCGCAATGTCGCCGATTTCGCGTCGTTCGATGTTCCGGTGATCAACCCGTTCGAGACGCCGACGCTATCCTGAATCCGACGTCGACCACCTCACCGCCAGAGAAGAGAGGGGGTGCGAGGGCAGCCCGACGGGAGCGAGAGCTCCTGCAGTTCGAGGAGCCCTCATGTCCCACCAGTTCATTGCCACCGAGCGGATTCCCGCTCGCTCGAATCGTGCGGAGGTCCGCAATCCGATCCTCACACTGCCGGCCGTCGCCAGGCTGCGGGCACTCGATCCGGAAACGCGGGGCATGCTGCGGGACCTGCTTCTCGAACTCCAGCAGGACGCGAGAGAGCGCGCCGAGGCGAGCTGGCGCAGCCGCAAGCCTCCGCTCGCCGCCTACTGGGCGGCCTGCGGCGTCTATGCCGGTCACATAGCCCGCGCCATCGGTCCGGGCGCCTGCCGCAAAATCCGATTGGTCAGGCGGGGATAACATTGCGATTGCCGACCTCAAGTCGCCTGCAGGCGGGCGTCCTTGTCGGACCCAATCCGGGGCGCTTCCGCAGGCCAGTCGCCCGTCGCGAGGACGGGTAGCTCCTCGAACCCCGCCAAGTCGATCGTCAGCGAGAGGCGTCGCGCAGCGAAGCAGACGACCTCGCAAGGCACCGCGCGCAGCGTCTCGTCGATACCGCCGATACCGCCCCGGGAAACGACCAGATAACTTATCCTCGCCGACGCGGACTCGAGGAGTGCTTCGACCGCGCGCCCGATGCGCTGTCCGTGGCAATCGTCCACCTCCATCCCGGCGAGTCCGGTCGCGGTGAACAGCTCATCGCTCGAGCATCGGCGGCTGGCCCTCTCGGCGGACTTGCCACCCTCTTCGTATCGGCGCTGCTCGCCCAGCCATCGCCATGCGCCGACCAGGTTGACCACGGTCAGGAAGCCGTTCGTCGCGAGCAGGTTGGTCTGCCCGGTCGATAGCCCCACGAGCGACCAGCAGATCGATCCTATCGTGAAGACCAGGAATCCCGACCCGGTGACCTTCGCGCCCAGATTGGCCGCGGTCATCATAGCGGCGATCATCGTCGCGATCGGGGCGATCCAGCCCGCGATATCGTCCATCCAGTTCCTCCGTCCGCCCCAGCTCTTCGCCGTGTCCGGCGGCAATACACCGTCGCTGCGCCGCTGTCGTCGTTCGGCAGGGCCAGCAGCGAGGTTCGAATCCATTCCGCCGGGGGGACGAGAGGGAAGGGGGGCCGGGGGCGCGAGCGGAAGAACCGCTCGAGATTCCCGGAGGACCCCATGACCTACGATGTGGCATTTCGCTACGGCCAGGCGCTCGACCCCAGCGCGCTGGTCACGATCGGCACCACGCTCCACGCTATCCAAGCAGCCATCACCGATTGCCGCAACGCCGGCATCGAGGTCGAAACCGACCCCGCCGTCATCCTGCTCGTGCGCCATCTCTCGCAGGTCTGCGCCGATCGGCCGGCCGATGCCGAGCTGCGCCGAGACTGCATGGCGCGGATCGCTGACCTCAGAAACCGGCCGATGCTCAAGACGCTCGCCCTGCGCGGCGTCGCCTATGACGAGACCGCCAAGAAGCTGTTCCATTCCGAGGGCCGCGCGGCCCTCCGCCGCCTCGCAGAAGCGCTGAGTCTCGATGAGGGCAGCTTCGACATCCGCTCCAACAAGGCGGGGCCGGCGGTGTCCGGCGAGATCACGCTCCACGCCGACATGCTCTGGGTCCAGTTCTCGCTCGGGCCGTTCGGGCCCGACCGCGAGGTCTGCTTTCGCAGGGTCCGCGACCGCCAGGATTATATCGGCGAACGCAACCATTGGGCATCCGTCCGCGAGCTCGTCGAGCCCGACCGGTTTGCCGCGCGTATCCGCCGCGACCTCAATCTCCCTGCCGCCGCGCCCGCCGCGCCGCGGCTGGTCGCCTGAGGGGGATGGAGCGATGCGCATATTGCTCACACGCACCCGGATCGGCGTCGAGGCGCCGAGCTATTCCTACCGGGTGCATATCCCCTTCACCGAGATCTCGCTCGAACGGCAGGGTCTGATCTCGATGCATTCGGACTACGGCCTGGGAGCCGGGCTGCTCGCCCGCCTGCCGGACGTCATCGCGCCGATGGCGCATCTCGAAGCCGCGCCGGGCCTCGACAAGCATCATTTCGGCAAGCGCGTCGATGCCGTCGCCGACCGGGTGGCCGCAATCCTGCTCGGCGCCGTCTTCCCCGAGATGGCCGAACGGACCCTGCCGTTCCGTCTCGATGTGCCATCGGCGCCGCCCAACGCACGGGCCTTCGGGGCAATCGAGAATCTCACGGGACGCTACGAGGCGCTCGCGCGCGGCCTCGACAGCCTGACCGCTTCGAGCCTCGGCTTTCGCGCGGAGGGCGACCGATGATCTCCGAGCCGTTCGATCCCGCCGACGCGGCCACCTGGATCGCCCGCGGCCGGAGGCCCGACCATGCGGCAATCCTCGCCGACGCCTGGCAACGATTCCCGGATCTCCCGAACGAGGCAGACCGAGAAGCGAGGGTCGCGCGGATGCGTGACCGGGCACTCGCGCTGCGCCCAGTCATGGAAGCGATGTCAAGAGCCAACGACGAGGAGCGGCAGGCGCGCAACTTCGGCTTCACCGAGGGCAAGGTCGGCCGCGGCGAAGGTGACGCCCGCGACGACGCCATCCTGCGCGGCCGCACGCTTCACGGCTATGACTGGGACCGGGCCGTGCGCTACGCCTCGGGCTGGTACGCCTTATGCGCAGCTGGGCATAATGCATATTATCGCGAGGTTGTAATAATGCGAAGGAGCGCGGGACATAAGTGCAAAACCGCCATATTTTGCCACGCTCCTTCGCATTAATTTACAGGGTGTCCAGCCACTCCATCAAACTGGCCTCTCGTTTCCACGAAGGAG
>DATKFS010000304.1:0-6494 GCA_035511275.1 Novosphingobium sp.
AGCCGCACGATCCCAAGTACATGGTCATCCTCGCGGGCGATCACGTCTACAAGATGGACTACGAGCGGATGCTGCAGCAGCACGTCAACTCCGGCGCGGACGTGACGGTGGGCTGCCTCGTCGTACCGCGCATGGAGGCGACCGAGTTCGGCGTCATGCACGTCGACGACAGGGACCGCATCACCGCCTTCGTCGAAAAGCCCGCCAATCCCCCCGGAATCCCGGGCCAGGAGGACATGGCGCTGGCCTCGATGGGCATCTACGTCTTCGACACCGAGTTCCTGTTCGACCAGCTCCGCCGCGACGCCGCCGACCCCGACAGCAAGCGCGACTTCGGCGGCGACATCATCCCCTACATCGTCAAGCACGGCCACGCGCAGGCCCACCGCTTCACTGACAGCTGCATCCGCGCCGCCGAGGAAATCGAGGAATACTGGCGCGACGCGGGCACGCTCGACGCCTACTTCGACGCCAACCTTGACCTGACCGACACCGTACCCAAGCTCGACATGTACGACCGCGAATGGCCGATCTGGTCGGACGCGGTGGTGGCGGCGCCCGCCAAGTTCGTCCACGACCTCGACGGGCGGCGCGGCCATGCGATCTCCTCGCTCATCTCGAACGACTGCATTGTCTCGGGCGCGCTGGCGAAGCGCTCGCTGCTGATGACCGGCGTCAAGATGGGCAGCTTCTCCTGCGTGGAGGAGGGCGTGATCCTGCCCTACTGCAACATCGGTCGCAGCGCCCGCCTGAAGCGCGTGATCGTCGATTCCGGCGTGCGCATCCCCGAAGGTCTGGTCGTGGGCGAGGACCCCGAACTCGACGCCCGCCGCTTCCGCCGCACCGACAACGGCGTATGCCTCATCACCAAGCCGATGATCGACCGGCTCGGGCTGTGATCGGGTCCTGTCTTTCGCATGACCTCCCGGTGAAGGGCGCGGCGGGGCCTCGTCACGTCAATCCTGCTGGGCAACTTTTCGCATCATGACGCTCAAAGTCCTTTCCGTGGCCTCGGAGGCCGTCCCGCTCGTCAAGACCGGCGGGCTTGCCGACGTCGTCGGCGCACTGCCCGGCGCGCTTGCCCCGCATGGGGTGGAGACGACGACGCTGCTGCCCGGCTACCCGGCGGTCCTTGCCGCGCTGCATCGCGCGCGCGCGGTGCATAGCTGGTCCTCGCTGGTGGGCACGCCCGCGCGCCTGCTCTCCGGCACGCTCGATGGGCATCATCCGCTGCTGGTGCTCGACGCGCCCGCTCTCTACGCGCGGGAAGGCGCGCCCTATACCGATGCCGCCGGGCGCGACTGGGCCGACAACTGGCAGCGCTTCGCCGCCCTTGGCCGGGCCGCCGCCGACCTTGCGGGCGGCGCCTTGGTGAAGCGCGGCAAGCCGCAGGACTTCGACCTCGTCCACGCGCACGACTGGCAGGCGGCGATGGCCCCCGCCTACCTGCGCTTCGCCCCCCACGGCGCGCAGGGCCGCAAGCCGTCGGTCGTGACCATCCACAACATGGCGTTCCAGGGCTGGTCGGGCGCCGAGGTCTTCCCGCAACTCGGCCTGCCGCCCGAGGCCTTCGCGATCGACGGCGTGGAATACCACGGCGGCGTCGGGATGCTGAAGGCCGGCCTCGCCTGTGCCGACGCGGTGACTACCGTCAGCCCCACTTACGCCCGTGAAATCCGTTCGGCCGCTTTCGGCATGGGCCTCGAAGGGCTCATCGTCGAGCGCGGCAGCGCCGTCCACGGCATCCTCAACGGCATCGACGCCGATGTCTGGGACCCGGCCACCGACCCGGCACTTCCCGCGCGCTACAGCCACCGCACCCTCGAACGTCGCCGCGCCAACAAGCGCCTCGTCGAAGCGGAATTCGGCCTCGATCCCCATGTCGAGGGCGACGGCCCGCTGTTCATCGTCGTCACCCGCCTGACCTGGCAGAAGGGCATGGACGTGCTGGTCGAGGTGATGGACCATCTCGTCGGTATCGGCGGCAAGCTGGCGCTGCTCGGCTCGGGCGATGCGGCGATAGAGCGTGACCTGTTCGAAGCCGCTGCCCGCCACTCCGGACGCGTCGGCATCCGCATCGGCTACGACGAGGCGCTTTCGCACCGGATGCAGGGTGGCGGCGACGCCATCCTCATCCCGTCGCGCTTCGAACCTTGCGGCCTGACCCAGCTCTACGGCCTCGCCTATGGCTGCCTGCCCGTGGTCGCTCGGACCGGGGGCCTCGCCGACACCGTGATCGATGCGAACCCCGCCGCGCTCGCCGCCGGTTGCGCGACGGGCGTGCAGTTCGACGGCGTCGACTACGACGGCTTCGCTGCCGCGCTCACCCGCACCGTCGCGCTCTACCGCCAGCCCGGGGTGTGGGAACGCATCCAGAAGAACGCGATGAAGTGCGACTTTTCGTGGAAGGCCAGCGGCAAGGCCTACGCCGACCTCTACTCCGCGCTCACCGCGTGAACCCGCTCGGCGCGCAAGTGATGGGCGGCCGGACCCTTTTCGCGGTGCGGTCCCCGCGCGCTGACGTGGTCTGGCTCTGCCTGTTCGACGGCGACGCGGAAACCCGTCACCCGATGGAGCGCAGCGGCCCCGACTGGGTGCTGGAACTCCCCGGCGACCTTGCCGGAGCCCGCTACGGCTACCGCGCCGCCGGGGAATGGGCGCCCGAACGCGGGGCGTGGTTCGATCCGGCGAAGCTGCTGGTCGATCCTTACGCGATCGAGCTGGACCGCCGCTTCGTGCAGGACCCGCGTCTGGCCTCGTTCGGAGAGGACACCGCCGATCTCGTCCCGCGCGCGATCGTGCCGACGCCCCGTGCACCGCTGCCGCCCCGGCCACCCCGCTTCGAACGCGGCGGGCTCGTTTACGAACTCAACGTGCGCGGCTTCACCATGCTGCATCCCGAAGTGCCCGAGGCGCAACGCGGCACCGTCGCCGCGCTTGCGCATCCGGCGGTCATCGCCCACCTCACGAAGCTGTCCGTCACGGCCGTCGAACTGATGCCCGTGGTCGCCTGGATCGACGAGCGTCACCTGCCGCCGCTCGGCCTCGTCAACGCCTGGGGCTACAATCCGGTGGCGATGATGGCGCTCGATCCCGGCCTGTGCCCCGGCGGCGTCGACGAACTGCGCGACACCGCCGCCGCGCTCCATGCCGAGGGGATCGGCGTGATCCTCGACCTCGTTTTCAACCACACCGGCGAGAGCGACGCGGCGGGCGGCGTGCTGTCGCTGCGGGGGCTGGACGATGCCGCCCACGCCCACGCACCCGACGGCCAGTTGATCAACGACACGGGCTGCGGCAACACGCTCGACTTCGCCAACCCCGCCGTCCGCCGCCTGGCGCTCGACACCCTGCGCCATTTCGTCGCCCATTGCGGCATCGATGGTTTCCGCTTCGATCTCGCACCGGTCATGGCGCGCGAGCCCGGCTTCGACCCATCCGCTCCCATCTTCGCCGAGATCGCCGCCGATCCGCTGCTCGCCGACCGCATGCTGATCGCGGAGCCCTGGGACATCGGCCCCGGCGGCTACCAGCTCGGCCGGTTCCCCCAGCACTGGCTCGAATGGAACGACCGCTTCCGCGACGACGTCCGCCGCTTCTGGAGAGGCGAGGGCGGCATCGGCGCGCTGGCGACGCGCATTGCCGGCTCTTCGGACGTGTTCGGCTCTCCCGCTGGCGGTTCCGGATGCCGGTCGGTCAACTTCCTCGCGGCGCATGACGGGTTCACGCTCGCCGATACGGTCTCCTACGAGCACCGCCACAACTGGGCCAACGGCGAGGACAATCGCGACGGGCACGGCGAGAATTTCAGCTGGAACAACGGCGTGGAGGGGCCGACCGGCAGCGCCACGGTGCTCCACGCGCGCAAAGCCGATCTCAGGGCCATGCTCGGAACCCTGTTCGCATCGACCGGCACGATCATGCTGACCGCAGGCGATGAATTCGGCCGGACCCAGCAGGGCAACAACAACGCCTATTGCCAGGACAACGCCATCGGCTGGGTCGACTGGGCCGCCCGTGACCGGGACCTGGAAGACCATGTCGCCGCACTGGCCCGCGCCCGGCGACACCGCCTCCCGAGCTTCGCCCGCTTCCCCGCCCACGCGCGCTGGCTCGCGGGCGAAGGCCACGAAATGACCACCCAGGACTGGGAAAACGGCAGCTCCGCGCTGATCCTGCGGGTCGACGACGCCGAACATCCGTTCGAAATCGTCATCGATCGCGCCCGCAGGCATGTCGCAATCGGCGACTGAATTTGGAAGACCCGCCCACTCAGAGCAGCCGCCCGATCACGTCGTAGAGCCGTTCCCCGGCGGCATCCCAGCTCAACCGCCGCGCGCGCGCCGAGCCTCTGGCCCGCAGCGCATCCGCGATCTCCGGACATGCCAGAAGGGCTTCGATCGCCTTGCGATAGGCGCGGGCATCCGTCGGTTCCACGAACAACGCGCCGTCGCCGCAGACTTCGGGCATGGCCCCGGCCCGGGCGGCCACCACGGGCGCGCCGCATTGCATCGCTTCGAGTGGCGGCAGCCCGAAACCCTCGGTCAGCGACGGGAACACGAACACCGCCGCGCCGGCATAGAGCGCCCGCAACTCCGCATCGGAGACAAAACCGGTGAACACCGTTCCGGCGGGCGGCGACAGGCCCGCCTTGCGGTAGCAGGCTTCCCCCGGCCCCCCCGCGACGACCAGTCGATGGCCACCGGGCAGCGACGCGCGAAGCGCCTCGAAAACGGTGCGGATGTTCTTGTAGCCCTTGGTCGAGCCCACTGTGAGCACGTAGCCGCCGGGCCCCAGGCCGTTGCGCCGCAGAACGCCGCGGTCTTCGGCGGCGGCGAGGATATGATCGGTCCCATTGTGGACGACATCGATCTTGTCGAGCGTGCCCACGCCGTGCGCTGCGAGCGAATCCCGTGCGAAACCGGACACGGTGAGGATACGCCGCGCGCGCCGGGCGATCCATGGCAGCAGTCGCCGGTACGCCACCGCCTGCCTGCCGCCGTAGTCCTCGGGATAGAGGAAAGTCTGGGCATCGTGGATCATCACCACCGAATTGCCGTGGGCGAGCGGCGCGAGGTTGCAGAAGTTGACCAGCAGGCTCCCGCGCGCTTTCGAGGGCAGGGTGAACCACTCCCACCCCTGACCGCTGCCGAAACTTCCGGGCTCGACCTCGACCTGCATCTGCGGAAATTCGGGATGAACCTTGGCCGGTCGCGGCGCCAGCACCCGCACCGGGTAGGCGCTGGCCGCGCGGCGCACCAGTTGCTCGGAGAAATGCGCGGCCGTTCGGTGGACCCCGTTGAGCGGCGCGCCGAGGAACTTGCCGTTGATGGCGATGCCTTGCAGAGACACGACTTCACGCCACCTTGGCGTTGCTGACGCCCTGCGCGTCCCGGACGGCCTCCGCATACAGCGCGGTGTCGCAGGCGTAGTAGCTGCGGATGAACCCCTCCACATCGACTCCCAGATCGATGTCGCGATAGCGCCCGGAGGCATTGGCGAAGGCTGCGCTGTTCATCCAGAGCGGGTAGATCGCCCGCTTGACCGGCATCGGCAGCAGCCTGCGCCCGATGAAACGCGCGGCGGGCTGGATCGAACTGGCCCACTTCTTCGGCTCGCGGCGCGCGTGGTCGTGGGTAACGTCGAGAACGAGGCCGGTTTCGCTTTCGACCCAGCGGGCGGCGAGGTCGGTCCGCTCGATCGGAAACACGGCGCTGACCACGCGCCGGCCACGAAGGTCCGCATAATCGGCCTGGCGCGAGAAATGGATGAACTGCATGTCGCAAAACCCGTCGCGCCCGGCGAGCCAGTCGCACACGCGCCGGGCTTCGTCGATGACGGAGGGATGGTCCGCGCGGATGGCACCGAAACCGTGGTATTCCCGAAGCCGCTGCAGCAGCGCCGAAAAGAACCGGTCGCGCGGAGGGCGGGCGAGGATGAAACTCCTCGCTCCGGCCAACGTCGCCCAGGTCGAAGGAAAATGCGATTCCAGGAACGTGAGCGGGACATGTTCGGGCTGGACCGTCCCCAGGCCCGGAATGTTCAGCCCGGCCTCCATCAGTGCGGCTGCTCGCGATTCCTCCTCGTGCAGGTCGGTAGCCATGGCCGAGAACGAGAGCGTACCGCTGTCGGCCATGGCCCGGCGAATGCTTTGGCCGGCGTTCTTCGGGATGTGAACGAACGCGAGATTGGCGTCCTCGATATAGAGCAAGGCAAGGCCCTCCTATGAGCCGGGATTATCCTGAGAACGTGTGGAGGCTGAACACGCGCAGCCGGGATCCGAGCATGAGGAACAGCACCCCCAGCAGCGATGCGCAGGACAGTCCAAGGCAGAGCATCGCCAATGCGCTCAACGGCAGCGCCGGGAATACGAACAGCCGCAGGCCATGGAGCACGACGCCGTAGCCGATCGACAGCGCCAGCCCGGCCGTGAAGTTGCGCACCGCGCCCGAAACGTCGATCCGTGCCTTCCACCGAATCAGGGCGAAGGCCCA
>DATKFS010000305.1:0-7866 GCA_035511275.1 Novosphingobium sp.
GCACGTGCTCGACCTCGGTGGTGCCGATGCCGAAGGCCAGCGCTCCCAGCGCGCCGTGCGCCGGGGTGTGGCTGTCGCCGCAGACCAGCGTGCAGCCGGGCAGCGTGAAGCCCTGCTCCGGCCCGACGACGTGGACGATGCCCTGCTCGGGCGAGGTCGCGGTGAAGAACGGCACGCCGAATTCGGCGACGTTCGCCTCCAGCGCGGCAAGCTGGATCGCGCTCGCCGGGTCGGCGATGGGGACCAGTTTGCCATCGGCATCGACGCGCGGCGTGGTCGGCACGTTGTGGTCGGGCATCGCCAGCGTCAGGTCGGTGCGGCGCACCGGGAGCCCGGCGCTGCGCAGCCCCTCGAAGGCCTGCGCGCTGCTGACTTCGTGGACGAGGTGCCGGTCGATGTAGATCAGGCTGGTCCCGTCATCACGGGATGAGACGACGTGCGCGTCCCAGATCTTCTGATGGAGCGTGCGCGGCGTCATGGTTCAGTCCTGCCCCCAGCGCTTCTCGAAGGCCCAGACGTCCTCGAAGCCGATCAGGCTGCAGAAGCGCTTGAAATCGAACATCTCGTCGTTGCGCGGGACGTCGCCGGCCCGCAGGCGGCGGAACGCCTGCTCCATGGCCTGCGCTGCGACGAGCGAGGCCATCGCCGGGTAGATGGCGATGGCGTAGCCGAGCGTCTCCAGTTCGCCCGGCGAGAGGATCGGGGTCAGCCCGCCGTGCGCCATGTTCGCCAGCATCGGCACATCGAAGGCGGAGGTGATCGCGGTCACTTCCGCGTGGCTTTCCAGCGCTTCGGGAAACAGCACGTCGGCGCCGGCCTTCGCATAGGCCTCCATGCGGCGCATGATGCCGTCGTAGCCCTCGGACTGACGGGCGTCGCTGCGAGCGATCACGAGGAAGTCTCCGGACGAGCGCGCGTCGCAGGCGACCTCGATCTTGCGCGCCATGTCCTCGATCGGGATCACCCGCTTGAACGGCGTGTGGCCGCACTTCTTGGGAAACTCCTGATCCTCGATCTGGATCGCGGTGACACCCGCCGCCTCGTAGCCGCGCACGGTGTGATGGACGTTGAGCAGCCCGCCGAAACCCGTGTCGGCATCGGCGATGACCGCCGCCTTGGAACTGCCCACCAGCGTCGCCATGCGGTCCGTCATCTGGGTGACCGAGGCAATCCCCGCGTCCGGCAACCCATGCGCCGAAGCCGTCAGCCAATAGCCCGAGCCGTAGACCACCTCGAAGTCGAACTGCGCGGCGACGACGGCGGAAATCATGTCCTGGATGCCCGGGGCGGTCACGAACCTGCCCTCGGCCAGCATTGTGCGCAGGATCGGCTGTGCCATGGTTTCCCCGTCGAAAATTGCGGCAGGCCCGTCCGGGGACCCGCCTCTCGATGCTCGTCTATGCCGGTCGGCGCGCGTATCGAAACGGCAATGCCCCGGATGTTCACCCTGTGGACATTACGGCGCAGCATCGCCATGATATGCCGATGGAACCGCCTGATCGAGGCGGCAGTCATGAGGGCCGCGGACATTGGAAAACGGGATCCCGATACGCTCGCTGTCGCGCGGAATCGCGGTGTTGCAGGCGATAAACCGGGGCGGCTCCGCCACCCTGACGGACATCGCCCGCGCCTGTAACCTGCCGTTTCCCACGGTTTCCCGGCTCGTCCAGTCGCTCCTCCACGAAGGCCTGATCGAGCGCGAGGAAGGACGGCGACGCTACCGGCCGACGGCGCTGGTGCAGACGCTGGCGCATGGTTTCCAGGGCGATGCTCGCCTGGTGAAAGCGGCGCGGCCTCATATTGTCGAACTGACGCGGATGGTCGGCTGGCCGATCACGCTTTCCACGCACGTCGGGCACTCGATGGTGATCCGCGATTCGACCCATGCGCTGAGCGCGCTGACGTTCAACGAATACTTCCCCGGCTATGCCAGCCCGCTGCTGGAGACCGCTGCGGGCCTCGTCTACATCGCCGCGCTGGAGGATGCCGAGCGGACCACGCTCATCGCCTCGATGAAGGTGCTGGAGAACCCGGAAACGGAACACGCCATCGCGTTGGCCGAGGACGAGGCATTCCTGACCCGGCTGCGCGGCCAGGGCTACGCCACGCGCAGCTTCAACCGCTTCACCCGCAATCCCGGCAAGACATCGTCCCTCGCCGCCGCGATCTTCGAGGGCGAGAAGCCGGCGGGCGCGATCTCGCTGGCGTTCTTCGCCTCGGCCATGAAGATGGAGGACGCGATCGAGCGGTTCTCCGAACTGATCCGCACTTGCGCGGCGGCGATCAGCGCGGAACTCACGGCCACGTCCGGCGCGATCGAGTGGCCGCCCCTCGCGGCGCCACGCCACGACGATGGCGGCTAGGCCCAACCCATTTAAGCGATCATAATTATCATATGAATCGACTTATCATATCAAAGGACCTTGCCTCCTTCGGCGGGCGCATTACGGTGGCGTGGCGACAAAACCGGACCGCGCGGGCGGACGACGACAGGTTTACAAGGACGGCTTAGTGGCAGGTGTTTCCCATCTCATCGTCGACGAACCCGCGGCACAGCTTGGCCGGAACCTGACTTACGGGTTGCTCGATAGCATCGGCCGCGCGATCGTGACCGGGCAGTTCGAAAGCCAGGTCTTCCCGACCGAGGCGGAACTGGCCAAGCAGCACGGCGTCAGCCGCTCCGTCACGCGCGAGGCGGTGAAGATGCTGACCGCCAAGGGCCTGCTCAGCGCCCGTCCCCGCCAGGGCACGACGGTGCAGCCCACCTCCTCGTGGAACCTGTTCGACACCGACGTGCTGCGCTGGATGCTCGAAAGGCAGCTCTCGGTCGACCTGCTGCGCCAGTTCAACGAGTTGCGCGTCGCGGTGGAGCCCGAGGGCGCGGCCCTCGCCGCGCGGGTCGCGGGCGAGGAGGACATTACCCGGATCGATGCGGGCCTCCAGCGGATGCGCGCCGCCGAGAGCGGGCTGGACGATCCGCTCGAAGCCGACATCGCCTTCCACGTCGCGATTCTGCGCGCATCGAAGAATCCGTTCTACATCCAGTTGCGCGACGTGGTGAGCACCGCCCTGCGCACCTCGATCCGCTTCACCAACCGCATCAAGGGCCGCACCGCCGACGTGAACGAGCACGCCAAGGTCCTCGACGCCATCGTCGCCCGCGATCCCGATGCGGCGCGCATCGCCATGCGCACGATCATCGGCGACGTGCTCGGCCTCATCGAGGAACGGCAGCCCGCCGCCGAGTAAGCGCCCCGCAAGCCGGCACCAGCGTCCCTCCCGTGGATGGGCGCCGCACGCGGTCGGCCGTCAACGACAACACCACAAGAAGGAATGTGACGTGCAGCCTGTCAGATTGGGTCTCGTCGGCATCGGCAAGATCGCCCGCGACCAGCACCTTCCCGCCATCGCCGGCAACGATCGCTTCACGCTCGCCGCTACCGCGAGCCGCCATGGCGGCGTCGAGGGCGTGCCCGGCTACCACGACATCGCGGAGATGGCGGCCGCCTGCCCGCTCGACGCGGTCTCGCTCTGCACGCCGCCGGACGGGCGCTACCAGCAGGCCCTCGCCGCGATCGAGGCGGGGCTCCACGTCATGCTCGAAAAGCCGCCGGCGGTGACGCTCTCGCACGTCGAGGCGCTGGTCGAGGCCGCGCGGGCGGCGGACGTCAGCCTGTTCGCCACCTGGCACTCGCGCGAGGCGGCGGGCGTCGCCCCGGCGCGCGCCTGGCTTGCCGACAAGCGCATCGAGGCCGTGCGGATCGACTGGAAGGAAGACATCCGCCGCTGGCACCCCGGTCAGGAGTGGATCCTAGGGCCCGGCGGCTTCGGCGTGTTCGATCCGGGCATCAACGCGCTGTCGATCGCGACGCGGATCCTGCCGCACGAACTCTTCGTCGAAAGCGCGAGGATGGACGTGCCCGAGGGGCGCGCCTCGCCGATCGCCGCCAGCCTGCAGATGCGCAGCGGCGGCGCCGAAGTGCGCGCGGAATTCGACTTCCTCCAGACCGGTCCGCAGACATGGTCGATCGAGGTGGATACCGATGCCGGGACCCTGCGCCTGACGCAGGGCGGCAGCGTGATCCAGCGCCCGGGCGAGGCGGAGCGCACCGAGCCCGACCTTGAATATGCCCGCCTCTACGAGCACTTCGCCCACCTCTGCGCCGAACGGGCGAGCGACGTGGACCTGCGCCCGCTGCGCCTCGTCGCGGACGCGTTCCTGATCGCGGACCGCCGCGTGGTCGAACCCTTCGCATTCTAGGACGTGCGTCGTCCCCGGGTCACCCCGGGGGCGGCGTGTCCGTCGGCTCGCGCGGCAGCGCCATGCTCGCGAGCACTATCGGCACCATGGCGATGCCGAAGCCGACGAGCGCCGGGGCATAGCCGCCGGTGGCGTCGGCGACCATGCCCGAAATCCAGGGACCGAGCGCGGCCAGGCCTGCAAGCGTCCAGATCGCGCCGAGGCTCGCCGAACCGCCGGCCGGGCCGAAATAGCGGACCAGCAGCAGCGTCACCGTCAACGTCGCGCCCCCCACGCCCGCGCCCATGAGTAATGCAAAAGCGTGGAGCGCCAGCGGATCGCGACTGGCGCCGAGGATGAGCATTCCCGCGGCGCAGGCACCCAGCGCCACCGGCAGCATCCGGCGCGGGCTCAGCAGCCCGGCGAAATGGCCGAGCAGCCCGGTCACCAATGCGCTCGCGATCCCCTCGACACCGAGCAGCCGGGCGGCGAGGTCGCTCGTCAGCCCCTGCCCCACCAGATGCGCCGGGGCGACGCTGGCGACGGTGACGAGGCAGATCTGGCTGGAGACGATTCCGGTGGCGAGCAGGACGAAGACCGGCGAGCGCAGGACGCGGCCCAGTCCGCGCAGCCAGTGGCCCTCACCGCCCGCCGCCTCGACGACCGGCGGGTCGCGCAGGCAGACCGCGCAGAACACGGCATTGGCGGCACACAGACATGCCACAGCAAGGCTGTAGCCGCGCCAACCGCCGCCCGCGATCAGCGCCTGCGCGCCCGGTGGGCCAAGGGCGTTGCCCAGCATCGCGACCATCATGTAGATGCCGATCAGCCGGGGTGCCCTTGCCCCCGCCCAGCCCGAGACGAGATAGACGCCGGGCGTGTTGCCGCTCAGCGAAAAGCCGATGCCCGCCATCAGCGCGCCGAGGTAGAGTTGCGCGAGGCTGGCCGTGTTCCACAGGACGAGGAACGCGCAGGCCAGCAGGACCTGTCCGGCCACCACCGTCCGGCTCGCGCCGATCCAGCGGATCAGCACGACCGGCATCGGTGCACCCGCGCAGGCGCCCAGGACGACGAGGGTATAGGCCGCCCCGGTATCGGTGGCCGACCATCCAAGGTCCCGACCCATCGCGAACAGCGCGAGGCCGAAGGCGGCGAAGACCACCGCCTGCGCCAGCACCAGCGCGCTCGACACCGCCGTGACCACCGCCAGTTCACGGCCGCGCTGCGGCGCCAGGGCGGCCGCGCTCAAAGCGGAACGTCGCCCATGATCTGCACCCGGAAGCCCGAGCGGGTCTGCGGGAAGTAATCCCAGATCGCCGAATGCTGCGCGCAGCGGTTGTCCCAGAACGCGATCGAGTGCGGCTGCCACGCGAAGCGGCACTGGAATATCGGATGCTGCACGTGGTTGAACAGGTAGGCCAGCAGCGCGTCGCTCTCGGCGCGCGGGATGCCCTCGATGTAGGTGGTGAAGCCCTTGTTGACGTAGATCGCCTTCCGGCCGGTCCACGGATGGGTGCGGATCACCGGGTGGCTGGTGCGCGGCAGGGTCATGCCCTCCGGCGTGATGCCGCCGAAGCCGACGACGGCATCGTGCATCGCCGTCAGCCCCTCGAGGTGGTCCTTCATCCGGTCGGACAGCGCATCGTAGGCCGCGTACATGTTCGAGAACGCCGTATCCCCGCCGACCGGGGGCACCGTGTGGAGGTAGAGCACCGATCCCAGCGGCGGCTCGGTGTCGCAACTCATGTCCGAATGCCAGTCCTCGCCCGCGACGAAGGTGGAATCGGCGTCGGCGTGGATGATCGTCGCCTCGGGATAGCCGGGCGCCTGCCATGGCTTGGTGCTGGGGGCGATGTGGATGCCGCCGAAGTACTTCGAGAAGCGGATGTGCGCCTCGTGGTCGAGGGGCTGGTCGCGGAAGAAGATCACCAGTCGATCCTCCAGCGCCCGGTGGAGTTCGGCGACCACGAGGTCCGACAGTGGCTGCGTCAGGTCCACGCCCGAAACGGTGCCGCCGATGCCGGGGGTGAGCGGCGTGACCGTGATTGCCGAGTATTCCACTGCGTTGCTTCCCTTGCTGGATGTCGTCACGAGATCGGCCATTCGCTGACGAGCGGCAGGCCCGAGCGGCCGAGCACCGCTTCGGCCGCGGCCTGTCCCTCGGCGTAGAGCGCCTCCTCGTCGATCAGCGTGCAGCGATAGGCATCGACCACCCGCACGCCGTCCACCCAGACCGAATGGACGCCGCGCCCGTCGGCCGAGGAGATCAACTGCTCGACCGGATTGTTGAGCGGGCACCATTCGGGCCGCCGCGCATCGTGGGCGACGATGTCGGCCTTCATGCCCACCGCCAGCGCGCCGATGCTGTCCGACAGGCCGAGCACTTTCGCGCCGTTGACCGTGCCCATCTCCAGCGCCTCGTGCGCGGGGAACAGCGAGCGATCCTCGCGCGCGTCGCGGAACAGCGAGGCCATGATCGCCATGACCCGCATCATGTCGTGGTTGTCCGCGCCATCGGTGCCGAGCGCGAGGTTGACGCCGGCCTTCGCCATTTCGGGGAAAAGGCCGCGATGGGTGACGCCGTAGCCGCTGCGCAGCGAGGCGTCCGGGCAATGGGTGACGTTGGTGCCGCTCGCCGCCACGAGCTGCGCCTCGTTCGCGTCGATGTGGACCATGTGGACGAGGTTGAGGTGCGGCCCCAGCACGCCGAGGTCGGACAGGTGCTCCACCGCGCGGCGTCCGGTATTGGCGAGATACCATTCGGAATCGCCACCCACCGGGCTCATGTGCGCCGACACGCCGGTGCCGGTGCGCCTGGCGAGGTCGGTGACGTTTTGCCACAGCGCGTCCGTCGCGGTCATGTGGCCGATGAGGTTGGGCCAGGCGGCGATGCGGCGGCCGTCCTGCGGGTAGCTGTCGAGGTCGGTTTCCAGCGCGGCCAGCGCCTCGCGGGTGAGCGCCTCGGCGTCGGCGGAGGGGTCCCAGGCGCGGTCCTCGGTCCAGCGGCCGGTGCGGGCGCGGATGCCGGTGCCCTCGATCGCGGCCATGACCTCGTCGAAGGCGATGATCGTCCCGGCTTCGAGGAAGGTCGTCGTGCCGGTGCGCAGCATCGCCGCGATGGCGAGCCTGGCGGCGGTGACCTGCTCGGCCGGGGAATGATCCTTGTAGAGCGGGATGACCCAGCGGCCCAGCGTCTCGTCGAACGGCAGGTCGCCCGGGATGAATCCCCGGATCAGCGTCTCGGTGACGTGGACGTGGCAATTGACGAAGCCCGGCGTCAGCACGAAGCACGAGCCGTCGATCACCTCGCGCACGTCGATCCCGGCGAGGTCCGCACTCTTGCCCACCGCGACGATGGTGTCGCCCGCGATAGCCACCGCGCCGTCGCGGATGACGCGGCGCTCGGCGTCCACCGTGATGACGCAAGCGCCAGTGATGAGTGTGTCTGCGTACATGCGTCCCCGCCCTGATCGTTGCGCCACCTTAGCCGCGCACCGTCGTGGGGCTTGTGCGAGCGCGGTGGATTTCTTGACGGCTACGTCGTCCCGGCCTTGATCCGGGACCGCTGGCAAGGCCATGCCGACATCGAGGCTGGGCGCCATGCCGCAGTGGCCCACGGCGAGGTG
>DATKFS010000306.1:0-17656 GCA_035511275.1 Novosphingobium sp.
GGCTTCGGGGCGGGCGCGGCCGCGCTCTTGAGCGCCGGATGGTTCGGGTCGAGCGCGCGGGCGCGGCGCAGCGCCTGCTGGGCAAGGTCCTCGCGCCCCTTCGAGCGCCAGTACTGCGCCTGCTTCACCAGCGCCTCGACGCCTGCCCCCTGCGCCTGCGCGCTGTCTGGCAGCGCCAGCGGCACGATCCCCGTCGCGGCGGTCGAGAGCAGCAGTGCCAGGCTCAGTCTGCCGGCGCGCTTCGGGGTCGGGGAACGGGTCATGCGTGGTCGTCCTGACGGCCGAGGCGGCGTTGTGCCTGACGGCGGAAGTAGAGGTAGGCGGGACCGGCCAGGATCGCGGCCAGCACGAGGGTGAACAGGCCGAGCATCATCGGGCGCTGGCTGGTCCAGTAGGCCACCTTCATCCAGATCGGAAGAGAGCCGACCCAGTAGCGCTCGGTGATCGCGAAGCTGGTCATGCCGTCGCCGCGCGTGACGGCGAGGTCGCCCTGGATCGCGGCGTTGATCTTGGCGTCGGCAAGGCCCTCGACGAGCGCGGGCAGCGCCCCGCCGTCGTCGGCGAGCAGGGCGACGACCGTGCGGTCCGAGGCATAGGGCGAGCGGAAGCTGACGATGCCGGAGAAGCCGCGGGCGTCGTAGACGAGCGGGGCGGCGGCCATGGGGTCTTCCATCTGGGTGCCGCCGAAAAGCGAGGTCACGTACTGCAGCGGCGAGCGTTCGGCGACCCGCAGGCGGCCGTTCTCCCAGCGCACCGGCGCATTGGCGAACATGTCCGCGCCCGCGAGCCCGGTGCCGCCGACGACGAGGACGTCCTGGCTCGAGAGCTGGTCGGGGTCGATCGTCGAGGTCACCGTGACCGCCGTCACCGGGACGCCGGTGGAGTCGCCGAAGCGGCCCATCAGGGTGAGGAACGCCTCGACCGAGGCCATCGACGGGTTCTCGGCGACGACCACGGTGGTCTGCGCGAGGTCGGGGCTGGCGGTGAAGGGGAAGCCGGCGCCCGCGAAAGTCGCGAGGTCGGGCATCATGATCGCGTGGTAGGCGCTGGTGAGGTCGATCTCGCTGGTCGGGTCGATCGAGACGCGCACGTTGTCGGGCAGGGTCCCGGTGCACTTCTTCTTGTCGGCGATGATCAGGTTGTAGTCCATCGTCAACTCGTTCTGGCCGAACAGGTTGTAGCGAGGGAGCACCACCGAGGCGCTGGAATCGTAGCTCTTGGCGCCCGATGCGCCGAACAGGCCGCTCCACCAGGCCGCGCCGAGCGGCAGGGTCTTGAGGTACTGGCCGTTGATCGACACGTCGAGGCGCGAGGCGCGGCGGTCGAGCCACTGCGCGATCGGGTAGCGGTAGGTGACGTTGAGCTTGCCACCCTCGCGCGGCCAGAAGAACAGGTCGGGCGAGACGCGGAAGCGGGCCGAGAGCGGTCCGGGAGGGATGCCCATGCCCTGCAGCGCGTAGCTTTCCATGATCGCGCCGAGCTGGACCGGCTTGTCGGTCGAGAGCCAGCGGAGCACGCCGTAGCGCGGCCAGGCGGGGATGCGCACGCCGTCGAACGACATGCGCTGGCCGCCGAACACGCCGCGACCCAGCGCGACGGCGGCGGCGGCGGTGCGCAGCTCCTCGTCGTTGCGGCCCATGATGACGAGCAGGGTGCCGTTGGGGTCGTTGGGATTGCGCACCGCGGCGGCGGAAGCGCCCGAGGGGCCGGGGATGTCGAGGCCCGGGATCGACTGGCCGCCCTTGAGGAACACGATCGCGTTGCCGCGCGGGATCTGGCCGACCACCGGCTTGAACGAGAAGCCGCGATAGCTGGCGAGCGAGCCGAGCCAGCTCGCCGTTGCCGCCGCCGCCTGGAGTTCACCCGCGCGCGGCTGGCCGGCGAAGACGAAGGGCATGCGCAGCGGCACGTTCTGGCCCTTGTCGAAGAACGGCAGCGGCAGGCGCGAGAGGTCCGGGCCGTAGGGCAGCGGCTGGTAGTTGAAGTCGAACCACGAGCGCACGTTGCTGATATTGGCCCAGAGCGAGGAGTGGAACGGGTCCTCGCAGTCGCGCGCGTAGTGGCCGATCAGGCGCAGGTTGAGCTGGTTGTCGCCGGGCAGGAACAGCGCCGGGTTGACCGGCACCTCGACGACCTGTCCGGCCGAGTTGGCGCGGGTCAACGGGATCGTCTGCACGACCTCGCCGTTGACGATGACCACCATCTGGCTGAGGTCGTCGAGCATCGAGGGCGACCAGGCGAGCTGCAGGCGCAGGACCGCGCCGGTGACGACGCGGTCCTGGCGCATGCCGAAGGGAATGCCGATCTCGCCGCGCGTGCCCTGGAGGCGGATCGGGCGGGTGAGGCGCAGGTCCTTGAGGGTCAGGCGCTCGGCGACGCCGCCCGAGGGGGCGGCGGCAGCGGACTGGGCTCCAGCAGGCTGGGCGGCGGGGGCGGCCCCGGCGGCCGGCTGCGCATGGACCTCGGTGGTGCCGAGCAGGATGCCGGCGGCCCCGATCACGACCGCGCCGGCGAGGGCTGCGGCCTTGGCGAAGGGCACCCAAGACTTGCCGCCGGGTTTGCCATCCTCCTTGGGCTTCGCGGCTTCGGCCGCGGTCGCCTTGCGGGCGGTTTCGAAGCGGCGCATCTGGCGGCGTTCGGCGAAGTTCAGTCCCAGCATGCGCTTCAAGGTTACCATGTCCACCCGGATGATGTCGGCAAGGGAGCGCAGGCCGGAGATCGACTTGCGGGGCCCGGAGGGCTGCCACGCATCGGCGCGGCCCATGACGGCGCGCACGAGGTGGCGGCCGGCGAGAGTGTCGAGCTTCTCGAACCGCACGTAGGCGTTTTCGGCGGTGGTGCGCATCGTCTCGACCGGGATCGACAGCACCTCGTCACCCATGGCGAGGGTGATGTGGCGCACGGTGCGGTCCTTGGTCGGCAGTTCTGCGGGCAGCGCGAGCGCGGCGCCGCCCATCGAGATGTCGATGGTGCGCGCCGGGACGACGTGGCCCGAGGCGAGGTAGGCGGTGACCGGCAGGTCGACCGGGATGCGGATGTCGACGCGCGCCTGGCGGGTCTCGCGGGCGACCGAGACGGCCGCCAGCAGGATGATGAGGCTGAAGGTGGCCCAGGCGACGTTCAGCACCAGGGTGTCGGTCTGGATGTTGAACAGGTAGGGGAAGAACGCCCATTTCACGACCGCCATGGCGATCCCGAAGACGACGAGGCCGATGCAGATCAGGTGCGGCTTGACGACATCGAAGTCGAAGTAGGTCTTGTCCAGCAGCGAACCCTTGTCGGTCACGTTGAACTTGCCCTTGCGGGGCTGGAACCAGGTCATCACCGTCGGCTTCACGAGGTGGAAGCACAGGATCGTCTCGTAGACCTCGCCCCAGAACGGCGGGCGGTCCGACCCTTGCGTGCGCTCGTTCGCCACGGCCGAGCAGAACAGGTGCGGCATGGCATAGGCGAAGATCAGCGAGGCCGAGGCCTGGATGATGTTCTGGCCGAAGATCAGGTAGGCGAGCGGGCTGGTCAGGAACACGATGCGCGGCAGCGGGTACTGGAAGTGCATCATCGCGTTCAGGTAGCAGAGGCGCTGCTGCCAGGTCAGGCCGCGTCCCATCAGCGGATTGTCGATGCGCAGGATCTGCGTCATGCCGCGCGCCCAGCGGATGCGCTGGCCGACGTGGAGCACGAGGCGCTCGGTGGCGAGGCCGGCGGAGAGGCGCGCGCTGATGTAGGCGGTGTTCCAACCGGTGCGCTGCAGCTTGAGCGCGGTGTGCGCGTCCTCGGTCACGGTCTCGCCCGCGAAGCCGTTCGTTTCCATCAGCGCCTCGCGGCGGATGATCGCGCAGGAACCGCAGAAGAAGGTGGCGTTCCACAGGTCGTTGCCGCCCTGCACGGCGCCGTAGAACAGGTCGCCCTCGCCCGCCATGTCGCCCATGGTGGAGGCGAGGTTGCGCTGCACCGGATCGGGCGAATACATGTGGTGCGGGGTCTGGATCAGCGCCAGGCGCGGGTCCTGCTGGAACCACGCGACGGTCAGCTGCAGGAAGGCGCGGGTCGGCACGTGGTCGCAGTCGAAGATCGCGATCAGCTCGCCGTCGGTCTTCTTCATCGCCGCGTTGAGGTTGCCCGCCTTGGCGTGGAGGTTGTTGTCGCGGGTGATGTAGCCGCAGCCCGCTTCCTTGGCGAAAGCGCGGAATTCCGCGCGCTTGCCGTCGTCGAGGATGAACACGCGGTAGCGGTCGACCGGGTAGTCGAGGTCCATCGCCGCGAAGACCGTGTTACGCACGATCTCGAGGCTCTCGTTGTAGGTCGGGATGTAGATGTCGACCGTCGGCCAGGTCTCGGGATCGCCCTTGGGCTCGATCACCGGGCGCTCGAGCGGCCAGCTGGTCTGGAGGAAGCCCAGCATCAGGATGACCCAGGCGTAAAGCTCGGCGAGGTAGAGCACGCCGCCGAAGAAGAACTCGCCCGGCGTGGTGAAGGCGATCGTCTGCGTGGTCCGCCAGAAGATGTAGCGGGTCGAGACGAGGATCGCCAGGACGCCGAGCGCGAGGGCGCCCTTGCGGCCCTTCCAGCGCTTGAGCACCAGTGCGCCCAGGATGGTCACGCCCGCGCAGACCCACTGTGCCCGCCCGTCGAGCGGGACGCCGATCACCAGCGCCGCGACCAGCACGATCGGGACGATGGCGGCGTAGCGGAAGGCCTTGCTCGAGGCGAGGTTGCCGATCATGCGGCGCGGCTCGCCGAGGCGGGGGCCTGGGAGCCGCGCGCCACCCAGGGGCGGCCCGGCGTCTCGAGCGCGGGGACGAGCGCGGCGCCGATGGCGCGCACGTCGCTCAGGGCCGCGCTGGAGGGGGCGTAGCGCGACAGCGGCTGCAGCATGGCGATGGCCTCGGGCACCGACTCGTCGAGGCGGATGCGGCCGAGCAGGCGCGGGCCGACCAGTTCGCGGATGAAGGCGGCGGAGTGGCGCGAGAGGCGGCGCGTCTCGTCCAGCGCGTTGATCGCGAAAGTGGTCCCCGCGATCGTCTCGGGGCTGGCGTCGCCCAGCGCCTGCGGCAGCAGCGCCAGGGTGTCCGGCGCGGCGTTGAGGACGCACAGGTTGGCGCTGGCGTGGGGGATCACGCGGCGGGCGAAGGCGAACGCGCTGGCGGGCACGTCGATCACCATGACGCGGTCGTGGCCCGTGTCGAGGTAGCCGAGGTCGTTCAGCGTCGGGATGAAGTCGGGGTCGTCGACCGCCTTGACGTGGCTGCGCAGGTTGATGCCGCTGGCCACCACCGCGTCCTCGGCGGGCGCGAACAGCGAGGGCAGGGCGATCGCGGGCGGCAGGCCGAAGTGCAGCGGCAGGGTGTCGCGCGGGGCGACGGTGAGCATGGTCACCTCGGCTCCGGCTTCGGACAGCGCCATGGCGAGGTGCGCCGAGACGAAAGTGACGCCGGCTCCGCCCTTGAGCCCGTGGCAGACGATGACGGCCATCAGATTTCTCCCCGCGAACCGAGATCGGACAAGTGGCGCAGCATGGCGCGCACGTCCTGCCCCTGGGCACCGCGCCGGTCGCCGGACGCCGTGGCAGGTGCGTCCCCGTAGCGGCTGAACAGCGCGCTCAACGGTTCGGCGGTCGGGACCGCTGCGATCTCCGCCGGCGCGGCGGCGACGGGCTCGGGCTGGGCGGTCTCGTTCGGGTCGATCGCCTGCAGGCGCGGATCGCGCAGCAGGGCCTCGAGGATCGGCCACAGCTCGAGCTCGGTAAAGCGGTCCTCGAATTCCTTGTAGGCAAAGTCGTTCTTGCCAAGTCGGTCGAGCAGATTTCTGGCATCGATGCGCATACGAACCCCCGTATCAACACGTATTTTCTGCACAAACAATGGTTAAGAAAGGATTGTCGACACGGCACGGCTCGTCGATTCAGCCGTCTCGAAGCGCTCGGAATTCCGCCGATCTGGCGGATTCCCGTCGATCGCGGCGGCTGGCGATGATGGGTAACCTTACAATCCTTTGCATATTTACCGCATTATGTAACCGTCAAATAGCGGGCCGTTGAACGCGAATCAGGTAAAATACGCAAGGCGGTGCAGGGCGGAGCGGCAAGGAATTGCCGGGTATGTAGCGTCCTCAATGAAACCGGTTAATTCCGCCGAAGGATTCGCGGCATGATTGAGCCTTCGCCCCGACCCGCCGATCCGGCCGGGCGGGTGCCTCCCCAGCCCGCCGTCGAGGGGGTGCAGCCGGCCGCCGATGCCGGCGCGGGCACCGGCGCGCGGGCCTTCCACCGTCAGCAGGTGGAGATGATGGCGCGCTTCCGCCGCGACATCGCCAGCACCACCGTCATGCTTAAGGACCTGACCCGCTTCGGCGCGCGGGTCGAGGGGGTGGGCGCCCTCGAAGTGGACGAGACGATCACCCTCTCGCTCCCCGGCTGCCGCCCGTCGCTGGCCTTCGTGGCCTGGGCCAACGCGCATTGCGCCGGACTGGAGTTCGCGGAGCCGCTGCCCGACCCGCTGTTCGGCGAACTCGTCGCGCGCTACGGATTGAGCGGGGAGCGGGGGATTACCACCTGATCGGTCACGATACCGCCGGTTCGAGCAGGCGGATGGTGCCCGCATCGGCGTCGATCTCGGCCATGGCGCCGACCGGCAGGCTGACCTGACCCGCGACGTGCCCGATCATCGCCCCCTGGAACGCCGGCACGCCGAGCGCGGCGAACCGCTGGTCGAGCACTTCGTAGACGGTGAAGTTGGAGAAGCCGCCGTCCGGGTTCTCGCACCGGGTGCACTGCCCGAAGACCACGCCCGCCACCCTGCCGAGCACGCCCGCCAGCGCCAGCTGGGTGAGCATCCGGTCGATCCGGTACTCGGACTCGTTGGTTTCCTCGAGGAACAGGATCGCGCCGTCGAAGTCCGGCAGCCAGGGCGTGCCCACCAGCGCGCTCAGCACCGAGAGATTGCCGCCGAGCAGCCGCCCGCGCGCCTTGCCGCCCCGGAAGGTCTTCACCGCGGACTCGCGCCCGCCGAGGTTCGGGCCGCCATATCGGGCGACCGAATACGTCGGCATCGCCCCCTCGAACGCGACCTGCCGGAACGCGTCCCACGCGGCGGGCGGCCACGAGGCCGAGGCGTTCGGCCCGTGGATCGAGACCACACCGGCCTTCGCCAGCGCCAGGCACAGCGCGGTATTGTCGCTGAAGCCCGCGAACAGCTTGGGTCGGCGCGCGATGGCGGCGAAGTCGAGGTGGGGCAGCAGCCGCGCCGAGCCCCAGCCGCCGCGCACCGCCATCAGCCCCCGCACGTCCTCGTCGGCGAACATCGCGTTGAGGTCGCGCGCGCGCACTTCGTCGGTGCCCGCCAGATAGCCCTCGCGCGCGGTGAGGTGCGGGGCGAAGCGCGGCTCCAGCCCCATGGCGCGCACGGTCGCGGCGATCTCGTCGAGGCCGAAGCGGTCGGCCACGAAGCCGGCCGGAGCGACCAGCCCGAGCACGTCGCCATTGCGCAGGCGGGGCGGGCGGACCATATTCCCTCGAACCGGCGCGGTCGCCGCGTGCGCGAAGGCTCCGATGCCGGTCAGCGCGCAAAGCCCGCCGCCGATCTCTGCAAGTGCGCGCCTGCGCGCCACGGCCCCTGTAGCGAACTGCGTGGTGAACTGCCCGATAGTCATTCCTGCAAGCCTATAGCCTGTGCGCATCAGCGCAACCGGGCGCGTTTCATCTTTGCCGGGTGCGCCAGCCGCGCCGGGCCATGGAGTTCCAATGACCGAACAAGAAGACAAAGACCTCACCCAGCGCCGTTTCTACAAGGCCGAGCAGGAGGCCGGTTTCGCCGAGCAGCAGGCCGAGACGATCCAGACCGAGCACCCCGCCTACCAGCTCGCCTTCCGCGACACCGACTTCCTGCTGCGCGACGAACTGCGCCCGGTGCGCTTCCAGCTTGAGCTGCTGAAGCCCGAGATGCTGCTGGAGGAGGCGAACATCGGCTCCACCCTCGTGATGTACGGCTCTGCCCGCATCCCCTCGCCCGACAAGGCCGAGGCGCTGGTCCAGGCCGCCGCCACCGACTACCAGAAGAAGGTGGCGGAGCGGCTGGCCGACAAGGCGAAGTACTACGACGAGGCGCGCAAGCTCGCCCGCCTCGCCAGCCAGGCGGCGATCGTCGAGAAGGGGATGCGCCAGTTCGTGGTGTGCTCGGGCGGTGGCCCCTCGATCATGGAGGCGGCCAACCGCGGCGCGGCGGATGTCGGTGCGGAATCGCTCGGCCTCAACATCGTGTTGCCGCATGAACAGGCGCCCAATCGCTACGTGACGCCGCGCCTCTCGTTCCAGTTCCATTACTTCGCGCTGCGCAAGATGCACTTCCTGCTGCGCGCCCGCGCGGTGGCGGTGTTCCCGGGCGGTTTCGGCACCTTCGACGAGTTCTTCGAACTGCTGACGCTGATCCAGACCGGCAAGATGAAGCCGATCCCGATCCTGCTCTACGGCCGCGAGTTCTGGGAACGCGTGATCGACTTCGAGGCGCTGGCCGAGGAAGGGACGATCAATCCCGCCGACCTCGAGCTGTTCCGCTGGTGCGAAACCGCCGAGGAAGGCTGGGACCACATCAGCCGGTTCTACGAACTCGACGTCGCGTAAAGCAGGCAGGCAAGCCCATGGACGTGGAGATGCCGCCCGCCACTTTCGTCATCGAAGGTCGCGCCGTCACCGGCATTTCCGCGTTCTACGACGAGATCAACCGGGTCCTGATGGCCGGGGAGGACTGGCGGCTGGGCGAAAGCCTCGACGCGCTGAACGACCTCCTGCACGGCGGCTACGGCGCGCTTGCGGGCGGGGGGCCGGTCACTCTCGTGTGGAGGGACATGGACGCCAGCCGCGCCGCGCTCGGCCGGGCGGCGACACTCGCGCACCTTCGCGGCAGGATGCCGGACAGGACGATGTTCAACGGGGCGCCCATCGCCGGGCAGGTCGAGGAACTGGAGGCCGGGCGCGGCACGACCTATTTCGACATCGTCATGGATATCCTCGCCGATCATCCCCGGATCACGGTAATGCCGGGGTGATCCTCGGCGTCGTTCGACTTAGTTGAACGAAACGAGCGATTTTATCCCAATTCATGGAAGTGCGGAAAAGGCTCATCTGCGAAGGCACAGACCCCGCCCGCAGGAACGCCCCATGACCCGCTTCATCGAACCCATCAGCGAACGCACCCGCCTCCTCGCCGACTTTGCCCAGCCGGTCATCGTCGCGATGGGAACCGCGGGGCTGACCGGCGGCGCCATGGCGGCGATGGGCATGATCGCCGACGGCGCGCTGCGGATGCGCCGGACGCGCGCACTGAGCGCCGTTGCGATCGGGCAGGTCCGGCTACCCGGAAAAACCCTCACGCGACCTGACGATACGTCGCCCCCGGCCTGACCGGAGACCGCTGGCCGGGCCGCTCGACTTCACCGCCGGGCGCAGCGTCGCCATGGCTCGCGGAGAGGGCGCTCCTGAAGATACGGCAGCGGTCCTGGCGTTCGCTGGGACGACGGTCTGACGTCAGGCCGTCAGCATCGGCTGCGTCCCGTCACCGGACCGCGTGGTGCCCCATCGGTCCATGGCCCTTGCCGAAGCCGGGCGCGGCGAGGAGGGCGGCGCGCACGAAGTCGCGCGCGTCCTCGATCGCTTCCGAAAGCGGGGCGCCCTGGCCCAGGAACGTGGCGATCGCGCTCGACAGGGTGCAGCCGGTGCCGTGGGTGTGCGGCGTCTCGATGCGCGGCGCGGTCCAGACCTGCGGCTCCTGGCCGGGCAGGACCAGCCGGTCTATCACCGTCTCGCCCGGTGCGTCGCCGCCCTTGGCGATATAGGCGACGCCCCGCGCCGCCAGCGCAGCGTCCCCGCCCAGCGCGGCCAGTTCGTCGACGTTGGGCGTGGTCAGGCAGGCGACCGCCATCAGCCGCTCGAACGCCGCCACGGTCGCGGCGTCGGCCAGCACCGACCCGGCGGTGGAAACCATGACCGGGTCGAAGATGATCGGCACCTCGAGCCCCTCCAGCCGGTCCGCGACGAGGTGCGCGATCTCCGCGCTGCCCAGCATCCCGATCTTGACCGCATCGACGCCGATGTCGCTGACGCAGGCATCGATCTGCGCGGCCACCATCGCGGCGCTCATCGTCTCGACCATGGTGACGCCGGTGGTGTTCTGCGCGGTGATCGCGGTGATCGCGGTCATCGCATAGCCGCCCAGCAGGGTGATGGTCTTGATGTCGGCCTGGATGCCGGCGCCGCCCGAGCTGTCGGAGCCGGCGATCGAAAGGATGCGGGGAGGCTGGTTCATCATCGCCCCCTAGCGCCATGTGCCGGGGCGAGTCGAGATGGCGCGCGCGTCAGCCCTCGAAGTGCCGCACTTTGGACGGCGGCGCGGAATCGTGATGCCGCTTCGCGCGCGTGGGCCGGTCCACCAGCTCGCCGCCGCAGGTCGGGCAGCGGTCGTCGAGGTCCTCGGCGCAGGGCGCGCAGTAGGTGCACTCGAAACTGCAGATGAACGCGCCGGGCGCCTCGGCGGGAAGATCGACGCCGCAGCGCTCGCAGTCGGGACGCATTTCGAGAGCCATTATGCAGCCGCCTTTTCTACCGCGTGGCAGATCGAGGCGACCGCCGCCTCGACCTCGGAAGCATCGTCGCCCTCGGCCATGACGCGGATCACCGGCTCGGTGCCCGAGGGCCGGATGACGAGACGCCCACGCCCTTCGAGCGAGGCCTCGGCATCGGCGATGGCGGACTTGACGCTCAGGGCCTCCAGCGGCTTGCCGCCCGCGAACCGCACGTTGCGCAGCAGCTGGGGGACCGGGTCGAACAGGTGCAGCAGCTCGCTCGCCCGCTTGCCCGACTGGACGAGCGCGGAGAGGACCTGGAGCGCCGCCACGGTGCCGTCGCCGGTGGTCGCATGGTCGAGCAGGATCATGTGGCCGGACTGTTCGCCGCCGACGTTGAAGCCGCCTTGCCGCATCCGCTCCAGGACGTGGCGATCGCCCACCTGGGTACGTTCAAGGGTCAGTTCGAGGCCGTTAAGGTAGCGTTCGAGACCGAGGTTCGACATCACCGTCGCCACCACGCCGCCGCCGCGCAGGGAGCCCTGCGCCGCGAACTGGCTGCCGATCAGCGCCATGATCTGGTCGCCATCGACGGTCTTGCCCTTCTCGTCGACCACGATCAGCCGGTCCGCATCGCCATCGAGCGCGATGCCGATGTCGGCGCCGGAAGACACCACGGTTTCCTGGAGAAGCTCGACATGGGTGGAGCCGCAGCGCTCGTTGATGTTCTTGCCGTTGGGATTGACGCCGATCGCGACGATCTCCGCGCCCAGTTCCCAGAAGGCGGACGGGGCGACCTGGTAGGCGGCGCCATTGGCGCAGTCGACCGCGATCTTCAGCCCGTCGAGCCGCACGGTCGAGGGCAGGGAGCCCTTCACCGCATGGATGTAGCGCCCCCGCGCATCCTCGATGCGGCGCGCCCGGCCGATCTCGGGCGAGGCGGCGAGGGCGAGATCCTGCGCCAGCATCGCCTCGATCGCCAGTTCGTCCTCGTCCGAAAGCTTGAAGCCGTCGGGGCCGAACAGCTTGATGCCGTTGTCCTCGTAGGGATTGTGGCTGGCCGAAATCATGACGCCCACGTCCGCCCGCAGCTCGCGCGTCAGCAGGGCGACGGCGGGCGTGGGCATCGGGCCGAGCAGCACCACGTCCATGCCGACGCTGGTGAAGCCCGCGACCATCGCGTTCTCCAGCATGTAGCCAGACAGGCGCGTGTCCTTGCCGATGACGACGCGGTGGCGGTGAGTGCCGCGCAGGAAGCGGGTGCCGGCGGCCTGCCCGACCTTCATCGCCATGGCGGCGGTCATCGCCCCCTGGTTGGTGCGGCCGCGGATGCCGTCGGTGCCGAAGAACTGCTTGCCCATACCGTCCGGAAATCCCGTTTCTCGAAAGCCCCGCCGTCCTTAGGCGAGAGCCGTTACCGCGACCTGAATGCGTTGATTAGAAAAGCGCCTTGTGGGGGATTCGTAGACCCAAGTCGTCGCAATTGCCATCCATCGCCGATCCGGATGGAGCGCCATGTTTGCTGGCCGGGGCACGATCGCCCCGGCGCGACGCGAAATTGCCATCCGCCGCCGGACTGCTATCTGTCGCCCATGGTCACTTCTCCGCTAGCTCCTCCTCCTGCCGCCGCCACTTCGCGTATTCCTGAGATCAAGGTGCCGGGGGTGCTCACTCTCGCGGGTCTCGTCGCGGGGCTCGTGATCGGACTGCTGATCGCCGGCAGGCCAGTGGCGGAGCAGGCGCTGGCGGTGACCGGGCCGATCGGCTCGCTCTGGCTGCAGGGACTGCAGATGACCATCCTTCCACTGGTTGCCGGGCTGCTGTTCTCCGGCATCGTCGAGACCGTGGCGGCCGCCCGCGCCGGGGCGATGGCGCGCCGGACGCTGGGGATCATCGTCAGCTTCCTCGCCTTCAGCGCGATCCTCGGCGCGGTGCTGATGCCGTTGCTGCTCGGCCTGTTCCCGGTGCCCGAGGGCGTCAGCTTCGCGCATGGTGCCGATCCCGGCAAGGTGCCGGGCATCGCCGACTTCCTCGCCTCGCTGCTGCCCGAGAACGTCGTTTCGGCGGCGGCGGGCAACGCGATGCTGCCGGTCATCGTCTTCGTCGCGCTGTTCGCGTTCGCCTCGACCCGCCTGGCGGACGAGCCGCGCCGGATGCTCGCGGTGCTGTTCGAGGCGCTGGCGGGGGCGATGATGGTGGTGATAGGGTGGGTGCTGATGCTCGCGCCGATCGGCGTCTTCGCGCTCGGCCTGACGCTCGGCGTGCGCAGCGGCGGCGCGGCGCTGGGGGCGCTGGCACACTACATCGTGCTGGTGACGGCGGTGGGCACCGTGGTGATGATCGCGGGCTACGTCATCGCCGCGACCGTGGGCCGCAAGCGGCTGAGCGCCTTTGCCGCCGCCATGCTGCCCGCGCAGGTCGTGGCGATCTCCACCCAGTCCTCGATCGCGACGCTGCCGGCGATGCTCGCGTCGAGCCGCAAGCTGGGCGTCTCGGCGACCACATCGGAGTTCGCGCTGCCGCTGGCGGTCACCCTGTTCCGCGCGACCGGGCCGGCGATGAACATGGCGGTCGCGGTCTACGCCGCCAAGCTCGCCGGGCTGGAGCTGACGACCGGGGCGCTGGCGGCCGGCACGTTCGTGGCCTTCGCCACCACCTTCGGCGCGGTATCGCTGCCCGGCACGATCAGCTTCGTCTCCTCGATCGGCCCGATCGCGGCGGCCATGGGTGTGCCGCTCTGGCCGCTTGGCGTGCTGGTGGCGGTGGAAGTGCTGCCCGATCTCATGCGCACGCTGGGCAACGTGACCATGGACGTCGCCCTCACCAGCGCGGTCGATGCGGGGGTGGACGAGCCGCAGACGGTCGAAACCATCCACTGAACCGTGCGGCTCGGCCCGAGGGCCGCGCTATTCCTCCAGCTCGATGTCCCAGTAGAGCCAGTCGCGCCAGGTTTCGTGGAGGTAGTTGGGCGGGAAGCCGCGCCCGCGTTCCTGAAGCTGCCAGCTGGTCGGCCGGATCGGCTGGACCAGCGGCGGCATGTGCGCCTGCTTGGGCGTGCGGCCGCCCTTCCTGAGGTTGCAGGGCGAGCAGGCGGTGAGGATGTTCTCCCAGCTCGTGCGGCCACCGAGGCGGCGCGGGACGACGTGGTCGAAGGTCAGGTTATGCGGGCTGCCGCAGTACTGGCACGAGAACCGGTCGCGCAGGAACAGGTTGAAGCGGGTGAAGGCGGGAAACTCGCTTGGGCGCACGTACTGGCGGAGCGCGATCACCGAGGGGATCTGCATCGTCCAGCTGGGGCTGTGGACCGCGCGTTCGTAGCTGGAGATGATGTCCACCCGCTCCAGCACCACGGCCTTGATCGCGGTCTGCCAGGGCCACAGGCTGAGCGGATAGTAGGAGAGCGGCGTGTAGTCCGCGTTGAGAACAAGGGCAGGGCAGTCCGAAAGACTTCGGGAGGGATCACCCTCCGCGCTGCGGAACCGGGCCGCGCGCTCGATCAGGTCCGACCTGAGCATGGCCTCCTGTCGCAGGCTGGCATTGCGGTTTGATGGCAGTGCATGGGCTATTTCCAGCACTTGCGCGAGTCCGCGTCAAGATGGCTGAATCCCTGGGCTCGCCATGAATCCACAGCTTGGGTAACGAGGGGCGATGATCCGCACCCGCTTCGCTCCCAGCCCCAACGGGCCGCTGCACCTCGGCCACGCCTACGCGGCGCTGGTGGCGCACGACACGGCGCGCGAGCGGGGCGGCGCGTTCATCCTGCGCATCGAGGACATCGACGGCGAACGCAGCCGGGCGGAGTTCGTCGAGGAGTTCCTCCTCGACCTCGAATGGCTGGGCCTCGGCTGGGACGGGGAGGTGGTGTTCCAGTCGCACCGCCTCGCCAGCTATGTCGAGGCAGGCGAGCGGCTGAAGGCGATGGGACTGCTGTATCCCTGCACCTGCACCCGCGCCGAGATCGCTGCCGCGGCTCGCGAAATCGGCCCTGACGGCCCGGTCTACCCCGGCACCTGCCGCCACCGCGCGGTCGATTCCGCCCATGCCGCATGGCGGCTGGACGTCGCCAGGGCCATGGAGCTGGCCGGCCCGCTCGACTGGGTGGACGAACGGGAGGGCCCGCAGGTCGCCAGGCCCGAACTGTTCGGCGACGTCGTGTTGCTGAGGAAGGACCTGCCCGCCAGCTACCACCTCGCCGCGACGCTGGACGACGCGGCGGACGGCATCACCCTCGTCACGCGCGGCACGGACCTGTTTCCCGCCACCCACGTCCACCGGCTGCTACAGGCGCTGCTGGCACTGCCGGTGCCGACCTGGCTGCACCACTCGCTGCTCGTCGAGGCAGACGGCCGCAAGCTCGCCAAGCGGCGCGGCGCGCCTTCGCTGGGCGACCGGCGCCGTGCCGGGGAGGACGGACACGCCATCGCCCGGGCACTGCGCGAAGGGCGCCTGCCCGCTGGCATTTCGCTGTCGCAGGGCGTACATCAGGCGCCATGAACTATATCCTCGTTCCCATCATCGTCGTGCTGGTGATCATGGTCGTCGTCAGCCTCGTGCGCGGCATCGTCGCCTTCCTGAACTCCACGAAGGAGGACCTGCACCGCGACCCTGGCGCCACCGGGCCGACCGCGAACCAGCTGCTGCAGAACAAGATGATGTTCAACCGCATCAAGTACCAGGCCGCCGCCGTGCTGGTCTGCGCGCTGCTGCTGGCGATGGCGCGCTAGTTTTACCAGCGCGGCACGGGCCCACGCCCCCACCCGGCCTCCCACTAGTGTATCCTCGATGGGGGCGTGGGCCGGTGCCGCCAAATCCGCCTTCGGCGGATTTGCAGAAGGAATACCCATGGTCCGCCTCAACAAGATCTACACCCGCACCGGCGACGACGGCTCGACCGGCCTCGTCGACGGCTCGCGCCTGCCCAAGCACGCCGCGCGCATGGAGGCGATCGGCGCGGTGGACGAGGCGAACAGCGCCATCGGCCTCGCCGTCTGCGCGCTGGCGGGCACCGATCATGCAGTAAACCTCACCCGCATCCAGAACGACATGTTCGATCTTGGCGCCGACCTCGCGACGCCGGGCGACGACTTCACGCCGGGCGAGATGACCTTGCGCATTGTGCCGGCGCAAGTCGAATGGCTCGAATCCGCGATCGACGCGGTGAACGAGCGCCTCTCGCCGCTGCGCAGCTTCATCCTCCCCGGCGGCAGCGAGGCCGCCGCGCGCGTCCACATCGCCCGCGCCTCCACCCGCGCCGCCGAGCGCCGCGCCACCGCGCTGGCCGCCACCGACGCGGTGAACCCGGCCGCGCTCGCCTACATCAACCGGCTGAGCGACTACCTTTTCGTCCTCGCCCGGGCGGTCAATTCGGATGGGGCCGACGACGTGCTTTGGGTCCCCGGTCAGAATCGCTAGGTTCCCCGCCGGACGCGGGGCGCTACCCAGCGCTCGCATCATCTTGAGAGGGAGTTTGGCAGTGCAGACAGTCGGTATCATCGGCGCGGGGATCATGGGCGCGGGCATTGCCCAGACCGTCGCTGGCAAGGGCATGGACGTGGTCCTGACCGACATCAGCCTTGAAATCGCCGAGAAGGGCAAGGCAGGCATCGCCAAGAGCCTCGCCAAGCTGGTCGCCAAGGAAAAGATGTCCCAGACCGACGCGGACGCGCTGCTCGCCCGGATCACCCCGGTCGGCGACTATGCCGCGCTATCCGGCGCCGACCTCATCATCGAGGCCGCGACCGAGCGCGAGGATATCAAGGCGAAGATCTTCGAGGCAGCCGGCAAGGTGCTCGGTGCCAATGCCATCATGGCGTCGAATACCAGCTCGATCCCGATTACCCGCATGGCCGCCGGCTCGCCCGACCCTGCGCGCTTCTGCGGGCTGCACTTCTTCAACCCGGTGCCGGTCATGGGCCTCGTCGAAGTGATCCCCGGCCTTGCCACCTCGCAGGACACCATCGATCGCATGAAGGCGTTCGGCGAGAAGCTGGGCAAGACCGTGGTGCTCGCGGGCGACGAGCCCGGCTTCGTCGTCAACCGCATCCTGTGCCCAATGCTCAACGAGGCGATCTTCGTGCTCGGCGCCGGGATCGGCTCGGTCGAGGACATCGACGCGGGCTGCAAGATCGGCCTCAACCACCCGATGGGCCCGCTGACGCTGGCCGATTTCGTGGGCCTCGATACGCTCTACGAGATCATGAAGGTGTTCCACTCGACCACCGGCGACCCCAAGTACCGCCCCGCGCCGCTGCTGCAGAAGTACGTCGAGGCCGGCTGGTACGGCCGCAAGTCGGGCAAGGGGTTCTACGATTACTCGGGCGAGGTGCCGGTTCCCAGCCGGTAACCGTTGTTCCGGACTTGATCCGGGACCGCTGGCAACCTTCAGGCACGACTTCTCCGCAAGATGCGTGCGGCATTGTCAGCGGTCCCCGGTCGAGCCGGGCATCGACGACGTCTTCGCGGAACCCCCGGCTCCCCCCGCCCGTTACTCCTGCGAAGGAGATTTCCCCATGATCGAACGTCCCGACGACCTCGCGCCCGAAACGGTGAACGACGAGCAGGAAGAGGAAGACACACAGGCCCAGTCGGTCGCCGACGAGGCCAATGGCCGGACCGCGACCGATGCCGGTCTGGGCGACACGGAGAAGGTGAAGGGCGGCATCGCCGACGAGGACGACATCGAGGATGTCGTCGACCACATGAACCAGATGGACACCAGCGGCACCATCGACATGTCCGCCTTCGACGGCGAGGAAACGATGGACGATCTCGAAGGCCGGTACGGCAAGCGCAACGCCGCGGACGAGGACTTCGCCGACGACGACAGCTGAGGCCGTGAAGCCTTGAGGCTAACCCTCCGCTGGGCGCCGCATTCCCTCGTCGTCATTCCCGCGAAAGGGGAACCCATCTGCTGACACGGCCTGTCGCACGGGCGTCAGATGAGTCCCTGTCCTTGCGGGGATGACGGAGGAAAGGGCGGAAGCACATTCCGCGAGGCGCTCAACCCTCTCCCGCCTCGCGCTTTAGATCGTAGAGGATCTCCAGTGCATCGCGTGGGGCGAGGGCATCGATGTCCATGTCGCGCAATTTGTCACGCAGGGAGTCG